>NZ_CP041690.1:2748333-3096666 GCF_008000755.1 Youhaiella tibetensis | reverse complement strand
CTCGCTGACGCCCGACCAGTTCAAGAAGGCCGATACGAATGGCGACGGCACCCTCTCCAAGACCGAATTCGACGCCTGGATGAAGACCCTGGGCTGACCCGGCGCGTTCTCCGCGCAGCGGCGTTCGGCGTATCCCCCCGCGCCGGACGCCGCGTGCGGAAGCTTGTTCCTTCCCCTCTCACAGAGTTTCCAAAATGATGAAGATCAACAAGTTCGCCTCGGTCCTCGCCCTTGCCGCGGTCGTGGCACTGCCGGCCGGTGGCGCTTTCGCGGCTACCACGACGCCCTCCAAGCCGGCCGCCATGGCCAAGATGGCCCCGGTTACCGACCCGAGCGGCATGGTCGCCCGGTGGTCCGCCGCCGATATCTCGGGGATCGATGCCGCCAAGGCGGTCAAGATCATCGACCTGCACAAGGCCAACGGCGTTCAGGATGCCAAGAAGATCGCCGCTTATGAGAGCGCCAACAAGGGCCAGATCGCCAAGTTGCGCACGGCGCTCAACAACGATGCCAAGTTCAAGGCCTGGGCCAAGAAGAACCACGTCAACCTCGAGCGCGTCGTCGGCGTCTCGAACGGAGAAGTGGCCGTCTTCTGATCCCGAGCCGAGATGAGGGAGGCGCCGGATACCCAAGGCATCCGGCGCTTTTGTCATGCCTATTCGGCGGCGCGCGCGGGTTCGAGCCCGCCGGCATGCTCGATGAAGGCGATGATCTCGTCGAGGCTTTCCCGTCGCAGGAGGTCGGTGAAGACGTAGGGACGCCCCTCGCGCACCTTGCGGGTGTCGCTTTCCATCACCTCCAGGCTCGCCCCGACATAGGGTGCCAGGTCCGTGTGGGTGACGACCAGGAGGTCCGAGCGCGAGATCGCGGGGCCCCCTTTGCGGGGAATCTTTTCGCCTTGGGCCACCGAGATCACATAGAGCGTGATGTCGGCGAGGTCAGGGGAGAAGGTAGCCGCCAGGTTGTCGCCGCCAGATTCTATGAGAATGATGTCGAGGTCCGGAAACTTGCGGTTGAGTTCGTCGATCGCCGCCAGGTTGAGCGAGGCATCCTCGCGAATGGCGGTGTGCGGGCACCCGCCGGTTTCAACGCCTACGATGCGATCTTCCGAGATCGCCTGCACGCGAGACAGGATCAGCGCGTCTTCCTTGGTGTAGATGTCGTTGGTGACCACGGCCATGGAATAGCGATCGCGCATGGCCTTGAGCAGCATTTCGCACAAGGTGGTCTTGCCGGAGCCGACCGGTCCGCCGATGCCGATGCGCAGTGGGCCGTTTTGCGTGGTCATGTAAGCCTCATGAATACCAGGGCGAGGAAGCCTGCGCCGATAAGCAGGCACAGGGGAGAATAGACCCGAAAATCGTTGGTGCGGAAGGGCTCCTCGGGCGTGAGCTTCTGCCAGAAGGGCAGGTAGCCGACGATGCCGCGCGCCAGGAACACGACGCCGATGAGGGTGCCGATCAGCGTGGTGACGCCATAGACCGTCCGCGCGCCCGATAGCGGCACGAGGCGGACTTCGCGCGCCTGGCCGGGTTCGAAGCGCACGGCGGTGCCGGCAGGAATGTCGAGGCGCATACCTCGCGCCTTTTCCCGCTCGAAGCGCAGGCCGGCATTGGTCTCATAGAAATGGTAGTGCGAACCCACCTGGATCGGGCGATCACCGGTATTGGCGACTTCGAGCGTGATCTGGGGCGCCTCGGCGTTGAGCACGATTTCGCCGGGCTGGGTGATGACTTGGCCTGGGATCATCTCGGAAGCTCCTAGCGGATCGGCTGGTGGACGGTGACGAGCTTGGTGCCGTCGGGGAAGGTGGCTTCCACCTGCACGTCGTGGATCATCTCGGGAATGCCCTCCATCACCTGGTCACGGGTGATCACGTGGGCGCCCGCTTCCATGAGCTCGGCGACGGGCCGCCCGTCGCGCGCGCCTTCGACCACGAAATCGGTGATCAGGGCGATAGCTTCGGGGTGGTTGAGTTTGACGCCGCGCTCCAGCCGCTTGCGAGCGACGATCGCGGCCATGGCGATGAGCAGTTTGTCCTTTTCACGGGGCGTCAGGTTCATGGCAAATCCTAAAGGGACCAGAGGCGCGGTACGGCGCCCGCGCCGGAGAGCGTGGCGATAATTGGGACGATGAGCCGGCGCAATTCAAGGCCTGAATGCGCCATGGCGCGTACGACGAGCCGTTCTCCGATGAGGCTCGCCCCGATTTCGGGGCAATCGGGCAGTTCGGCGCGGATGCGGTTGAAGCGGGCTTCGGCGTTCGCTCCGACATAAAGCACGGTAGCGAACGCCTTTGCACCGCGGAGCAGCGCAAGGCCCTCCCTTTCGCGCTCCGGATCTCCTGAAATTCTTGTGGCTTCGGCGTGGACGAGCCGTCCGTCGCGGCGGATGCGCCAATCGTCGGCGAGCAGCGCGCGCCGGGCGCTTTCGCCCATGGCATCACGCCCGAGCAGCACCGCTTCGACCGCGCAAAGGCTGGCGCCGGGCGCCAGGTCGACGTCTAGCGTGCGCGCGAGCTTTGAATCTTCAAAGAGAATGGTCTCCTGAGGGAGCCAGTCGAGGTGAGCGCCCTCATCGACCCTGAGGTGCGTGGCGACCCTGGCGGTGGCGCCGGTGGACTTGTAGATGCGTTCGCAGGCCTGGGTGGTCAGGACGAGCTGCGCGCCGGGTGCGGCGTGCATTGACCAGGAGAGGTCGTCGCCGCCCGTCAGGCCACCGGCAGTGTTGATGACGACGGCCTGGAGGCTGTCGTCGTGCGTGTGCGGCAGGCGAATCTTGGCGCAACCCTCCTGATAGAGGGTCGTCAGTTCCGTGCGGCCGTCGCGCACAGTCGTCGCCAGGCGCCCTATGCCGCGGGCGCGCTGCATGACGGGCGCTGCAAGAGGTTCGGCTAGCACGTCGCTTACACCATCAGATGCCGGCGCACTTCGGGCAGGTCGAGATCGCTGGCGGGCCCGGAATGCTGAATTTCGCCGCGGTCCATGATGTAGATGTCGTCGGCGATTTCCCGGCAGAAGTCCAGATACTGCTCGACGAGCAGGATGGTCATACCCATGTGGTCGCGCAGGAATTGCAGGGCGCGGCCGATATCCTTAATGATGGAGGGCTGAATGCCCTCGGTCGGTTCGTCGAGGACGAGGACTTTCGGGCGGGTGACCATGGCGCGGCCGATGGCGAGCTGCTGCTGCTGGCCGCCCGAAAGGTCGCCGCCACGCCGGTTGAGCATGGACTTGAGCACCGGGAAAAGCTCGTAGACGGCGTCCGGCACGTTGCGATCGTGGTTGGAGATGGCGGCAAAGCCGGTCTCGAGGTTTTCGCGCACGGTCAGGAGCGGGAAGATCTCGCGGCCCTGGGGTACGTAGCCCAGGCCCATGCGGGCGCGCCGATAGGGCGCGGCGCGTCCCAGCGTGGTTTCTCCAAGCACGATCTCGCCCCGTGCAACGGGGTTGATGCCGGTGATCGCCCGCAGGGTCGAGGACTTGCCGACCCCGTTGCGACCGAGGACGGCGGTGATGCGGTTGGACTGGCACTCGATCGAGACATTCTTGAGCGCCTGGGCGGCGCCGTAGAAAAGGTCGATGTTGCGGACGGAAAGGGAGGTCATGACGGCAGTACTCCGACACGGTGCGCGCGGCCGATCCCCATCCTGGCCCTCCCCACAGGGGGGAGGAAACCTAAGGGCGAGATCGAGCCAAAGCGCCTCCCTCCCCCTTGTGGGGAGGGAACGAGGGTGGGGGTGCCCAAAAAACGGAACGGAATGGGGGTGGCACGCGCCCTCCGCGCGGCCACGCCCCATCCAAGCGCCCTTCCCGCGAGGGGAAGGGGGACGACGACAGATTTTCCCCTGCGCACTGTCATCGTCCTAGATACCGTTCGATCACCAGCGGATTGGCGCTGACTTGATCGAGATTTCCTTCGGCGAGCACCGTGCCTTCGGCCAGGCAGGTGACGCGCGAGCCGAGATCGCGCACGAAGCTCATGTCGTGCTCGACCACGACCACGGAGCGGGTCGTGGCGATTTCCTTGAGAAGCTTGGCGGTTTCGACCGTCTCGGCGTCGGTCATGCCGGCAACCGGCTCGTCCACCAGCAGCAGCTTTGGGTCCTGCGCCAGCAGCATGCCGACTTCAAGCCACTGCTTCTGGCCGTGGCTGAGATCGGCGGCCAGTTCGTCCTTGCGGGCGCTGAGGCGCACGGTTTCGAGGATTTCGGTGATGCGGTCAGTTTCGGCCTTGCTGGCCCAGTAAGCAAGGGTCGGAAAGACGCCGCGCGGCTTCTTGAGGGCGAGTTCGATATTGTCCCAGACGGTCTGGCTCTCGAACACGGTGGGCTTCTGGAACTTGCGGCCGATGCCCAGGTTGGCGATGTCGGCCTCGTCGAGCCGCGTCAGGTCCGTACGGCCATCGAAATAGACCTCGCCATCGTCCGGGCGGGTCTTGCCGGTGATGATATCCATCATCGTGGTCTTGCCCGCCCCGTTCGGGCCGATGATGGCCAGCATTTCGGCGGGATGGACGATGATCGAGAGGTTGTTGAGCGCCCGGAACCCGTCGAACGAGACTGAGACGCCGTTGAGGTAGAGCATGGTGCCGGTCTTGTCGGGCATGGGCTACTCCGCCGCCTTGGGTTCGAGGGAAGCGGGGGCCTGCTTGGCCGGGGCTGCCGGCTTGCGGCGGGGCAACCAGCCGCGCAGCGTGCCGACGATGCCCTTGGGCAGGAAGAGGGTGACGAAGACGAAGAGGCCGCCGAGCGCGAAAAGCCAGTATTCGGGGAGGGCGCCGGTGAAGACGGTCTTGCCGAAATTGACCAGCACCGCCCCGATGATCGGCCCGACGATGGTGCCGCGTCCGCCCACGGCGGTCCAGATCACCACTTCGATGGAGTTCGAGGGCTCGAATTCACCGGGATTGATGATGCCCACCTGGGGAACGTAGAGCGCGCCGGCGATGCCAGCCATGACAGCCGAGACCACGAAGGCGAAGAGTTTGACGTTCTCGACCCGGTAGCCAAGGAAACGCGTGCGGCTCTCGGCGTCGCGCACCGCAACCATGACCTTGCCCAGCTTGGAATTGACGATGGTGGTGCAGACCACCACCGAGAGCGCCAGGGTGATGGCGGTGGCGGCGAAGAGGCCGCCGCGCGTCGTCGCGGCCTGGATGGGCTGGCCGAGGATGTCCTTGAAATCGGTGAGGCCGTTATTGCCGCCAAAGCCCATGTCGTTGCGGAAGAAAGCCAGCAGCAGCGCGTAGGTCAGGGCCTGCGTGATGATCGAGAGATAGACACCGGTCACGCGGCTACGGAACGCGAACCAGCCGAAGACGAACGCCAGGAGACCCGGAACCAGCACGATCATGATGGCGGCGAACCACCATTGGTCGAAGCCGAGCCAGAACCAGGGCAGTTCCTTGTAGTTCAGGAAAACCATGAAGTCGGGCAGGACCGGGTTGGCGTAGACCCCGCGGGCGCCGATCTGGCGCATCAGATACATGCCCATGGCGTAGCCGCCGAGCGCGAAAAAGGCGCCGTGGCCGAGCGAGAGGATGCCGCAATAGCCCCAGACTAGGTCGAGCGCGAGCGCCAGGATGGCGTAGGTCAGGTACTTGCCGAAGAGCGTCACCGCATAGGTCGGCACGTGCAGCGGATTGTCGACGGGGAGCAGCAGGTTGCTCGCCGGCACGAGGATGGCGATGGCGATGAGGATCGCCACCAGCCAGATGGCCTTTCGGTCGAGGGCGCGGAAGAGCATCTGGGTGATCATGCCGATGCTCCCGCTTGTACTCTTGCCCGGGCGGGGGAGGCGAAAAGGAGAGCGCTGAGCCTGTCGCGGAGCCGCGTGCCTCCACCGCCCTTTTGGGCGTCGTCGGGGGTCGCTGCACTGAGAAAAGTCATCACGTAGTAGGAGGTCATGCTTCCACCGCCCGGCCCTTGAGCGCGAAGAGACCGCGCGGGCGCCGCTGGATGAAGAGGATGATGAAGACGAGGATCAGGATCTTGGCGAGAACCGCGCCGGCATAGGGCTCGAGGAACTTGTTGGCGATGCCCAGGGTCAGGGCGCCGACCAGGGTTCCCCAGAGATTGCCGACGCCGCCAAAGACCACGACCATGAAACTGTCGATGATGTAGCCCTGGCCAAGGTTTGGCGAGACGTTGTCGATCTGGCTGAGCGCCACCCCGGCCATGCCGGCAATGCCCGAGCCGAGGCCGAAGGTCATGGCGTCGACGAACGGAGTGCGGATGCCCATGGCCGATGCCATGCGGCGGTTCTGGGTAACGGCGCGCATTTGCAGGCCCAGCGCGGTGCGGTTGAGGATGGCGAGAAGTGCGAAGAAGACGGCGATGGCGAAGATCACGATCCAGAAGCGGTTCCAGGTGATCGAGAGGCCGCCCAGGTCGAACGCTCCCTGCATCCAGCTCGGATTGCCGACCTGGCGGTTGGTCGGCCCGAAGATGGTGCGTACGGCCTGCTGCAGGATAAGCGAGACGCCCCAGGTGGCGAGCAGGGTTTCCAGCGGCCGGCCGTAGAGCCAGCGGATGATGCCGCGCTCGATGGCGATGCCGACCAGCGCCGTCACGAGGAAGGCCAGGGGCAGGGCGATGCCCAGGGAGTAATCGAACAGGCCGGGGAAGTTCTGACGGATGACTTCCTGGACCACGAAGGTGGTGTAGGCCCCCAGCATGACCATCTCGCCATGCGCCATGTTGATGACGCCCATGACCCCGAAGGTGATGGCCAGGCCAATGGCGGCGAGCAGAAGGACGGAGCTGAGCGAGACGCCGTACCAGACGTTCTGCGCCACATCCCACACGGCCAGGTTGCGCGAGATGGTGTCGATACCGCTCTCGATGGCGGGTTTGAGCTCGTCGGGCGCGCTGCCGAGCGCGGCCTGGAGCATGGCCTGGGCATCGCGATCGTTGCGCGCGGCGATGGTGGCGACGGCGGCCTGCTTGTCCTCAAGGCTCGCATCGCTCTTAAGCGTGATGACGGCCCGGGCGGCTTCCATGGTCGCCTTGATCTGCGGATCGGTTTCCTTTTCGAGCGCTGCGGTGAGGAGCTCGAGGGTCTCGGGGTCGCCGTTCTTGAGGACGCTCTGGGCGGCCGACAGGCGCGTGGCGCGATCGGCGCTCAGGAGCGTCAGCTGCCCGATGGCGGTGCGGATCTTGCCGCGCAGGCTGTTGTTGACACGGACCTTTTCGGTGTCGGTGACTTCGACCGGCTCGTTGGTGAGCGGATCGAGATAGGTGTCGCCGGACTTGAGCAGGACGCGCCCGTCGGATTTCCGGGCGTAGAGATTACCTTCGCCGAGGGCGCCCAGGATGGTGGCCACATGCTCGTCGCCCGTGGCGGCGAGGGCGGCAACGGCGTCTCCCTTGTCGGCGAAGCTGCCTTGGCTCAGGGCGTTGACGAGTGTCGGCAAGTCGGGGGTCTGGGCCTGGGCGGGTGCTGCGATGAGCAGTCCCAGGAGCAGTGCCAGCAATTGCAGAAGTCTCGGAGCGGTCATTGGCATCTCGGCGGATGAGGGGGGCGAAGGCAGTTTCCCGCCTTCGCTTTCACTTGCTGAGGAAGAAGGATCAGCCGCTGGTGGCCGGTGCGCCGCCGCAGGTCTTGGTGGCGGTGTCGTAGTGGCCGCAGTTGATTGGATCGGTCCAGTCGGCTTCGATGCCCTTGTCTTCAGGCAGATAGTCGGACCAGGCGTCGCCCGGGACTTCCGCATCGGACTGCCACACGACGTCGAGCTGGCCATCGTCCTGGATTTCGCCGACGAAGACGGGCTTGGTGATGTGGTGGTTGGGGAGCATCTTGGCGGTACCGCCGGTCAGGTTCGGGGTCTCGAGGCCGATGATGGCCTTGAGCACGGCGTCCGTATCGGTGGTGCCGGCAGCTTCCACGGCCTTGACCCAGAGGTTGAAGCCAATGACGGTGGCTTCCATCGGATCGTTCGTGGTGCGCTTTTCGTTGCCGGTGTAGGCCTTCCACGCCTTCACGAATTCGTCGTTTTCGGGCGTGTCGATCGACTGGAAGTAGTTCCAGGCGGCCAGGTGACCCACGAGCGGCTTGGTGTCGAGGCCGGCAAGTTCTTCTTCACCCACCGAGAAGGCCACGACCGGGATGTCTTCGGCCGAGATGCCCTGGTTGGCGAGTTCCTTGTAGAACGGGACATTGGCGTCGCCGTTGACGGTGGAGACCACGGCGGTCTTCTTGCCGGCCGAACCGAAGGCCTTGATGGCCGCCACTTCAGTCTGCCAGTCCGAGAAGCCGAACGGGGTGTAGTTGATCATGATGTCTTCTTTGGCCACACCCTTGTCGAGCAGGTACTGCTCGAGGATCTTGTTGGTGGTGCGCGGGTAGACATAGTCGGTGCCTTCGAGCACCCAGCGCTTCACCGAACCGCCTTCCTCGCTCATCAGGTAGTCGACGGCGGGGATGGCCTGCTGGTTGGGGGCGGCGCCGGTGTAGAAGACGTTGCGCTCGGATTCCTCGCCCTCGTATTGCACGGGGTAGAAGAGGATCGAGTTCAGTTCCTTAAAGACGGGGAGCACGGACTTGCGGGATACGGAGGTCCAGCAACCGAAGACGGCGGCGACCTTGTCCACCGAGATCAGTTCGCGTGCCTTTTCTGCAAAGAGCGGCCAATCGGAGGCCGGGTCGACAACGACGGCTTCGAGCTTCTTGCCCAACAGGCCGCCCTTCTTGTTCTGCTCATCGACGAGGAACAGAACGGTATCCTTGAGGGTGGTTTCGGAAATCGCCATCGTGCCCGAGAGCGAATGCAGCACGCCGATCTTGATCGTGTCGTCTGCCGCCCAGGCCGGCGTGGCCGCGAGCGACCCGACGGTTATGGCAGCGCCTACTCCCAGTGCCGCGAGTACGCGGTTCACCTCTGTCATGTTTACCTCCGGACAGTTGTTGTTTGCACCGGTTGTAAAACTGCAAAGGCCGTGCCACTGGCGCCGAGCGTGTCTAGAGGTTTGAATCCGTTTGATTATTTCGAAAAGAGGCCGCTTCGTGTTGCGCAATCGTTTTCATGGACTGCCAGTTCCATGTGCAGCCAGGGTAACATTTGCTTAATTTTTGACCTTTGCTTGCCTGTGGTGATCATTTAGGCAGCGCCGGGGCGTGGAGCGCGGCGGGCAAATGCACTAGAACGGCTTACCGGAGTTCGCTCCGGCAGAGGTTGTTTGCACCACAATCTCGGCCCCGCGTCCGCTGGACGCGGGGTTTCTTCTTTTCTTGGGCGGGGGTCAGTTCATTGCCGAGCTGAAGGTGGCAACCGGGGTGCCGGAACCGTCGCGCAGCGTCAGGGTCTGGCCGTCGATCGCGTAGGTCTTGGCCGCTTCGAGGGCCATGTGCAGGGCGTGCTCCTGCTGCATGGCTTTTTCCTCGCAGGCCATCATCGTGGAGCGCATCTGGGAGAACGCGACCGCGTCTCCCGTTACCGTGACCGTGCCGCCAAACCCGTTGCAACCGCCGTTGCCCGAGACCATGCCGTCTTCGGCGATCGTCATCGTGGACTTGACGCCATCAGCGGCCGGCGCGTCGCCAAGGCTGGCCAGATGCCAGTTGGTACCGGTCAGCGGATCGTTTGCGGGGCCGTCGGCAAGTGCAGGCAAGGAAATGCCGGCCAGCAGGGGAAGCAAAAGAGAAATAGTGGCGATCTTCATCAGTATTCTCCCTCGAGGATATGGTTACCATAGCCGCAAATCCGGGCCGTTTCGCGCATAACGCGCATCAAATGCATAAAATCGGCGCCAAGGATTGCGTCAAGAATTAGGCAGTGCTGTCTTGTCTTCGTCAGAGGCCGATCCCTTAGTTGAGATTGGATGTGAAAATGAAGACAGTAATCATTCTTTCGGTCACCGCGCTCATGGCGCTTTCGTCTCAGGCATACGCCGGTGGCGGCCGTGGGCACTACAACAACAAGCCGATCCTCTCGCCCAATATTTCGGTGTCCCTGGGTGGCGTCGGCGTTCTCAACGGCAACACTGTGGCCGTTGGCAACAACAGCTCGATCCTGAGCGGCATCCTGAACGGCAATGCCAATGGCAATTCGCTGCTGAGCGGCATCGGCATCACCGGTCAGAATGGCTTGCTCAACGTCCTTCTCCAGCCGAAGAAGAAGTCCTGGTAACCCCAGCCGGACCTCCAGCCTGTACCCGCTGCTGCCCCCAGCGGGTGCCTTTCTCCTCGGCGGGAGAACCCTGAGGGACATCTCCTCCCGTCCCTCTCGCGCCAGCCCAGGCTTACCCCAGCACGGGTTGCGGCCCTGAGGCGTACCTGTCGCCTCGATCCTCCTCGTTTCATGCGGTCGGCCTTCTCTGCCGCCGTGCGAAGCGGGGAGGTTTCGTCTGTCTGGGATGATGGGGGGAGCGGATCACCTTGCGCCCATTGAACATATCAAATCCGTGGGCGTCAGCAAGATGGCCCGGCGCAAGGCTATTGTGCGCGTTGTGGCAGTGGCGGCGGGCGAAGACGGCACTATATCGGAGACGGCAAGGGAGGGGCCGATGCTCAAGCCAGTGACTTTAACCAAGCTCAACAGAATTGCCGGAATGTTCGGCTCGGATCATGCCGGGGAGCGGGCGGCGGCCGCCCTGGCGGCGCATCGCCTGGTGACCGGGCTGGGGCTGACCTGGTGGGACGTGCTGACGGGCGCCGGCCCCAGGCCCGCGCACCAGGTGGTGATGCGCGCCCATGAGATCGGCATCGATCACGCCCATGCCGCCGAGTCGCGGGTGCGGCAATTGCGGGCGGAAAACGAGGCGCTTCAGCGGGAGGTGAAGATTCTGCGCAACCGGCTCAATGATCGCGCCGCGCAGGAACGGAAAGCGCGCCAGCAGGATGATTGGCGGGAAGCCGACGCATGACGGGCCGGGAAAGCCTGACGCTATCCTGTCGGAGGAACCGGATATCGGCGAGGCAGATACCCCGTCCTTCGACGGCGTAGATGGTCTTGTGGGAAACTCCCACCCAAGGCTCACCCTGATGTTCGAACGGGACGCGCAGCTCCAGCCCCACGATCCCGCGCGGGTCGGCGAGGGCTTCGTGATAGGGGCGGTGAGCCTCCACCAGTTCGGGATTGCGGGATTCATCGAAAATCCAGCCAAAGCGCTCGAGGTCATTTCCGGGCGGCTGGAATGGCAGGCCGCGCGCGATCAGTTGGCGCGAGTGGTCTATAAGCACCAGCGGCAGTTCGGAGGTGCGGACGAAAAAGGCCAGTGACTGCAACGGCGTCGCAGTGCTTCCCCAGAGCAGGGCGCGGATGGCCTCGATGTTGTGTGGGCGCGGAATGTCGCGTCCGCTCTCCCAGCGCGAGATCTGGCTCTGGGCGACGCCAAGGGCTCGTGCGATGACTTCCTGCTTGATCCTGGCTTTGATGCGGTACGAGCGCAGCGCCACGCAGACTTCGTGCGGCTGTTGCATGCCTGTCTCCCTGGCTTGCATTTCGCCTGGGAGCGTAAGGCGGTCCTGCATGAAAATGACAGTTAACAGAGACGGTTACCGAAAGTTTATACTGGGTTAGTGTTAATCGGCCGCCCAACTCCCTACGCACAAAAACGTAGTTTATGGCTACTAGTTCGTTAAAGGCCAATCTCCATGCTGCCGGCGTGGAGCAAGTTGCGGGCAGAGCCACAGAATGTGGAAAGATGTTCCTTACGTAATTCTATCGATCCTGATCGCCCTGGTGTTGCTATCATTGCATTTCCCAGTGCAGGGCGCCGAGCTGGCGTCGGGTGCAAGGGCCACCTCGAATGTCGAATTTGGCTATACCAGCAACGGCACCGACAGCGGGATCGGCGAACCCGATTTGTTCATCCATCACGTGGAGACGCTCGAGATCGCTTCCGAAGCTGGGGCTACGGCGCTGCGCGGCAGCCTGTGGGTGGAGGAGACGCGCTTTCGCGAGCAGGAGATCGAGAACGACCAGGCTCTGGGGCTCAGCTTTGCCCTCGGCCAGCAGCTGTCGCCCGAACTGGTCCTACGCGGTTCGGTCTCGATGCTGGCGGCCAATACGGGCGATGACTGGAATCTGGCGGGGTTCTATATCGCCACGCGGACGCCTTCGCTCAGCGCCGACGCGATGGTCGAAGCGATCCTGACTCTTCAGGGCGCCGAGTTAAGCGGCAAGGTCAGCGTGGGCGGCCATCGTTACGGAGCGGCGAGTTTTCCCGGGCTGCCGCTCGATCCCTTCAAGTTGCAAGCGGACGATACGCGTTACGGCTTCGAAGTGCGGCTGCGCCAGTCGATCGGGCCGGTCATCGGCCTGGCTGCGCTGGAGGGGGAGGCGGTCGAGATCAGCCAGGGCGACCAGCAGCAGCTGGGGCGCCTGCCAGGGAGCAAGCTGCGCGGCAGTCTTGGGGTAGAGATCAAGATCGGTGGGGCTACGCTGACGGGAGAAGGCGGCGGCGTGCTCGCATGGGCCGATGGGCAGCAGCTCGTTCGCCCTTATGGCAAGTTGCGCGTCGCGGCCGCGCTCACGGATACCCTTTCGGTCGAGGCGGCCGCCGGAACGCACGTGGAGCTGGTCGATAATCTGGATGCGGCAGGCAGTTTCGATCGGCGGCTGGCGCTGGCGGTGGCCTATGCGCTGGCGCCTGGTCTGTCGGTGACGGCCAGCGCCGAGCGCACTGACCGCGTAGGGTTGCTCGATTCCGCGGTGACCTCCGGGGAGAGCGTTTTTCGGCTTGGACTTGAGCACGAGCTCTCCCGGCAGCTCTCCTACAATGTCCGGGTCAGCCGGACCCTGCATGAGGATTTTACCGAGCGCTACCGGAAGGACGAATTCGTCCTGGGCGTCACCGGATCGATCTGATCGGCAACCTTTCCGGGTGCGTCTCGTTCCTCAACCGAGGCCTCAGACGGTCAAAATGATCGGCTGGTGCGTTGAGGGCTGACGCTCCCTTGGCGATGCCTCCCGACGGGGACGCGGGACTTCGGTCTCGCGTCCTTGTTGTATCTGAAGAGTCGTGATGACGACGTTGTCAGACATTTCAATGTAAATCATTTTCTTAGAATGCAACGAAAGTAGTAATCACAATCGTGCGCATAAAATGCCACCAGGTGGAAACTTTCCGGATTTTTGTTACGTTACTGTCCATGTCTGCGAATGTCGCGCAGATGTGTAACACGGAGAGGCATTATGACACGAAATGCGATTAAGTTTGCAGGTTCGTTGCTTGTTGCTACGACCCTGTGCATAACCGGTGCTTCGGCGGCGTCGCTGCTTGGCGTTGTCGGCACCAATGGAGACAGCGGACTCGTTACTCTCAATAGCGGTGAGGCCCAGACCAATGGCGCGGTCAATGTGGGCCTGGGGGGCAGCAGCTCCAGTCCGAACAATGTGGCGAGCGTGGGGGTCGGCGGCGGCTCCAGTCCGCTTGCCAGCGCTAATGTCAGTAGCGGCGGCAGCAGCGGCCTGCTGAGCGTGGACGCCAATGTCGGCGGCCTTGCCAGCGTCGGCGTCGGCGTCGGCGTCGGCGGTGGCGGTGGTTCGGGTAATCCGGGGAACCCCGGCAACCCGGGCAATCCCGGCGGCAACGGCGGAAATGGCGGCAACGGTGGGAACGGCGGCGGCGTGCTGTTTCCCGGCGGCGGCGGTGGTGGCGGCGCCAGCGGCAGCTTCATGCTGTCCGGCAACGGCTGCTCGGCAGCATCCGGCAACCAGGTGCTGCAGCTCGTGGCAGCAAGCAAGTATTCCAACCGCATGATCAACGGCTGGTCACGTGCCACCAACGTTCAGGTCGTGCCAATCCGGGTGTGCTCGGCGGCCAAGGCGAACCTGGCGGCTGCGGCGGCCTCCAACCGGACGTTCGGGCTCATGCAGCAGGCGGTGTTGACCGACCCGCTAATCAGTACGTCGCTTATGCGCGCCAAGTCGAGCGCGGGGCGCGTGCTGGCCGTCAATCAGGCCGGCAAGACGGTGACCGTCTACGTCTACTGACGATTCCATTTGAGGATTTTCGAGGGGCGCAGGGGAGACTCTGTGCCCCTTCTTGCGCGCGCGATAATAGAAGCGGATCTGCTTCATCACCACACCACAATCTGCCTTTTCGACAGTGATCTATACGTGGTTAGCGTACGGATAAGAATTGACGACATAGCCCGTTATGCCTTAGGGTCGTGTTAGCAGTAGATCATGCTGCACGGTTCCAGGATCGGAGCCGGAATAGCCCACCAAGAACAGGGCTCATACCAATATTATTTGAGTTTCGGAATTCTGTCATAGTAGCAGCCTATGACAGCCGATGTTGCGGCGGGCGTTTTGCTGTCGTCGTCGTCTTTATTGAGTCGCGACAAGGTCGCTTTAGGACCAGTTGGCGACGATGACAGCAGCGCGCGGCATCCCATCGGGCACCCCATTTCGGGTGCTGGCCCATCGGGCGACACCAACCCCTCGGGGGTGTGGTCTTCCTCCTCCTGCCACGCCCCGGAACGCCGGTCTTCCCTTCCGGCGAAAACGGCCCGGTACGATCCCATGGATCGCACCGGGCCTAAGTCTGAGTGGGCTTGGAGGAAGTCTTGGTTCAGGCGGCGAGGGCCGCCTCGGGCGTCAGGAGGTCGTATCGCTGCACTTCGGCGACCGGCGCGCAGGTCACATGTCCGCGCCAGACGTTCAGGCCCGCGCGCAGATGAGAATCACCGGCCAGTGCTTCGTGCCAGCCGAGATTGGCAAGGCGCACCACATGGGGCAACGTCGCATTATTGAGTGCGTAGGTTGACGTACGCGCCACCGCGCCAGGCATGTTGGCCACGCAATAATGCACGATGCCGTCCACGATGTAGGTGGGGTCGGCATGGGTGGTGGCGTGCGAGGTCTCAAAGCACCCGCCCTGGTCGATCGCTACGTCGACGAGCACGGCGCCCTGTTTCATGGTCTTGAGCATGTCGCGGGTTACGAGCTTTGGCGCCGCTGCGCCAGGCACGAGCACCGCCCCGATGACGAGGTCTGCTCCGGCCACGGCTTCGGCGATGGCGGCCTTGTGCGAATAGAGGACGCGGGCGCGCACGCCGAAATGGCTCGAGAGTCGCTCGAGGGCGAGGGGACTCCGGTCGAGGATGGTGACATCGGCCTGCAGGCCCACCGCATTTTCGGCGGCATGGAAGCCGACGACGCCGCCCCCCAAGATCACGACCTTGCCCGGCTGCACGCCGGGGACGCCGCCCAGCAGCACCCCGCGTCCGCCATGGGCTTTCTCGAGCGCGGTCGCTCCTGCCTGTATCGACATGCGTCCGGCCACCTGGCTCATCGGCTTGAGCAGCGGCAGGCCCCCGCTCGCGTCGGTAACGGTCTCGTAGGCGATGGCGATGGCGCCGGACCTGACGAGGTCGCGGGTCTGGTCGGGGTCAGGGGCGAGGTGAAGGTAGGTGAAGAGGATCTGGTCGGGGCGGAGCATGGCGCGCTCGGCGGCCTGCGGCTCCTTGACCTTGACCACCATTTCGGCGGTCCCAAAGACGGCCGCGGCGTCCTTGGCGATGGTGGCGCCGGCGGCCTGGTAGTCGGCATCGGAAGCGCCGATGCCGGCGCCCGCCTGGGTTTGGACGAGCACGTTGTGGCCCTGATGGGTGAGTTCCGCGACGCTTTCGGGCGTCAGGCCCACCCTGTACTCATGGTTCTTGATTTCCTTGGGAACGCCAACGAGCATTTTCCCATCCCCCTGGTTGGTTGTTGTCCGTCACGAGCATCTGAGCAAAGGACGGAGTGAATTTCCTTGCAAAGCACTTGCCTCAAACGGCACTCTTGCAACGTCGTTCGATGGAATGACGGGGAGGCGCAAGAAAGTTGCAGCTCGATGAGATCGACCGCAAACTGCTGCGGATTTTGCAGGATGACAGCCGCAAGAGCGTGCAGGAGTTGGGGGATGCGGTCGGGCTCTCGCCATCGGCTTGCCATCGCCGCCTGAGGGCGCTCGAGGAGAGGCGGCTCATTGCCGGCTACCATGCCCTGCTCAATCCCGGAGCGCTGGGTTTTTCGATGCAGTTCTTCATCGAAGTCGGGCTGATCAGCCAGAGCGAGGCGGCGCTCGATGCGTTCGAGGCGGCCGTGCGCGACATCCCCGAAGTGCTTGAATGCCACCTTATGGCCGGCCAGTCCGACTACATCCTGCGGGTGGTATGCCGCGACCATGACGATTTCGAGCGCGTGCATCGCCGGCTGAGCGCGCGTCTGCCGGGCGTGGCGCGGATCCACTCGAACATGAGCATCCGGACGGTCAAGGCGCGGACAGGTTTGCCGATCTAGGCCGCGCGCTCCACGAGGAGGCGTGCCAGCCATTCGTGGCCGCCGGCCCGGGCAAAGTCAGCGGGCGTGCGACCATCACTGGTTGGCGCAGCGGCATCGGCGCCGAACAATATAAGCAGGGCGGTGGCGATGGTATCGCCATGCTGGGCCGTGACGTGGATCGGGCGGAAGCCGTCGGCCTGGGCGAGGTCAGGATCGGCGCCATTGCGCAGCAGGCGTTCGATGGCGGCCCTGTCGCTGACCGCGGCGGCGGCGTGGAGCGCGGCGACGCGCTGGCCGTTGGCGGCCTGGTCGTTGACGTCGTGCGTGAGTGGAAGCAGCAAATCGAAGATTTCCGACTGTCGGAAGAAGACCGCGAGCGCTAGCGGGGTGAACCCGTCCGGCGAACGGATGTTGGGTTCCCAGCCCTCACCCATCGCGGCTCGCACGCCTTCGAGGTCGCCAACGATGATGGCCTCATAGGGATCGAGCCGGGGCAGCGTGCGCCGCAGCGCGGCTACCAATTCCGAGTTGCCGAAATAGGCCGCGACCATGAGCAGGGAGGCGCCATCGGCGTTGCGGGTTGCGGCAGCTGCGGGGTCGGCGGCGATAGCGGAAACGACTTCTTCGTTGGCGCCCCGGCGGATGCTTTCGAAGAGGTCCATCGCGGGCTAGCCCGCCGCCTTGGCGTTGGCGTCGTAGGGCGCGACCAGGACCGAGCAGTAGACTACCTGGGATTTGAGCGTCCCCTGGTCGTCGAGCACGCCACCTTCGAGGCACCGGTAGACTTCCGAGCCCTTCTGGAGCACGTAGGTCGTGCTGTCGTAGCGGGCAGCCGCCACGCTCTCGGAATTGCTCGAGATGCTCTTGATCTCAAAACCCTTGTCGATGAGCTGGCGCATGGACACATCGGGTGTGCGCCGCCACTGCAGTTGCAGCGGCAGTTCCTGCGCCAGGGCAGGCAAGGCGATGGTGGCAGCGAGGGTGAAACCCAGTAATATCCTGCTAGACATCGGGGAACGCTAGCATTCCGCCGATTGGCTGTCGACGGGCTCCGCCCTGCTCTTTGGCATGAGGGCGGCCACCGCGAGCGAGGAGGAGGACGTGATGATCCTTGAGCGTTTTCGACTGGATGGCCAGGTGGCTCTCGTCACCGGCGGTTCGCGCGGTATCGGGCTGGCCATCGCCCACGCGTTGGGCGAGGCGGGTGCGCGCCTGATCCTGAGTTCCAGGACGCCCCGGCCCGATGCGGTCTACGGGCTCGAGGCAAAAGGCTACGAGGTCCACTACATCCAGGCCGATCTGGGCAATTCCGCCGACGCGGCGCGGCTGGTCGAAAAGGCGGCGGCGGTTGCTGGGCGCATCGACATCCTGGTCAACAATGCCGGCATCTCACGGCACGGGGCGACCGAAACCTTCGCCGACACCGACTACGATGCGGTGATGACCATCAACGTGGATTCGATGTTCAAGGCCTGCCGGGCGGCGATACCGCTTATGCGCGGGCAGGGCGGCGGAGTCATCCTCAATATCGGCTCGATCTCGGGCCTCGTCTCGAACATTCCCCAGCAGCAGGTGGCCTACAACACCTCCAAGGGCGCCGTTCACATGATGACGCGCAGCCTCGCCAGCGATCTCGCCCCGGACAACATCCGCGTCAACGCCATCGCGCCCGGCTATATCACCACCGACATGACCAATGGCGGTCTGGCCAACCCCGATTGGGCGCCGACCTGGATGCAGATGACCCCGATGGGCCGGCCGGGCTCGGCCGAGGAGGTGGCGACGGCGGCGCTGTTCCTGTGCTCGCCGGCGGCGAGTTATGTGACCGGCGAGGTGCTGGTTGTGGATGGCGGCTATACCGCGCGCTAGATTGCGCCCGCCGATTCCGAGAGCGAGGCCAGCGTGAGCGCATTCGAAGGGTTTCCGCCCGAAACGTTCCAGTTTCTCAGGGGCATTGCCGAGCACAACGACAAGACTTGGTTCGAGGCGAACCGGGCGCTCTATCAGACCGGGTTCGTCGATGCCGGGGCCGCGGCGGTAGCCGCGCTCGGTCCGCGCCTGCGCGAAATTTCGCCGGCCGTGCAGTTCGCGCCCAAGACCAACGGGTCGCTCTCGCGCATCTATCGCGATGTCCGCTTCTCCAAGGACAAGCGCCCCTACAAGAACCATCTCGACCTGTGGTTCTGGCACGGGGAAAAGCGAAGCTGGGATTGCCCCGGCTTCTGGTTCTCGCTGACGGCGGACCGGCTCTATGTGGGCGGCGGCATGTACCGGTTCAACAAGGAGGAACTGGACGCCTATCGCCAGTCGGTCATCCATCCGCGATCAGGCAAGGCGCTGGTGGCGGCGGTGGAGGGCGTCAGGGAGGCGGGGCCTTACGAGATCGGGGAGAAAACGCGCAAGCTCATGCCGCGCGGGTTCGACTCCGATCCCGACCGGCGCGAATATCTGCTCTATGAAGGCCTCACGACCATGATCGAGTTGCCCGTGGAGGCAGCACGAAGCGCCGATCTCGTCGACATCTGCATGCAGCACTACCGGGCTACCTGGCCGGTGACCAAATGGCTGCTCGACGAGGTGGTCTGAGGGGCGCGACGCCGCCGCCGCAGAGCCAGGGTCCACGATGGTTCCACCCAGGTGGAGAGGTGCCATAGCCCCGGGTTTTCGCGCCACGAAGCTCCGCGATACTAGCGCGCCAACCCTTCGGCGATCAGCCAGGCGGCGCCTTCCAGGATGCGGTCGTTATCGTCCAGTTCGAGCACCAGGCGCGGATCGGCTTCCGAGCGCGCGAGTGCGGCGAAGAAGGCGCGCCAGTTGAGGGTGCCGGCGCCCGGCGGCCAGTGGCGATCGGCATAGCCGTCGGCATCCTGGATGTGGACATGGGCGAGGTGGCGCCCGGCGGCCGAGACGTAGTAGTCGACCGGCGGGGCGCCGGTGCTGCCATGGGCGTAGTAGGCGTGGCCAGCGTCGATCGAAACGCCGACGGCGGACGATTCGAAGGACTGCGCCAGCAGCACGCGGGCGGAGGGATCCTTGTCCTCGATATTCTCGATCACCAGCGTGCAGCCGATATTCTCGGCGCGGCGCACGGCGTCGGCCATGGTGAGGTGGCAGTGTTCGAGCAGTTCCTCGCGGCCGGTCGCGGTCTTGTCGAGGTTGTTGTAGCCCCAGGTCGTATAGGGGCTGTGGACGACCATATGGGTGGCGCCGAGCAGTTCGCAGGCGTCGAGCCCCTGCCAGAGCCGGCGCTTGACGACGTCGCGGATCAGCGGATCGCGGGCGTTTAGCGGCAGGTTGTAGAACGGCCCGTGGATGCCGAGCCGGCCCTTGTAGCCATCGAGGCGCGCCAGGGCGTCCCTGCAGAAGCCCTCCAGGTCGCCATCGAGGATTTCCGGGAAAATGAAATCCTGGATCTCCAGATCGCGCTGGCCCTCTATGAGCCAGTCGCGATGGCGTTCGAGGTCGGGCAGGTAGAGCGCGGCGCCGATGGTGGGCAGGTTCTGTGTCACTTCGGAAAAGTCCCAAAACAATGAGCTGATCGAGCAATAGGAACTGGATGTGACAGGGCAATAACGCCCGTGGCAAGGGGCCTGGTGGGGGCGCGGCGTTTCAGAGATTGAAGGGGAGGGCGGCTTGGCCTACATAGGCCGCCAGCTTTCCGATTTGTCGCGATTATCAAGAGGCACGCGCTTTATGGCCCGCCAATTCATCTACCACATGCACGGCATGTCCAAGGCTTACGCCGGTGGCAAGAAGGTTCTCGATAACATCCATCTCTCGTTTTACCCCGATGCCAAGATCGGCGTGCTGGGTCCGAACGGTTCGGGTAAGTCGACCCTGCTCAAGATCATGGCCGGCATCGACACCGATTTCACGGGTGAGGCCTGGGTGGCGCAGGGCGCCAAGGTCGGCTACCTCGCCCAGGAGCCCGATCTCGACCCGGACCTGAACGTGATGGGCAACGTCATGACCGGCGTCAAAGAGAAGAAGGACATCCTCGACCGTTACAACGAGTTGATGATGAACTACTCGGACGAGACGGCCGACGAAGCCACCAAGCTCCAGGACAAGATCGACGCCGAGAACCTCTGGGACCTCGAATCCCAGGTGCAGATGGCCATGGATGCGCTCGGCTGCCCGCCGGCCGACGCCGACGTCACCAAGCTCTCGGGCGGCGAGCGCCGCCGCGTGGCGCTCTGCGCCCTGCTGCTCTCCAAACCCGACCTGCTGCTGCTGGACGAACCGACCAACCACCTGGACGCCGAGACCACCGCGTGGCTGGAAAAGCACCTGCGCGAATTCGAAGGCGCGGTGCTGATCATCACCCACGACCGCTACTTCCTCGACAACGTCACCGGCTGGATCCTCGAGCTCGACCGTGGTCGCGGCGTGCCGTACGAGGGCAACTACTCGGCCTACCTCGAAGCCAAGGCCAAGCGCTTCGCACAGGAAAAGAGCGAAGACGCCGCGCGCGCGAAAGTGCTCGAGCGCGAAAAGGAATGGCTGGGCCAGTCTCCGCAGGCGCGCCAGTCCAAGTCCAAGGCGCGTATCAAGGCCTATGACGAACTGGTCAAGATCAACGAGGCGCGCACCCAGTCCCAGACCGCCCAGATCATCATTCCGCCAGGCGAGCGGCTGGGCCACAACGTCATCGATATCGAGGGGCTCTCCAAGTCCTACGGCGATCGCCTGCTCATCGACAACCTCACCTTCAAGCTGCCGCCGGGCGGCATCGTGGGCGTCATCGGGCCGAACGGCGCCGGCAAGACCACGCTCTTCCGCATGCTGACCGGCCAGGAGACCCCGGATTCGGGCACGATCACCGTGGCCGAGAACGTGCACCTGGGCTATGTCGACCAGAGCCGCGACGCGCTCAACCCGAACAAGACCGTGTGGGAAGAAATCTCCGGCGGCGACGAAGTGCTGTTGCTGGGCAAGCGCGAGATGAACAGCCGCGCCTACACCTCGGCCTTCAACTTCAAGGGCACCGACCAGCAGCAGAAGGTCGGCAACCTCTCGGGCGGGCAGCGCAACCGCGTGCACCTGGCCAAGATGCTCAAGTCCGGCGCCAACGTCCTGCTCCTCGACGAGCCGACCAACGATCTCGACACCGAAACGCTGGCGGCGCTCGAAGAGGCGCTGGAAGAATTCGCCGGTTGCGCCGTCATCATCAGCCACGATCGTATGTTCCTCGACCGCCTGGCCACCCACATGCTCGCCTTCGAGGGCGATAGCCATGTCGAGTGGTTCGAAGGCAACTTCCAGGACTACGAGGCCGACAAGATCCGGCGTCTCGGGGCGGACGCGGTGAACCCGAAGCGGGTCACCTACAAGCCGCTGACGCGTTGATCTTCATGAGGCCGGGCGAAAGTCCGGCCTCTTCGTTTCCAACGGAGTGTTCCCCATGAAAGACTGGTCCCCCTCGCTTTACCGGCGCTTCGAGGATGAGCGTACGCGGCCGGCGCGCGACCTGCTGGCGCAGGTCGATGTCGAGGCGCCGCAGGTGGTGGTCGACATGGGGTGTGGGCCGGGCAATTCGACCGAGTTGCTGGTCGAGCGGTTCCCCGGGGCGCAGGTGGTGGGGCTCGATACCTCGCCCAATATGCTGGCCGAAGCGCGCGAGCGCGTGCCGGGCGCGCGGTTCGACGTGGCGGACGCCAATACCTGGGTGCCCGAGGCGGGGACCGGTGTGGTGTTCGCCAATGCGATCTACCAATGGGTGCCGGGGCACATGGCGGCGCTGACGCGGGTGCTGGGGGCACTCGAGCCGGGCGCGGCGCTGGCCGTGCAGATGCCGGACAACATCAACGAGCCCTCGCATGCCGCGATGCGCCAGGTGGCGGCGGAAGGGCCGTGGGCCGAGCGGCTCAAGGACGCGGCGCGGGCGGCGTTGCCGCCGGTGCGGGCCTATTACGAGGCCTTAGCACCTTATGCCGAGCGGCTCGATATCTGGCATACGATCTACAACCACGTGCTCGCCGATGCCGATGCGGTGGTCGAATGGGTCAAGAGCACGGGGCTGCGCCCGTTCATCGATCCGCTGGAGGAGAAGGAACGGGCCGAGTTCCTAGCTCGTTATCGGGCCAGGATCGTCGACGCCTATCCGCCGGTGGCCGGCGGCAAGGTGCTGTTGCGGTTCCCGCGCCTTTTCATCGTGGCGCGGCGCTGAACCGAGGGCGACAGGCCGGCGGGTGCCGTGATAGGCAACGCGAATACGATTCCCGCGTGTTGGAGATGAAAGATGGCGACTCCGTTTGAGGTTCGTCTGGATGGGGCCACTTTTTCCGGCGAGGCCGACGGCTTCGGGCTGCCGGTGGTGTTCCTGCATGCCGACGTGGCCGACAAGCGCATGTGGGCCGAGCAGATGGAAGTGCTGGCCGATGCGGGCTTCCACGTCATTTCCTATGACCGGCGCGGGTTCGGCGAGACCACATCGCCCGACGTGCCGTTCAACCATCTCGACGACCTCGAGGCGATCCTCGACCAGTTGAGCATCCACGCCGCCGTCTTCGTGGGCGCTTCGATGGGTGGGGCGCTGGCCATCGATTTCGCCATCGAGAATCCCGAGCGCACCGTGGGGCTGGTGCTGGTTGGCACCGGGCTTTCAGGCGCAGCCGAGGCGGAACTGCCCGAAGAGGCGGAGATGATCTACGACGCGCTCCATTACGCCGAGGACAGGGGCAACACCGCCTCGGTCAACAAGATGATGGCCCATCTCTGGCTGGATGGGCCGCTCAGCCCCAACGGGCGCGTGGATGGCCCGGCGCGCGAGCTGTTCCTGGACATGAACGGGAAGGCCCTGAGCAAGCAGGGCAGCCTCACCCAGGAAGAGGACCGCGATCCGGCCGAAGATGCGGTCGGCGCCATCGAGGCCCCGACGCTGCTCGTCGTGGGAGAACTCGATTTTCCCCATATCCTCGAGCGTCACAGCGACCTCTCGGAGGAAATGGAAAACTCGTTCGCGGTGGTGCTGGAGGACAGCGCCCACCTGCCGAGCCTGGAAAAGCCCGAGCTCTTCAATCCGCTGCTGCTGGAATTCCTGGACGCCGTGGCCGGGCACAGCGACGTGGGCGACGAGGAGGAGGACGACGAAGAGGAGTGATCCTCTCCGTCGGCACCAATCGGGCTAGAGCGCGATCACGTCGGCGAATTGCTCGTCGAGCTTGTTGCGCGGAATGTTGGTCAGATCCTTGGGCAACTCGGCCATGATGGCGGCGCGGGTTGCCGGCGAGAGGGCCTTGCGCAGGTCGCCCAGGGCGGTCGGCGCGGCGGCGATGATCAGCCGCTTGAAGGCGTGCTCGGCGTGCTTCTCTTCGAGCATGGCGGCGACCTTGCGGGCGAACTCGCTTTCCCGGTGCTCGACCGGGTCGGTGCGCGGTTCGATGGCGCTGCGGCCGTGCCCCACGGAGGAGAAGCTGCGGCCCTGGCGATCGGACATGATCTCGGAGGTCTTGAGCGCCTCCTCCTCGAGACGCAGGCCGTCCATGGCGACGAGCCCCTTGCCGGGACCCGAGTTTTCGAACACGCGGGCCTGTGTTCCGTCGGCGATCACGATCCAGGTCACAACCGGTTTCATCGGCTTACTCCTCTAGTTGCAGATGAGGGAACGCACTGGCTTGGAAATGGTTGGAATGCATCACGGATTCCAGTCCACCTGATCACAAACTCTGATTGGCCGCCCGGGGTGGCCGCTGCTAGACAGTGTCACAGAGACTTGTCGGAAGAACAATATGGCTTCGCAAGACGGCGCGACCGCGGATCGGGCGCCGGCAAAGGGACTTGTGACGATCGCCGATACCCGTGGCGGCGTCATGGCGGCAATCGCAACCTATGGTTCGTGGGGCGTCCTGCCGCTGCTGTTCCACCAGCTTTCGCCCGTCGATCCGGTGCTGGTTGTGGCGCATCGGACGGTCTGGTCACTGATCTTCGTTTCGGTACTGCTGGGCGTGGGCAACCGCTTCGCCGAAGTGCGGGCTGTGCTGGCCGATCCGCGCAGCCTGCGCACCATGTTCATCTCGGCACTGCTGCTGGGCTGCAACTGGCTGCTCTATGTCTGGGCGGTGCAGAGCGGGCGGGTGCTCGAGGCGAGCCTGGGCTATTTCATCAACCCGCTGGTCAACGTCGCCATAGGCATCGTGCTGCTGGGCGAAAAGCAGAACCGCTGGCAGGTGGTGGCCATCGTCATCGCGGTGGTTGCGATCGCCATCCAGGGGGTGGCGCTGGGCACGCTGCCGCTGGTTTCGCTCGGGCTGGCGCTGACCTTCGGGTTCTATGGCTATTTCCGCAAGACGGTGTCGGCGCCCTCCGCCATCGGGCTGTTCGTGGAAACGCTGCTGCTCACGCCCTTCGCTCTGGGCTTCATCGCCTATAGCTGGCACGCGCAGGGGATCGGGGCGCTGGCCGATCCTTACCTGCTGGTGCTGGTGATCAGCACGGGGCCGGCCACGGCCATTCCGCTGCTGTTCTTCGCCTACGCCGTGCGGCAGTTGCGGATGACGACGATCGGCATGTTCCAGTACATCTCGCCGTCGCTGCAGTTCCTATTGGGCGTCCTGGCCTTCGGCGAGCACCTGAGCCCGGTGGGCCTGCTCAGCTTCGCGCTGATCTGGGTGTCGCTGGTGATCTTCACCGTCGATGGGCTGCGCCGCCGGCCGGCGGTTCCCGCCTGAGGGCAATCCCTTGTGAGCCTGGCGGATGATGGCGGCGATCTTCTCGAAGGTCGCCGCGAACGGGGTCGCCTCGCGCCAGACAAGGGAAAGCAGGCGGCCGGCGCCTGGGGAGGCGAGGGGGCGGATGGCGATGCGCGGGTCAATGGCCTCCTTGCGCAGCGCGATTTCGGGCAACAACGTGATGCCCTGGCCGTTGGCCACGAACTCGACGATGGTCGAGAGCGAGGTGGCCGCGAACGTGCGCGCGGAAGGATCGGCTTCGAGCGAACAGGCGGCGATGGCCTGGTCGCGCAGGCAGTGGCCCTCATCGAGCAGCAGGATGCGCTCGGCCGGGAGGCTGGCGAGCGGCACCGGGCCCTCGGGCGCTTCGTTGCGCGCCGAGGCGAGCACGAAGGGATCGGGGAAGAGCGGGGCGATGGTCAGCCGCGGGCCGCCAGGCGGCGGTTCGCTGGCGATGAGCGCCAGGTCGAGCTGGCCTTCGGCCAGGGCCTTGAGCAGCGTTTCGGTGCGACTTTCGCTGGCGCGGAAAATGAGGTCCGGAAGCTGCGCCTGGAGGGCCGGGAATATGTCGGGCAGCAGATAGGGCGCGACGGTGGGGATAAGTCCGAACCGAATCGGCCCGGAGGGTTGGCCGGCATGGCCCTGGGCGAAGGACACCAGGTCGTCGGAGGCCTCGAGCACCTTGCGGGCGCGTTCGACGAATTCGGCCCCGAGCGGGGTAGGGCGCACGGTCCGGCCCTGGCGGTCGAAAAGGGCGGCGCCGCAGAACTCCTCGATGAGCTGGATCTGCTGGGAAAGCGCCGGCTGGGTGACGCGGCAGCGTTCGGCGGCACGCCCGAAATGGCCGGTTTCGGCAAGGACCAGAGCATAGCGCATCTGCTTGAGGGTGAGGCTCATGATAAGTTCATATTATCATGATCCATAGGCTTATCAATTTGTCTAATTAGCCCCGTCGGCGTAAGATGCGCCCCGTTGAGAATCTACCCAAGAGAGTTACAGCCATGGTCGATCGTCCCCGCATGACGACGAGTGCCGGCGCGCCGGTTTCCGACAACCAGAATTCGGAGACGGCTGGTCCGCGCGGCCCGGTATTGATGCAGGACTATCAGCTCCTCGAGAAGCTGGCCCATCAGAACCGCGAGCGCATTCCTGAGCGCGTGGTGCACGCCAAGGGTTGGGGCGCCTTCGGGACCCTGACCATCACCAACGACATCTCCAAGTACACCCGCGCCAAGCTCTTCCAGGGCCTGGGCAAGAAGACGGACCTGCTGATCCGCTTCTCGACCGTGGCCGGCGAGATGGGTGCGGCCGACGCCGAGCGCGACGTGCGCGGCTTCGCCATCAAGTTCTATACCGAGGAAGGCAACTGGGACCTGGTGGGGAACAACACCCCGGTGTTCTTCGTGCGCGATCCGCTCAAGTTCCCCGACTTCATCCACACCCAGAAGCGCCATCCCAAGACCAACCTGCGCTCCAAGACCGCGATGTGGGATTTCTGGAGCCAGTCGCCGGAAAGCCTGCACCAGGTCACGACGCTGTTCTCGGACCGCGGCCTGCCGGTGGCGCCGATGTATATGAACGGGTACGGCTCGCACACCTATTCGTTCTGGAACGATGATGGCGAGCGCTTCTGGGTGAAGTTCCACTTCAAGACCCAGCAGGGCCACAAGCACTACACCAATGCCGAGGCCGAGAAGATCATCGGCGAGAGCCGCGAATCCTACCAGGAAGAGCTCTTCGGCACGATCGATCGCGGCGAGTTCCCGCGCTGGACCATGCAGGTCCAGATCATGCCGGAAACCGATGCCGACAAGCATTGGTACAACCCGTTCGACCTCACCAAGGTGTGGCCGCATGCGGATTACCCGGTGATCGAGGTGGGCGTGGTCGAGCTCAACCGCAACGCCGACAACTATTTCGCCGAGATCGAGCAGGCGGCGTTCTCGCCGTCCAACAAGGTGCCCGGCATCGGTTACTCGCCCGACAAGATGCTGCAGGCGCGCGTGTTCTCTTATGCCGACGCCCACCGCTATCGCCTGGGCACGCATTACGAGGCGCTGCCGGTCAACGCGCCCAAGGTTGCGGTCCATCACTACCACAAGGATGGGGCGATGCGCTTCTTCGCCAACAATCCGAACCCGGACGCCTATTACGAGCCCAACAGCTTCGGCGGTCCGGTCGAGGACAAGTCGGTCAAGGAGCCGCCGCTCAAGATCTCGGGCGATGCCGACCGGTATAACCACCGCGACGGCAACGACGACTATCGCCAGCCGCGGGACCTCTACAACCTGTTCGACGCCGGCCAGAAGGCACGGCTCTATTCGAACCTGGCCGCGGCCATGGATGGGGTTCCCGACGAGATCATCGACCGCCAGCTCGCCCATTTCGATCTCATCGCCAAGGAGTATGGCGACGGCATCCGCGCTGCCCGCGCGGCGCTCAAGACCGGCAAGCCGGCAGACGCGATTTCGGACGGTGAATCCGCCGCCGCCGAGTAAGGCGACCAACCGGTACGAATCTCCAGGACCCGGCCCTAGTGGCCGGGTTCTTCGTTTTGGTTAACGGTTTGCTCCGCATCGGCGGCGGGGTGCGAGGGCATGGCTCGGGGTGCGGGGACAAGTGTGCGCCCGAGAGGCGCAGACTACCGGGGGCAAGGCGGCGCGGAGAGGCAGTTTTCCACACAACCAATCGTTAAAATTTGAATCAAATTCCGCCTTCTCACTTTAGCCGGTTGCGAGTGCGCGGTGGCAAAGTCTTCCAAATCGGCGGATCGACCCCGCGCGGAGGGACTAAATGCAAGAGATCGAAGAAGGTACGAAGGCATTCTCGACCTTCCGCGTGCTGAACGGGGACGCCAACGTCATGGAGCGGGAGCAGTTGTTCCGCAACATGGCCCAGCTCTTCTCCTTCGTTTCGGACCGGTGCGACGACGAACAGGTCATCCAGTATGACGAGGTGCTCTGCCAACTCGCCGAACTGGTGGAAGTGGAAGCGCGGGCTCACGTGGCCAAGCTGCTGGCTCCGCTCGACCGGGCGCCGGGCACGGTGGTGGTCAAGCTGGCCAATGACGTGATCGAGGTGGCCAAGCCGCTGCTCGAGTTCTCGAGCGTGCTTTCGGATGACGACCTCATCGATATCGTGGCCAACCAGAGCGAGGACCATCGCGTGGCGGTCGCCAGCCGTCATGCGGTTGCCGAGCGGGTGAGCGACGCCATCACCGAGCATGGCGACAAGGTTTCGATCTCGCGTCTGGTGCGCAACACCAAGGCCGAGCTGGGTCAGTATGCCATCGAGCGCCTGGTGGCGCTGGCGGCCAAGGACGGCGATATCGCCGACGACCTGCGCAATCGCCCCGACATCGACTGGGGTTCGCTGCGCAACGAGATCGACAACGCCGCAAACAAGGTGCTCGACGAGATCGGGCAGGCCTCGGTCGATCCGGTCACGGCCGGCAAGATCAATTCGGTCGTCTACAACCGCATGCGCAACCGCGCCGGCTTCAACAGCCAGGAGTGGAAGGTTGCCTATAACCAGGTGAAGGCGCTGGCCGACCGCAAGCAGCTGGACGAGCGCGCGCTCATCCGCTTCGCCCGCTTCGGCTACGGCCACCATTGCGCCGCCGCGCTCACGGTGATGCTGCGCGTGGGGCCGGAAGTGCTGGTCAAGTGGCTGGCCATGCAGGACTACGTGGCCATCACGGTGGCGCTGCGTGCCGCCGGGCTCTCGCCGGATCTCTTCGAGGCGGTGGTGGCGACCATGCCCTGGCGCGACCTGCCCACGGAGGCCGACAAGGTCAATGTGCGGGCTCGCTTCGAAGCGCTGAGCGCCGAGGAAGCCGCCGGGATTTTCGAGCTCTGGCGCGCCCACGCCTTCCGCAAGCGCGGGGCCTATGGCGACGTCATGGGTTACGCCTGAGGCGCTAGCCCCCGCTAGCCAACGACGCTAATCCACAGTCACGCACTGTCCACGAGGTTGTCACCAAGCATTCACGAGCAGGCCAAAGGATCGGCGCAGGGCGGCAGTCCTGCCGCCTCGTCCAACCACCCACTCGAGGATTTGCATCGTGATGACCTCTCCCCGTTCATTGATGACCACGGTGGCAGCCGCTGCGCTGTTCGTTTCCGCTTCACCCGCAGCGTTCGCCGAGGACGCCGCCAAGCCGGCGGACTATGTCCGCGCCGCCCAGGGCGACCTGGCCCAGCCGGGCGGGGCCCGCCGCCTGGCGGGCGATGCCACGGCCGAACTCAAGGCCGCGATCCAGGACGGGGAGGTGCGCAACGTCATCCTGCTGATCGGGGACGGGATGGGCGATTCCGAAATCACCATCGCCCGCAACTATGCGGAAGGAGCCGGCGGGTTCTTCAAGGGCATCGATGCCCTGCCGATTACCGGCCAGTACACGCACTACGCGCTCGACAAGGAGAGCGGCAAGCCGAACTACGTGACCGATTCCGCGGCTTCGGGCACGGCCTGGTCGAGCGGCGTGAAGACCTATAACGGCGCGATCGGCGTCGATGTGAAGGGCCAGCCGGTGCCCACGCTCATCGAACTGGCCAAGGCGGCGGGCCTGGCGACAGGCGACGTCTCGACCGCCGAGGTGCAGGACGCGACCCCGGCGGTGTTGCTGGCCCATGTGATCGACCGGGGCTGCTATGGCCCGGTGGCGACGGCCGAGAAATGTGCGGCCAACGCGCTGGAGAACGGCGGCGCCGGTTCGATCAGCGAGCAATTGCTCAATACCCGCGCCGACCTGGTGCTGGGCGGCGGCGCCAAGACGTTCGAGGAAGTGGCGGCGGCCGGCGACTGGAAGGGCAAGACGCTGCTCGATCAGGCCAGGGAGCGCGGGTTCGTGGTGGTTTCCAACCTCGACGAACTCAACGGCGTCAAGGCAGTCTCCCAGGAGGCGCCGGTGCTCGGCCTCTTCGCGCCGGGCAACATGCCGGTGCGCTGGATGGGCCCGGCGGCGACCCATCACGGCAATATCGACCAGCCGGCGGTGACCTGCGAAGTCAATGCCGAGCGTACGGCCGACATTCCGACGCTCAAGGACATGACCGCCAAGGCCATCGATCTGCTCAAGGGCAATGAGAAGGGTTTCTTCCTGCAGGTGGAAGGCGCTTCGATCGACAAGCAGGACCACGCCGCCAATGCCTGCGGGCAGATCGGGGAAACGGTCGATCTCGACGAGGCCGTGCAGGTGGCTCTCGATTTCGCCAGGGCCGACGGCAAGACGCTGGTGATCGTGACTGCGGACCATGCCCATTCCAGCCAGATCGTGGGCAACGGCACCAAGGCCCCGGGGCTCACCCAGGCGCTCAACACCAAGGACGGCGCGGTGATGACGATCAGCTACGGGAACTCGGAAAGCAGCTCGCAGGGCCATACCGGCGCGCAGCTGCGCGTGGGCGCATTCGGGCCCCATGCCGCCAACTTCGCCGGGCTGACCGACCAGACGGACATGTTCTACACGATCCGCGATGCGCTCAAGCTCGGCACGAACTGAGTAATCGCAGGTGGGGCGGGCGCAAGCCTGCCCCATCGCGTCGGGCAATCCCGTCGAAGTCCCTAGACCGGCTCGCTTGAAACATATAAAGATATCTTTATATGACGCGCGAGGTGCGGATTGTCGGAACTGGATTCATTGGTCGGAGTGCTCAAGGCCGCCGGGGAGGTAACCCGGTTGCGGCTGCTGGCCCTGCTGGCCGAAGGCGAGCTTTCGGTCAAGGACCTTACCGAAATCCTGGGGCAGAGCCAACCGCGGGTGTCCCGCCATCTCAAGCTGCTGGCCGATGCGGGCCTGGTGGCGCGCAACGCCGAGGGTGCCTGGGCCTATTACGCGCTGGCCGACGAGGGCGCGGCGGCGGAACTGGCGCGCTGGCTGGTGGCGCATTTCGACGAAGCGGACCCCGATCGCGTCCGCGACCGGGCGCGGCTCGACTGGGTGCGCCAGGCCCAGCAGGAGCAGGCCGCTTCCTACTTCGCCAAGATCGCCGACAGCTGGGACGCGCAGCGGAACCTGCACGTGCCGGAATCGGCTGTTGAATCGGCAATTCTCCTGGCACTCGGCAGCCGCAGGGTGGACCTGCTGGTCGATCTGGGCACGGGCACCGGGCGCATGCTCGAATTGCTGGCCGGGCACTACCGGCGCGGCATCGGGGTGGATTCGAGCCGCGAGATGATCGCCATCGCGCGCGCCAAGCTCGTGGCCGCCGGCATCAACCATGCGCAGGTGCGGCTGGGCGATATCGCCAATCTCGATCCGGCGATCGGGCAGGCCGACATCATCATCATCCATCAGGTGCTGCATTATTTCGACGATCCGGGCCGGATGCTGGCCTCGGCGCGCTCGGCGCTCAAGCCGGGCGGCGAGTTGCTGATCGTGGATTTCGCGCCCCATGAACTCGAATTCCTGCGCACGCACCACGCCCATCGGCGCCTCGGCCTTTCCGAAGCGCAGATGGCCGGGTGGGCGCGCGGCATCGGAATGAAGGTCGATGCCCTCAAGACCTTCCCCAACCAGACAGACGAAGAAGGACTGACGGTTTGCCTGTGGCGGCTGACGGTCGAACACCAGACGGAGACAGCATGAACATCCACGCCCAACAGGCCCGGCCCAGCCGGCACCTTTCGGACATCGAGTCCAAGCTGCAGGTTTCCTTCGAATTCTTCCCTCCCAAGAACGACGTGATGGAAGAAAAGTTCTGGGATTCGATCGACAAGCTTGCCCCGCTCGGGCCGCGCTTCGTGTCGGTGACCTATGGCGCCGGTGGCGGCACGCGCGAGCGCACGCTGCGCATGGTGTCCGAGGTCAAGTCGCGAACGGGCGTGGACGCGGCGGCGCACCTGACCTGTGTCGGCGCCTCGCGCGCGGAAGTCGATGCGGTGGTCCAGGGCTACAAGGACGCCGGCATTTCGCGCATCGTCGCCCTGCGCGGCGACCCGCCGGAGGGCGTGGGTGCGCCGTTCGTTGCGCATCCGGAAGGCTATCGCAGCGCGGCCGAGCTGGTGGAGGGCATCCGCAGGATCGGCGACTTCGACATTTCCGTCGCCGCCTATCCCGAAAAGCACCCGCAGAGCCCGGACTGGCAGACCGATATCGACAATCTCAAGCGCAAGCTGGATGCCGGCGCCTCCCGCGCCATTACCCAGATGTTCTTCGATAACACCGATTACCTGCGCTATGTCGAGCGTGTGCGGGCGGCCGGGATTACGGCGCCGATCGTGCCGGGCATCCAGCCGATCCACTCGTTCAAGCAGATTTCGGGCTTCGCCGCCCGCTGCGGCGCCTCAATGCCCGATTGGGTGGCCAAGCGCTTCGAGGGGCTGGAAGACGATCCTGAAACCCACGCGCTGATGGCCTCGGCCGTGGCGGCCGAGCAGGTGATCGAACTGCTCGACGAGGGCGTGACCGAGTTCCACTTCTTCACCCTCAACCGCTCCAATTTCGTGCTGGCGCTGGCCCGGTTGCTCGGGCGCCGGCCGGGGTAGGGGTAACGCTGGGGGCAGCGCGGACGGATGCTGTGGCTCACCCCCACCCTCAATCCCTCCCCACAAGGGGGAGGGAGGCGTTGGGGTGCGGCCGAGCCATAAGAATTGAGATCGAGCCGGCAGGTCTCCCTCGCCCTTGTGGGGAGGGAACAAGGGTGGGGGTGGCCGCTTCAAATGCGATGCCGGCAGGCATGAGACCGGTTCCCTCTCCCGCGCGGGGAGAGGGTTCGTTCACGCTCCCGGGGGCCACTGCCAGAGGCGGAGCGGCGGGGGGCGGTGGTGGAGGGGCAGGGCTTCGTACTCTGCCTGGGTCATGCCGAAGATGCAGCGGTAGCCGTCGCTGGTGATGGCGTAGCTGCCCGGTTCGTCAGCGACACGCGCCGCCAGGCCCAGGGCGCAGAGGCGCTCGAGGGCCGGGCGGCCGAAACCGAGGACGGTTCCGGCGCCCGGGTCGAGGCTCTCGACCTGCGCCAGCCGCCCGAGGGCGGTGCGCTCGAAGGCGTCGAGCTTGCGGGCGGTCACGGCACGAGCGGGGGCAGGGCCGCCTCCAGGCGCTGGCGATCCGACATCGAGCGCAGCCGCACCGTCATCGAACTGGTGGCGATGGGCGTCTGCAGGGGCAGGTTGTAGTCGAGATCGGGCAGGGCGTCGCCGATCCAGGAGCGGAAGCGCTTGATCTTGTGCGGGCCCACGATGGGCACGGCCAGGCGATACTTGAAGGTCATCACTTCCTCTTCTGGCTGGCGAGTTCGGCGATGGAGGTCGCGGCGGCGACCTTCTTCTTTTCCTGCTTCGGTTTTTTCTTTTCGCGGTTGTTCCTGGCCATAGTAATTCCTTTCGCGCACCGGAATTTCTTCGGTCGCGTTGAGACAGGTCGAGCCGTGGCTCAAATTGAGCGCAAGGCGTCATGATGATAGGAAATGAGTTTGTCCTGGCCCGATTCTTGCCCGATGGGCAGGTAATCGAACCAGGCTAGCGGCTAATCTGGGAGCGCTTCGTTCTCATGGCCATATGATTGGACAATAAGTTGTTTCCGTCAAGGCCGTGGGAAGAGGAGGAATTGGCCACGCGCCGGCTTGCGCGGTCGGCACGGTGTCGGGCACCCTAGCAATCTCAATTCCGCAAGGCCCTCCAGCGGTCAAGAAACAAGACAAGAGGAACACCCGTTGAAACTCGAAACCCTCGCGCTCCATCACGGCTATACGCCTGATCCGACAACGCATTCGGCCGCCGTGCCGATCTACCAGACGACGTCCTACACGTTCGATGACACCCAGCACGGCGCCGACCTCTTCGACCTCAAGGTCGCAGGCAACATCTATACCCGCATCATGAACCCGACCACTGCGGTGCTCGAGCAGCGCGTCGCCGAAATGGAAGGCGGCATCGGCGGACTGGCGGTCGCCTCGGGCATGGCCGCCATCACCTATTCCATCCAGGCCATTGCCGGGGTGGGCGACAACATCGTCTCGATCAGCCAGCTCTATGGCGGCACGTATAACCTGTTCATGCACACGTTCCCGCGCCAGGGGCTCGAGGTGCGCATGGCGGCGGCCGACGATTTCGAGGGCATCGAAAAGCTCATCGACGGACGCACAAAGGCGGTGTTCTGCGAATCCATCGGCAACCCGGCGGGTAACGTGGTCGATATCGCGCGTCTCGCCGAGATCGCCCACAAGCACGGCGTGCCGCTGATCGTGGACAACACGGTGGCCACGCCCTATCTCTGCCGGCCGTTCGATTTCGGCGCCGACATCGTCGTGCACGCGCTCACCAAGTATATCGGCGGGCACGGCAATTCGATCGGCGGCATCATCATCGATTCCGGCAAGTTCGACTGGGTGAAGAACAAAGAGCGCTTCCCGCTCCTCAACGAACCCGACCCCTCCTATCACGGCGTCGTCTATACCGAGGCGCTCGGGCCGGCCGCCTATATCGGCCGCTGCCGCGTGGTGCCGCTGCGCAATACCGGCGCGGCGCTCTCCCCGCACAGTTCGTTCCTGTTCCTGATGGGGCTGGAAACGCTCGGCCTGCGCATGGAGCGCCATTGCGAGAATGCGCTGGCGGTCGCCAAGCACCTCGAGGCGCATCCCAAGGTCAAGTGGGTCAACTACGCGGCGCTGCCCTCCAGCAAGTACAACGCCACGGCCAGGAAGATCACCAAGGGCCATGCGTCCGGCATCATCAGCTTCGGCATCGAGGGCGGGCGCGAGGCGGGCGGGCGCTTCATCGACGGGCTGCAGATGATCCTGCGGCTGGTCAATATCGGGGACGCCAAGTCGCTGGCCTGCCATCCGGCCACGACCACGCACCGCCAGCTCAATCCGGAAGAACTGGCCCGTGCCGGCGTCTCGGAAGACCTGGTGCGCATCTCGGTAGGCATCGAGCATATCGACGACATCATCGCCGATATCGACCAGGCACTGGCGAAGGCCTGACGAAAGGCGCATAGAGCGGAGCGCGGCCATGCTGCGCTCCCTCGAGCCGTTCAGGTTCGTTCAGGTGCCGTTCATGTGGACTGAGCCAGTCTGGCCGTCGATGGCAACACAAAATGGCCATCAAAGTCGGCTCCCCTGCGGGTGAGGGGAGGAGAACGAGGACGAGACCATGAAGCTGAATTCGCGCGTGACCTGGGGGCTGGCCTGGGCTGGGTTGGCCCTGGTGATTGCGGTGCCTTCCGCGGACATGGTGGCCTCGCAGTTTTCCTCCAGCCAGGCAATGGTGATCGACGAGCCCGTGAGCAAGGCGCCCAAGGCGGCTGCCGGCCAGGTGGCGCTCGTCGCGCCCGTGCCCGCGCCGCGCCCGGCGGGCCGCGACCAGGCAGTCGCCGCGGTCAAGCCGCAGCCGCCCGTCGCCGCGCCGGTCAAGACCGATGTGGCCGCCAACGCGAACGATCCGGTGGACCGGTTCGTCTCGGCCGGCAAGAAGTTGCCATCCTACATTACCGGGGGCGACGACACCTTGGCCCAGGCCCCGGCCAAGCCGGACGTCGTGCAGCAGCCCGCTGCGCCCACCCAGGTTGCCTCGACGGCATCGGACAAGCCCGTTACCTGGGGCGAATCCAAGTGGGGCGTCACGGGCGGCAAGGACCCGGTCGGCACGCTCGGGGCGGACGCCGCCAAGTCGAACCCCGCGGCGGTTGCCCCGGTTGAGACCGTGACCAATGTCGCCTCGATCCAGCCCACCGAACTGGTGGCCCCGGTGCCGATGCCCGCTTCGATGCGGCCCAAGTCGGTAGCGGTGAAGCGTCCGGCGCCGGCGGCGGTGGACCCCACCACCGTGGCGAGCTTTGACAATTCCGACCGGGTGACGGCCCGCGATCTGCAGGATTGGGAATCCGGCCCGCTCTCGGACTTCCTTGCCAAGCGCGCCCAGGGCCGCCGCATCGCCCAGCAGCCGCAGCGACTTCCGCAGTACGACCCGCAGGCGGATGGCGATTTCATTGAATACGATGCCGCCCCGCAATATCTCGGGCCGGTAGAGAACGGCTCGTTCTTCATCTGGAACTAGCCCAATGCCGGCGTGATGCCGGCCGGGAGACTGCCATGCAAAATTGCATGTGCCAGGAAGCTTTTCATTTCCAGCCGTGTGGCTATGCTCCGCGCGCTTTGGAGATGGTCGTGTCAATCTGGCAGCGCATATCAACGGCGGTCGGTTCTTTCTCGCAGCGCACGGGCGTTGCGGGAACGCTTGCCAACGCGCTCGATCCCGATAACTGGCTGCCCGGCGGGCGCGACGCCGCGTTCACGCTCGCGCTCATCGCGCTCTCCGCCAAGATGGCGGTTTCGGACGGGGTGGTGACGGCGTCAGAGATTCGCGCCTTCTACAAGACCGTCGAGGTGCCGGCCGGCCAGGAGCATCAGGTCGAAAAGCTCTTCGACATGGCCAAGCAGGACGTGGCCGGCTACGAAGCCTATGCCCGCAAGATCGGGCGGTTCTTCCGCGACCAGCCCGAGACGCTCGAGCATGTGCTGGATGGCCTTTTCGTCATCGCCTCGGCCGACGGGCTCATCCATGAGGCCGAGCTGGATTACCTCAAGTCCGTGAGCGATCTTTTCGGGTTCGACGATGCGCGCTTCGAGCAACTCGCGGCCCAGCATGTGCTGCTGTTCGACGAGGGCACGGACCCCTATATGGTGCTGGGCCTGGCCCAGGGCGCCAGCAAGGAAGAGGTGCGCAAGGTCTACCGGCAGCTGGTGGCCGAGCATCACCCGGACCGGCTGATCGCCAAGGGCGTGCCCGAGGAAATGATCGGGGTGGCCACCAAGCGCATGGCCGCAATCAACCAGGCTTACGCACAGATCACCAAGCAGGCTGCTTGACGCACGGGGCGTCGCGCCCCTACATCCGCTTGCCAGTTGACCGGGTGGCCGCTTCGCGCTTGCGGAGAGGAAAGTCCGGGCTCCATCGAAACACGGTGCCGGATAACGTCCGGCGGGGGCGACCCCAGGGAAAGTGCCACAGAAAGCAAACTACCCCGGCTCCGGCCGGGGAAAAGGTGAAAGGGTGCGGTAAGAGCGCACCGCGGACCCCGCAAGGGGGACGGCATGGTAAACCCCACCGGGAGCAAGACCAAATAGGGATGACATGGAGCTTCGGCTCCAGCCGGTTTCGTGGCCTGTCATCCGGGTTGGTTGCTAGAGGGGTGCGGCAACGCACCTCCCAGAGGAATGGCCGCCACGCGGGGGCAACCCCGCCCTACAGAACCCGGCTTATAGGTCAACTGGCATTCTTCCTTGGCGCGACGGCCTTCTCGAGAACCTGGCGGATGTAGCGCTGGTACGGCATATGCTCCTGCCGGGCGCGGGCCTTTACGGCCTCAAGCAGCTGTTGCGGAACGCGCATGCTGATGTTTGCGTCCTTGGCCTTGAACTCGTATCGAACCGGCTCGCCTCCGCTCAGGTCGAACTGGGTGAGGTCGGCGTTTTCGACGAAATCCTCGGCTTCCTTGTCAGTCCTGAACGTCGGGACGGGCGGCTTGCTGTTGCTCATAGTGCCGGATCTCCTTGTCATGCATGTAGCGCGCGCTGATCGGTCGCAGGCGCAGACCGGTGCCGCTCTCCCGGATCGTATAGACGATGAACACGTAGCGGCCCGAAGGCGCCTTGCCGATGCCGCGCATGCGCGGTTCGTCCGGAAACGGATCGGGAAGCCGCATCAAGAGGCCCGACGTCAGCAAGCCTTCGATTTCCGCAGTGGACACGCCGTGCTTCTGGCACTTGTCCAGGTTGCCTTCGTCCCAATCAAGTTCGACGTCTGTTGGTGCAGTATATACGTTTGTCATGACAAATGCCAAGCCTGAGAGGCCGAGTTTCTCATCTCGGTCGCTCACGCGGCTATCGTCACAAATCCCATCGCGCCGGCTATTTTCGCGGTGGCGGGTCCATGGGAAACAGAATCTTAAACGCTGTGTCGCAAATTGCGAGGATCAACCGCGAATGCGGGTAGTTAGCGCACCGGCGGGCGGAGCCGGGCATGGAGTTGCGTCGTCGATGGGCCAGCGTATCGCGCCCGACAATCAGGAGCCGCATGTGCCGGTCTTGCTGGCGGAGGTGCTTTCGGCACTCCAGCCGCTCAAGGGCGCGCGCATCGTGGACGGCACCTTCGGCGCCGGTGGGTATTCGCGCGCGCTGCTCGAAGCGGGGGCGCAGGTCATCGCCATCGATCGCGACCCCAACGTGGCCCCGCATGTGGAGCGGCTGCGCAGCCAGTTTCCCGACAGTTTCGAATTCGTCCCGGGGACGTTTTCGCGCCTCGACGAGGCGGTCGGCGGCCGGCCGGTCGAGGGCGTCGTCCTCGATATCGGGGTATCCTCGATGCAGCTCGACGAGGCCGAGCGCGGCTTTTCGTTCATGCGCGAAGGTCCGCTCGACATGCGCATGGCGCAATCGGGCGAGAGCGCGGCGGACCTGGTCAATACGCTCGACGAAACCGAGCTCGCGAACCTCCTCTATGCCTATGGCGAAGAGCGCAAGTCGCGGCGGATCGCCCATTTCATCGTGGCGGCCCGCGCCAACGAGCCCATCACCACCACCACCCAGCTTGCGCGGCTGATCGAGAAGGCCATCGGGCGCAAGCCCGGCGACGCGCATCCGGCCACCCGCAGCTTCCAGGCACTGCGGATCGCGGTCAACGCCGAGTTCGACCAGCTCGTGGAAGGACTTTTCGCTGCCGAACGCCTGCTCCCCGAAGGGGGACGGCTGGCGGTGGTGACGTTCCATTCGCTCGAGGACCGGATCGTCAAGCGCTTCTTCGATCCTGAAAAGGGCGGCCCGGCGCAATCGCGGCACATGCCGATGACAGCGGCGCCCGAGCGGCGCTGGATCAAGGTTGCCAAGGCGGTCAAGCCCGGCGAGGACGAACTGGCGCGCAACCCGCGGGCGCGCTCGTCGGTGCTGCGTTCGGCCATCCGCTCGGAAGCGCCGGCGCGCGCGGTGAGCTTCGACGGACTGGCTGTGCCGACCGTGAGGGGAGCGGCATGATCCGGACCCTCAACATCGTCTTCACGCTGACCAGCATTGCCGCGCTCGTGGGCGTCTATGCGCTCAAGTATTCGGTGGAAGAGACGGCGAGCGCCAAGGCGGCGATCGAACACACCATCTCGCGCCAGGAGGCGGACCTGTCGCTGCTCAAGGCGGACTGGGCCTATCTCAACCAGCCCGCCCATGTGGGCCCGATCGTGACGCGCCACGTCGACCAGCTCGGGCTGCAGCCGCTCAAGCAGGCGCAGATATCGAGCTTCGACATCATCCCCATGCGGCCGGAGGCGCCGGACAACGACGCCATGACGGCCCTCTTCGAGTCCCTGGAATCCGGCAACGATCCTGCCGACGCGCCGCTACAGGGTTTGCAGTAATGGCCATCATTTCCGCCGACGCCAACGAAACCATTGCCCTGATCGGGGCACGCAAGGCGCGCAGCAACCTGACCAAGGCGCGCATCCGCTGGGTCATCGCGGTGCTGGTCGCCGTGTTCCTGGTCGTGTGCGGGCGACTGGTGCAACTGGGATATGTCGATACCGACACCACCATCGAAGGGCAGACCCGCGACCTCATCTCGGCTACCCGTCCGCCGATCCTCGACCGGAACGGGATGGAGATGGCCGTCGATATCCGCGTACCCTCGCTCTTTGCCGAACCGCGCCGGATCATCGACGTGGACGAGGCGGTCGAAAAGATCCGCACGGTGCTGCCGGATCTCGACCGCAACTGGCTGCGCAACCGGCTCGAAGGCGACAAGGGCTTCGTGTGGATCAAGCGCGAGCTTACCCCGGCCATCGAGGAAAAGATCATGCGCCTGGGCATTCCGGGCCTCGATTTCCTCACCGAGAGCAAGCGCTTCTATCCGGGCGGCAGCGAAGCTTCCCATATCCTGGGCGCGGTCAACATCGACAACCAGGGCATCGCCGGCATCGAGCGCTCCATGGACAAGGAGGACGTGGCGCTGCTCCAGTCCATCGGGCTTGCCCGCGGGCAGGCGCTGGCGCCGGTGAACCTTTCGATCGACCTGCGCGTACAGCACGCCATGCACGATCAGCTTGCCGATGCGCTGGTCCGCTACCAGGCGGTGGCGGCGGCGGGCGCCATCATGGACATCCATACCGGCGAGGTCATCGCCATGGTGTCGCTGCCCGATTTCGACCCGAACGATCCGAGCACGGCGCTGGTCGAGGGGCGCATGAACCGCATCACCTCGGGCAAGTTCGAGCTGGGTTCGACCTTCAAGACCATCGCGTTCGCGGCCGCACTCGACAGCGGGTCGGTGCGGATCGGGGACAGCTTCGATGCGCGGTTCGGCGTGCGCTTCGGACGGTTCACGATCGACGACTTCCACGGCAAGCACCGGATCCTGTCGGTGCCCGAGATCTACAAGTACTCGTCCAACATCGGCACGATCAAGATGATGCAGGCGATGGGCAAGGACAACTACCGGGCCTTCCTGACGCGTCTGGGATTCGATGATCCGCTGGTGACCGAGCTGCCCGAGCGTACGACCACGAACGTGCCCAAGACCTTCTCGGAGATCGTGGCGGCCACGGCCTCGTTCGGCCACGGCCTCTCGATCACGCCCATGCATATGCTGGCCGCCTATGCGGCGCTGGCCAATGGCGGCAACTACATCACCCCGACCTTCTATCGGCGCACGCCCGAGGAGGCGCAGGCGCTCTACCGGCGCGTGGTTTCGCCCCAGACCAGCGCAGAAATCCGCTCGCTGATGCGGCTCAACGCGCTCGAGGGCTCGGGCACGCGCATGAACAAGCTTTCGGACGGGTATCGGGTCGGCGGCAAGACCGGCACGGCCGAAAAAGTCGTCAACGGGCGCTATGTGACCAACGGTCTCAACCTCAACGTCTTCGCCTCGGTGTTCCCGCTCGATGCGCCCGAGTATGCGATGATCGTGCTGGTGGACGAGCCCAAGCGTGAAAATGCCCAGTCGGGCGACACCGCCGGCTGGAACGCCGGCGAGGCGACCGGCCGTATCGTGGCGCGAATTGCGCCCATGCTCGGAATTGCGCCGAACTTCGATAATTCTATTGACGACCGGCTCGTTCCCAACTCAATGCGCTAGGATTGCGCCATCGATCCCCTGCCAGAAGGCCCAAGGATTTGCCCACAATGCTCTTAGAATTGCTCAAAGATGCCGTCGCGGTCGTGCCAGAAGGCTTGCCGGGCATAATCAAGGGCGTCAACGCCGATAGCCGCGCCATCCAGAAGGGCGAGGTGTTCTTCGCGCTGCCGGGGCAGACCGTACACGGGGACAAGTTCGTCGAGCAGGCCGCAAAGCGCGGCGCAGTGGCCATGGTGACCGACCGCGAGCCTCCCGCCGATCCGGGTATTCCAGTGCTGGTGGTCGACGACGTGCGCGCCGCCTATGCGCGCGCGGCCGCGCGGACGCTGGCGCCGCAGCCCGAAGTTGCGGTGGCGGTGACGGGCACGAATGGCAAGACCTCCGTGGCCTCGTTCGTACGCCAGATCTGGGCGGCGAACGGCTTTGCCGCCGCGAGCGTCGGGACACTGGGCATCGAAACCGCCAGCGGGCTGGAGGCGGGGCAGTTGACGACGCCGGATGCGCTGAGCCTCCATCGCAGCCTCGCCGCGCTCAAGAGCAAGGGCGTCGACCATGTCGCGCTCGAGGCGTCGAGCCAGGGCCTCGACCAGCGGCGCGTCGACGGCATCCGTTTCCAGGCGGTCGGGTTCACGAACCTGACCGACGACCACCTCGAATACCACCATGGCATGGAAGGCTACCGCGAGGCCAAGCTGCGCCTGTTCAAGGAGCTGCTGATCGAGGGCGGCTCGTCCGTCATCAACACCGATGATCCCGAACACATGCCGTTCCTCTTCGCCTCGCTCGATCGCGGCGCGACGCTGCTGACGGTGGGCACGGAAGGGGCGTTCTTCGAGATCAGCAAGATCCAGAACAAGGGTTTCGGCCAACTGGTCACGGGGCGCCTGGTGGGCGAACCGGTGGAATTCCTGCTGCCGCTGACCGGCGCCTTCCAGGTGAGCAACGTGGCGGTGGCGCTGGGCATGGCGATGGCGACTGGCGCGGTCAAGGAAAAGAGCATCCCCGCGCTCAACAAGCTCAAGGGCGCCAAGGGGCGCCTGGAGCTGGTGGCCGAGCACAATGGCGGGGCGGTGTTCGTGGACTATGCCCATACCCCCGACGCCCTCAAGAACGCGCTGGAATCGCTGCGGCCCTATGCCAAGGGCAAGCTGATCGTCGTGTTCGGCGCTGGTGGGGATCGCGACAAGGCGAAGCGCCCGCAGATGGGCGCGATTGCCAAGGACCTGGCCGACCGCGTGATCGTGACGGACGACAACCCGCGCACCGAAAATGCGGCCTCCATCCGCGCGCAGATCCTGGAAGCGGTGGGCAATGCCGAGGAGATCGGGGATCGCGCCGAGGCCATTCGCGCCGCCGTCGCCACGATTAAGCCCAACGATGTGGTATTGATCGCGGGCAAGGGGCACGAGGACTACCAGATCATCGGTACGCTCAAGCACCACTTCTCCGACCATCAGGTCGTGCTCTCGGCACTCAAGGGATTGTAATGGCAAGTCTGTTCACGGTTGGCGAAATCCTGGCCGCCACCGAGGGGCGCGCAGAGGGGCTGACCGCGGACGGCGTTTCCTCCATTTCCATCGATTCGCGTGAGATCGGCCCGGATGCGCTGTTCGTGGCGATCAAGGGCGACCGGTTCGACGGGCACGATTTCGTGGGCACCGCGCTGGCCAACGGAGCCAGGGCTGCGCTGGTGAGCGCGGACAAGGCCGGAGCGCTCGAGGGCGCGCTGGTCGTGGTGCCCGATGCGCTGGAGGGCCTGCGCAACCTCGCCCGGGCAGCGCGGGCGCGCAGCAACGCGCGCATCGTGGCGGTGACGGGCAGTGCCGGCAAGACCACGACCAAGGAAGCCATTCGCACCGTCCTGGGCGCCGCGGCGCCGACGCATTTTTCCATCAAGAGCTTCAATAACCATTGGGGCGTGCCGCTGATGCTGGCGCGCATGCCGCGAGAGGCGCAGTTCGGCGTCTTCGAGCTGGGCATGAACCATGCCGGGGAGATTTCCCCCCTGACGCGGCTGGTGCGCCCGCATGTGGCGGTGGTGACGACGGTTGCCGCGGCGCACCTGGAATTCTTCGACTCCATCGAAGGCATCGCGCGTGCCAAGGCCGAGATCTTCGAAGGGCTCGAGCCGGGCGGGGTAGCGGTGATCAATGCCGACCACGACCATGCGGGCCTGCTGGTCGAAATGGCCAGGGCATCGGGCGCGGGGAAGGTGGTGACCTATGGCTTTGCCGAGGGCGCAGACTGGCGCATCGAGCGGGCCGAGGCCGCCGACGGGCACATGCATGCCGTGGTGCGCCATGGGGGCGCCACGATCCCGCTTTCGATCAAGGCGCAGGGGCGGCATATGGTGGCCAATGCCGTGGCGGCGCTGGTCGTGGCGGAGGAATTCGGCGTCAATCGCGATGCGGCGGTTTCGGCGCTCGCCCAGTTCGGGGCACCCGAGGGCAGGGGCGAGACAAGCCGGCTCGGACCGCCGGCCAAGCCGCTGCTGCTGATCGATGAAAGCTACAACGCCAACAGCGCCTCGATGGCCGCGGCAATGGATGTTTTCGCCGGCCAGTCGGCCGCGCCGGGCGGGCGCAAGGTGCTGGTTCTGGGCGATATGCTCGAGCTGGGCGAAAAGGGCCCTGCGCTTCATGCCGCACTCAAGGATGCGGTGCTTGCGAGCGGGGCCGATGCCGTATATCTGGTCGGCTCCAGCATGGCGGCACTCGCCGATGCCCTGGGTCCGCAGGCGGTTACGGACCACAAATTCACCACCGATGAGATAGCGCAGAGCGTTCTCGCCGGCCTTGCCTATGGCGACGCAGTTATGGTCAAAGGATCGAACGGCGTGCGGCTTTCCGGGCTGGTCAAGCAGATTCGCGAACGCTTCGCGTAAGAGAGCCGGAACGAGGTTTCGAGGCATGCTGTATTTCCTGGGGCAGTTGGGTGAGCACCTCACCGCCTTCAACGTCTTCCGCTACATCACCTTCAGGACCGCCGGCGCCATGGTGACGGCGCTGTTCTTCGTGTTCCTGTTCGGCCCCGGCATGATTTCGGCACTGCGCATCCGCCAGGGCAGGGGCCAGCCGATCCGCGAGGATGGCCCGGCTTCCCATCTGGTGACCAAGAAGGGCACGCCCACCATGGGCGGGCTGATGATCCTTTCGGGCGCGGTTATCGCGACGCTCCTGTGGTCGAACCTGGCCAACGGCTATGTGTGGGTGGTGCTGTTCGTCACCATCGGGTTCGGCGCCATCGGGCTCTATGACGATTACCTCAAGGTCAAGCGCATGTCGCACAAGGGCTTTGGCGGACGCCAGCGCCTGCTGATCGAGGCGCTGATCGGGGTTATCGCGTGCTACGCGATCTCGGTGCTGGGCGATCCCTCCATCTCGACTTCGCTGATGTTCCCGTTCGTGAAGGGCCTGGCGGTCAACCTGGGCTGGGGCTTCGTGCTGTTCGGCGCATTCGTCGTGGTGGCGGCGGGCAACTCGGTGAACCTCACCGACGGCCTGGACGGCCTAGCCATCGTTCCGGTGATGATCGCGGCGGGCTGCTTCGGGCTCATCGCCTACCTCGTGGGTAACCAGAATTTCGCCGACTACCTTTTCATCAACTACGTGCCGGGCACGGGCGAGCTCTCGGTGGTGTGCGGCGCGCTGATCGGGGCGGGGCTGGGCTTCCTCTGGTTCAACGCGCCCCCGGCCCAGATCTTCATGGGCGACACCGGCTCGCTGGCCCTGGGCGGCGCCCTCGGCTCGATCGCGGTGGCGACCAAACACGAGATCGTGCTGGCGATCGTGGGCGGGCTCTTCGTGCTCGAAACAGTCTCGGTGATCGTGCAGGTGGCCTCGTTCCGCCTCACGGGAAAGCGCGTCTTCAAGATGGCGCCAATCCACCATCACTTCGAGCACATGGGCTGGACCGAAAGCCAGGTGGTGATCCGCTTCTGGATCATCTCGTTCGTCCTGGCCCTGATCGGCCTGAGCTCGCTCAAGCTGCGCTAGGCCATGCCTCGGCGGCATCCCGCTCCACGAGGGCGGGATGCAAATCCGGAATCGCAAACTGCAATTCTGGTTGGAAATCGGTAACCAACACACTGCTACATTTCGATTCAGTTTGTACCGAGTAGGGACCGGACTTCTCCGGCTCATCCAATGCTGTTTTCGCGTGCCAGGAAGACGCCACTCGCCGAATGGTGGTGGACGATCGATCGTGAGTTGCTGGCCGCCCTCATCCTCCTGATGATCGCGGGTATCGTGCTAAGCTTCGCGGCAAGCCCGCCGGTGGCCGAGCGGCTGGGGCTGAGCCCCTGGCACTTCATCATCCGCCACGCGCTGTTCTGCGTGCCGGCGCTGGGCGTGCTGGTGGGAACCTCGTTCCTCGGGCACCGGCAGACGCGCATCTATGCGCTGGTGGTGCTGGCGATCTCGATCGCCCTGCTCTGGGCGACACTTCGCTTCGGAACGGAGGTCAAGGGCGCGCGGCGCTGGATGTCGTTCGCCGGGCAATCGATCCAGCCGTCTGAATTCGTCAAGCCGGCCTTCGCGGTCATCGGCGCGTGGCTGTTTTCCGAAAGCATGCAGCTCAAGCACGTGCCGGGGCGCATTCTTGCGACGGGCATCGCCGCCATCATCATCGGCGGGCTGCTGCTGCAGCCGGACGTCGGCCAGACCGCACTGATGCTCGCCACCTGGGCGGCGCTGCTGTTCCTGTCGGGCATCTCGTGGTGGCTGATCTTCGGGCTGATGGGCGCGGGCGTGGCCGGGGTGTTCGGCGCCTATATGCTCTTTCCGCACGTGTCGCGGCGCATCGACACCTTCCTCAACCCGGAAGGGGGCGGCAATACCTACCAGGTCGACAAGGCGCTCAGCTCTCTGCTCGAAGGCGGATGGTTCGGGCGCGGCCCGGGCGAGTCCATGGCCAAGAAGGTCATTCCGGACGCCCATGCCGACTATGTGTTCTCGGCGGCGGCGGGCGAGTTCGGCATTCTGTTCTGCCTGCTGCTCGTGTGCCTGATCGCCTTCATCGTGGTGCGCGCCCTCATGGGGGCGCAGCGCCAGCAGAGCCTGTTCGCGCGGCTCGCCGCCTCGACCCTGGCCATCCAGTTCGGGCTGCAATCGGCCATCAACCTCTCGGTGAATTTGAATCTGATCCCGCCCAAGGGTATGACGCTGCCTTTCGTCTCCTATGGTGGCACCTCGATGATCGCGATCGCCTTCGGCATGGGGCTGATGCTGGCCCTGACCCGTGAGAAGCCCGAAGAACGCATGGCCACCGGCCTGCCGGCCTATCGCAGCGCATTGGCGCCCGCCGAATGAGCCTCTTCGTCCTTATGGCAGGCGGCACCGGGGGGCATCTCTTCCCGGCCATGGCGTTGGCGCAGGAGCTGCTCCGGCGCGGCCACACCATCCACCTGATGACCGACCACCGGGTGACCTCGTACGGCGCCGATTTTCCGGCGCGCGAGGTTCACATCGTGCCCTCGGCCACGCCCTCGATCCGTAACCCGGTCAAGTTCGTCACCGCCGCGTTCAAGATCCTGTGGGGGACGGGGGTGGCGCTGGGCAAGCTCGGGCGGGTCAAGCCCGATGCGGTCATCGGCTTTGGCGGCTATCCGGTGTTCCCGCCCTTCCTTGCCGCAAGTCTTTCGCGCATTCCGGGCGTGCTGCACGAGCAGAACGCGGTGATGGGCCGCGCCAATCGGGCCCTGGCGCGCTTCGCCCGAGTGGTGGCGCTGAGCTTTCCCGAGACCAAATTCGCCGACGAAACCTCGACCGAGAAGGTGGTGACGGGCAATCCGGTCCGCGACGTGGTGCGGGCAGTGGCCGGCACGCCCTATCCCGATTTCGGCGACAAGGAGCCGCTGCGGCTGCTGGTGTTCGGCGGGAGCCAGGGCGCGCGCGCCTTTGCGGACCTCGTGCCGGCGGCAATCGCCACGCTCCCTGTCGAGCTGCGCCAGCGCCTCGTGGTCGCCCAGCAGTGCCGGGCAGAAGACCTCGACCGGGTGGCGGAGGCCTACCGGCAGGCCAAGGTCAATGTCGAACTGGCCGCCTTCTTCAGCGACCTGCCCGAGCGCATGGCCAAGAGCCATCTGGTGATTTCGCGCTCGGGGGCATCCACCATCGCCGAGCTGTGCGTCGTCGGGCGTCCGGCCATCCTGATCCCGCTGCCGGGCGCCATCGATGCCGACCAGAAGAACAATGCGCTCTTCATGGACAAGGCCGGGGGCGGCTGGATTGCCGAACAGGCCACGCTTTCGCCGCTTTCGCTTGGCACTCGCCTGACCTCACTTTTGAGTGAGCCGCAGTCGCTGGCGCAAGCTGCCGCTGCCGCCAAATCCCTTGGGCAACCGGCCGCCGTCGAGCGCCTTGCCTCGCTGGCCGAGCGCCTTGCCGGCAAGAAGTCTTAGGAGAACGCCCATATGAAGATGCCGCGCAATATCGGCCCGGTCCATTTCGTCGGTATCGGCGGTATCGGCATGAGCGGGATCGCCGAGATTCTGCACAACCAGGGCTACACCGTGCGCGGCTCGGACGCGGCGGCCAATGCCAATGTGCAGCGGCTGCGCGACATGGGCATCGTCATCGAGATCGGCCAGAGCGCGGACAACCTCAAGGACGCTTCGGTGGTGGTGGTCTCCTCGGCCATCAAGAAGGACAATCCCGAACTCGTCGCCGCCCGCGCGCGCTCGCTGCCAATCGTGCGGCGCGCCGAGATGCTGGCCGAGATCATGCGTTTCAAGAACGCCATCGCCATCGGCGGCACGCACGGCAAGACCACGACCACGACGATGGTCGCCACGTTGCTCGATGCCGCCAATTTCGATCCCACCGTCATCAATGGCGGCATCATCAACGCCTATGGCACCAATGCGCGCCTGGGCGGGGGCGAGTGGATGGTGGTGGAAGCCGACGAGAGCGACGGCACCTTCGTTAAGCTGCCGGCCGACGTGGCCATCGTCACCAACATGGATCCGGAGCACCTGGACCATTACAAGGACTTCGCGGCGGTCAAGCAGGCCTTCCTCAACTTCGTGGAGAACGTGCCGTTCTACGGCTTCGCCGTGATGTGCCTGGATCACCCGGAAGTGCAGGCGCTGGTCGGGGAAATCCGCGACCGGCGCGTCATCACCTACGGGCGCAACCCGCAGGCCGACGTGCGGCTGGTGGATCTCGAGGTCATCGACGGGGTCAGCCACTTCTCGGTGGAAATCCGTGACCGCGTGCGCATGACGCAGTTGCGCATCGACGGGCTGCAACTGCCGATGCCGGGCGAGCACAACGCGCTCAACGCCACGGCGGCCATCGCGGTGGCCGACCAGTTGCACATTCCGGCCGAAGCCATCCGCAAGGGGCTCAAGAGCTTCTCGGGCGTCAAGCGCCGCTTCACCAAGACCGGCGTGGTCAACGGCATCACCTTCATCGACGATTACGGGCACCATCCGGTGGAAATCTCCTCGGTGCTCAAGGCAGCGCGGCAATCGACGAGGCGCGATGTCATCGCGGTGGTGCAGCCGCACCGCTACAGCCGCCTCCATGACCTATTCGACGACTTCTCGGCCTGCTTCAACGACGCGGACACGGTGCTGGTGGCGCCGGTCTATGCGGCGGGCGAGCAGCCGATCGCCGGGGTGACCAACGAGGAACTGGTGACCCGCATCACCAATCGCGGGCATCGCGACGCGCGCGTTATCGACGGGCCGGAAAAGCTCGCCGCCATCGTCGCAGAGCGCGCGGCCAAGGGCGACTATGTCGTGCTGCTGGGCGCGGGCAACATCACCCAATGGGCCGCGGCGCTGCCGGGCGAAGTGGCCAAGATCGTGGGTGGCGAGGTCGAGGGGTGAGGTACCGGGTGGGGCTGCCCCCACCCTTGTTCCCTCCCCCACAAGGGGGAGGGAGACCTGCCGGCGCGATCGAGCCTCATCGCTTCCCTCCCCCTTGTGGGGAGAGATTGAGGGTGGGGGTAAGCCGCGCATGCTGCACTGATTTGTCTTTTCTGCGTTAACTGAGGTTTCCATGACCAAACACGTCGCCGTCCTGATGGGCGGATGGTCCAACGAGCGGCCGGTTTCCCTCAGCACCGGGGCAGAATGCGCCGGGGCGTTGCGGCGGGCCGGGTATCGGGTCACGGAAGTCGATGTGGATCGTGACATCGCCCACGTGCTCGAAAAGCTCAAGCCCGATGTCGCCTTCAATGCGCTGCACGGCACGTTCGGCGAGAGCGGGATGATCCAGGGGTTCCTCGAGCTCATCCAGTTGCCCTATACGCATTCGGGCGTGCTGGCCTCGGCGCTCGCGATGGACAAGCACCAGTCCAAGATCATGTTCAAAGCCGCCGGCATTCCGGTAACCGACCATGTGATCATGAACCGCGCCGACGTCGCCCGCGCCCATGCGATGATGCCGCCCTATGTGGTCAAGCCGATTGCCGACGGGTCCTCGTTCGGCGTCTTCATCGTCAAGGAAAACCAGAGCCATCCGCCCCAGGAACTGCTGCGCGAGGACTGGAACTCGGGCGAGGAGGTGATGGTCGAGCGCTATATCCCGGGTCGCGAGCTTACCTGCGCGGTGATGGGGGACGTGGCGCTGGGTGTTACCGAGATCGTCACGGACCTGGCTTTCTACAATTACGAGGCGAAATACGCCAAGGGCGGGTCTACCCACATCGTTCCGGCGCAGGTTTCACCGAATATTTACGACAAAGTGCAGAAGATGGCGCTCAAGGCCCATGCCGCGCTCGGCTGCCGGGGCGTGACGCGGACAGACTTCCGCTACAACGACAAGGCAGGCGAAGACGGTGAGCTCGTCTGCCTGGAAATCAACACCCAACCCGGCATGACGCAGACCTCACTCGTCCCCGAACAGGCGGCCGCCGCCGGTCACTCATTTGAGGACCTGGTCACCTGGATGGTGGAGGACGCGAGTTGCAACAGGTAAAGCCAAGTGTGATGACCGCCAATGCAGTGGTGGTCGATCCGCGCCGGCTTCCTGTCCCGATCCGCCGCCCGCGAGGGCGCCTCATGGTGCGCGCCAGCCACGCCTGGGTGCTGCATCGGCGGCGCGTCGTGCGCTCGATCGGGGCAGTGGTCGTGCTGCTGGCCGCCGTCGGCATCTACGAGGCGCGCGACGCCATCGGCACCGGGTTCGATACGCTTTCGGGAATGGTGCAGGGTGAGTTCGCCGAGGCCGGCTTCGGCGTCCAGGCGATCGAGATCACGGGGCAGGCGCTGACGCAGGAAAGCGACATCGTCCAGGCCCTGGCGCTCCAGCCCAAGGTTTCAACGCTCAATTTCGACGCCGAGGCGGCGCGGACCCGCATCGAGGAACTGCCATCGATAGAAAGCGCGACGGTACGCAAGATCTACCCGGGGCGCGTGGTCGTGTCCGTGGTCGAGCGCGTGCCCATCGCGCGCTGGCGCGTGGATGGGGTGACGTTCGTCATCGACGGGGCCGGCAAGCAGATCGGGGAAGACAAGGGCGCCTATGGCGACCTGCCGCTGGTGATCGGGGACGGGGCGGCCAACGACGCGCTGGTGATGATCCGCTCGATCGACCGGTACGATGCGCTCAAGGCGCACCTGGCGGCGCTCTCGCGCATCGGGGACCGGCGCTGGGACCTCATCTACGATACCGGCCTGCGCGTGCAATTGCCCGAGCAGGGCGTGGCCCAGGCCATCGACCGGCTCAACAGTTACCAGCGCGACTATGCGCTGCTCGATCGCGACGTGACGCTGATCGACCTGCGCGTGCCCAACATGGTGGCGGTGACGCCTTCGGCGGACGCCCAGAAGCAGATTGCCGACGCGGCCAAGGCCGCCGCCAAGGCCAAACCCAAAGCCAATATCGTCGTCGACTCCTCCTACGAAACGCCAGCCGAGAAAGCCTCGGGGAACTAACCGCCATGATCACCGACTCCATGACCGCGCGGCTCAAGCCTTTGCAGCCCGGGCGTACCTCGCTCGTGGCGGTGCTCGATATCGGCTCCACCAAGATCTGCTGCGTGATCGCGAGACTGACGCCTCGCCCTGAGGGCAAGGCGCTCAAGGGGCGCACGCACGTGGCCGAGGTCATCGGCTTCGGGTACGGCCCTTCATCGGGCGTCAAGAGCGGGGTGGTGACCGATCTGGACAAGGCCGAGCAGGCGGTGCGCTCGGTGGTGGGCATGGCCGAACGCGCGGCGGGACTGACGGTTGAATCCGTCATCGTCAACGTCACGGCAGGACGGCTGGGTTCGGAGACCTTCTCGGCGACGGTGTCGCTGGGCGGGCAGGAAGTGGAGCGGAGCGACCTGCAGCGCGTGCTGCGCGCTGTCAACGACCGCTCGGTGCGTCCGGAGCGCTCGATCGTCCATGCGCTCCCAATCGGCTACACGCTCGACGGCCAGAAGGGCATTCGCGACCCCAAGGGCATGGTGGGCGAAAAGCTCTCGATCGACGTCGCGGTGATCAGCGCCGAGACGCTGGCCATGCGCAATATCGAGCTGGTGCTCAATCGCTGCCACCTCGAAATCGAGGCGCTGATGGCGACACCCTATGCCTCGGGCCTGGCGACGCTCGTCGACGACGAGGCGCATCTGGGCGTGGCCTGCATCGACTTCGGCGGCGCCACGACGACCGTCTCCGTGTTCTCAGAAGGGCACGTGGTCTATACCGATGCCATCGCCATCGGCGGCCATCACCTGACGCTCGACCTGGCGCGCCAGCTCTCCGTTTCGGTGGCCGATGCGGAGCGTCTCAAGTGCTTCCATGGCTCGGTGCTGCCGGGGCAGGCGGATGAGCGCGACATGATCCCGATCCAGCCGGTGGGTGCGACCCACGACGAGGCGCCGGGGCAGGTGGCCCGTTCGGTGCTGACCCGCATCATGCGTCCGCGCATCGAGGAAATCCTCACCGCCATCCGCGACCGCATGCAGGCGACCGGGATGATGGACATGTGCGGGCGCCGGTTCGTGCTGACGGGCGGCGGTTCGGAATTGACGGGCCTGCCCGAAGTGGCGCGGCGCGTGCTGGCGCGCAACGTCCGCAACGGGCGCCCCATGGGCATCGCCGGTCTCCCCGAGATCGCCAAGGGCGCGGCCTTCGCCACCGTGGGTGGCCTCTTGATCTATCCGCAGGTGTGCAAGCAGGAATATGTCGAGCCACGCGGGGGCCATCGCCTTACCGGCACGGACGGCTATTTTGCGCGCGTCGGGAACTGGCTGCGGACGAGTTTCTAGCCCCGCAGTTCTCCGGGGCCGGCTGCATGCGCATCGCCAGTCGTGACGTTTGGTCGCGTTTACCCTCGCGCGCATGGGGCGCAGTTACCGGCTAACTACCCGGAGTGCCCAGCCTTGCATAACCTGCTTATCATCACCGTCTCGACCCGTCCGACCCGCAAGGGCCATGTTTTCGCCCCCTGGCTGCAGAGCGTGGCCGAGGCCGATCCGGACTGGAACGTCTCGGTCGCCGACCTGGGCGAGATCGACCTGCCCATGTTCGACGAGCCGCAGCACCCGCGCCTGGGCAATTATGCCGGCGAGCATACCAAGGCGTGGAGCAAGACGGTGGCCGCGGCAGATGCCTTCGTCATCGTGACGCCCGAATACAACTACGGCGCGCCGCCCTCGATCATCAATGCGCTGGACTACCTGGCGGCCGAGTGGGCCTACAAGCCCGTCGGCTTCCTTTCCTATGGCGGCATTTCGGGCGGCATGCGCTCGGTGCAGATGCTCAAGCAGTTCAACACCACCCTCAAGATGATGCCGATCCCCGAGGCGGTGACCGTCCCGATGTTCACCTCTCTCATCGATGCGGAAGGCAAGCTGAACCCGACGCCGATCATGGAAACCGCTGCCGGCACGATGCTCGCCGAGCTCAAGAAGTGGACCGGAGCGCTCAAGACGCTGCGGTAAATGCGTAGGGGGTTGTCTCACGGCCCCAATACGCCAACGCCCACGTTCTCCCCGGTCGCAGAGCCGGGGAGGCACGGCTGTCTCGACTGTGGTGCAATGGGCATCGCCTCTTCGTCCGGGGAAGGGGGCTAGGGGGTGAGACCCAGCACCATTCGGACTCACCTGGCCGCCTCGGCATGGTTAAGGCGCGCTTAATTTCCGGCCGTTTCCCACTCGCAAATTGCGGCGCCGTTAACGAATTCGGTGGTCTTGTTAGGGTGTGGTTAACGAATTGGCGCGTAAATCTTGGTCAAACGCCACTATGGGGCCAAGCATGCCAATCAACCTCACAATCCCGGATATTCAGGAACTTAAGCCCCGCATCACTGTGTTCGGTTGCGGCGGCGCCGGCGGTAACGCCGTTAACAATATGATTAATTCCGGCCTGGACGGAGTTGATTTCGTAGTGGCCAACACGGATGCGCAGGCCCTTGCGCTGTCCAAGGCCAGCCGAATCATCCAGCTCGGGGTTGGCGTCACCGAAGGCCTGGGTGCCGGTTCGCATCCCGAAGTCGGTCGTGCGGCGGCCGAAGAGAGCTACGACGAGATCAACGATCACCTTTCGGGTTCGCACATGGTGTTCATCACTGCCGGCATGGGCGGTGGTACGGGCACCGGCGCCGCGCCGGTCGTGGCGCGCGCTGCCCGCGAGCAGGGCATCCTCACCGTTGGCGTCGTCACCAAACCCTTCGCCTTCGAAGGCAACCGCCGTGCGCGCCTGGCCGAGGACGGCATCGATGAGCTGCACCGGCACGTCGATACCCTGATCGTCATCCCGAACCAGAACCTCTTCCGCGTCGCCAACGAGAAGACCACTTTCGCTGACGCCTTCGCGATGGCTGACCAGGTGCTCTATTCGGGCGTGGCCTGCATCACCGACCTCATGGTCAAGGAAGGGCTCATCAACCTCGACTTCGCCGACGTGCGCGCCGTCATGCGCGGCATGGGCAAGGCCATGATGGGCACCGGCGAGGCTTCGGGCGAGGATCGCGCTCGTCACGCCGCCGAGGCCGCCATCGCCAATCCGCTGCTGGACGATGTCTCGATGCACGGCGCCCGCGGGCTCCTCATCTCGATCGCCGGCGGTCCGGACCTCACCCTTTACGAAGTGGACGAGGCTGCCAGCCGCATCCGCGAGGAAGTGGACGCGGACGCCAACATCATCCTGGGCGCCATGTTCGACCCGACGCTGGATGGCACCATCCGCGTGTCGGTCGTTGCGACCGGCACCGATGCCACCATGGTCCAGGCCATGGAGCCGGTGAAGCCGAACGCCGCCCGCGCCATCGCGGTCAAGCGCCCGCATGTGCCCTACGAGGCTCCCCCCGCCCAGCAGGCCGCGCCCGCGCCGGCCCCGCGCATGGTCGAGCAGCAGATCGAAGAGCAGGTCGAGCACGCCATCGCCGAAGCGATCGTCACCCAGGAGCCGTCCTACGAGCAGGCGTTCGCCCAGGACGCCGAAGACGACGGCATCATGGTCGAGCCCTACATCCCGTCCGCAGCGGTGACCCACGATTCGATGGACGAGCCGGCCCGCGTTCAGGAGCAGCCGATTCCCTCCGTCTACGTGCCGTCCAATGCCGCACGCCCCGAAGCGCGCCGCATGCCCCGGACCGAGGAGCTTCCCGCTGTTGCACGAAGGTCACTTGACGCCCAAGAACGTCATGAGCCCGAGGCCAATCCGGCCCGTGCCCTGCTCAAGCGCCTCGCCTCCAATGTGGGCCTTTCGTCGCGCCCCCGCACGGAGCCCGAGGATGAGGCCCAGATGCAGCGAGACACCGACGACGCGGCGGCTCGCAGCGCCATAGAAGCAGGCGGATCAAGGGTTTCCGCTTCGACTCAGGGCGCGCGCGGCAACACCGATGCTTATGGTCGCCCGGCACAACCTCAGCCGGCAAAAGACCATCTCGAGATTCCCGCCTTCTTGCGCAAACACGGTTAGAAGCGCATATCGAGCGGTGCATAACTGAACCCGGCGCGGCTTCCGCACCGGGTTTTTTGCGAGTAAACACAGCGGATCGGACGCAGGGGTCCGCTGAGGTACTGGAGTCCTCGAGTATGAAGAAATTGTCGGCGCGTCAGCGCACCCTGGCCGGGCCGGTCGAGTTCAGCGGGTTCGGCGTCCATAGCGCGCTCCCTGTTACCCTCACCATCGAACCGGCACCAGCGGATAGCGGCTACCTGATCGCGCGGCAATTCGAGGACGGGCGTCGCGCCGGTCCGGTCCAGATCCACTTTTCGCGCGTGGCGCGCACGACGCTTTGCACCGAGCTCGACCTGGGCGACAGCGTGCGCGTCTCGACCATCGAACACGTGGTGTCCGCGCTTTCGGGCCTGGGGATCGACAATGCCCTGCTGACCCTGAGCGCCGCCGAATGCCCGATCATCGACGGCAGCGCGTTTCCGTTCGTGGAAGCTATTCTCAAGGCGGGCCTGCAGGTGCAGGCGGCGCCGCGCAAATACATCAAGATCATGCGCGCCGTTACCGTGCGCAACAACGACGCCTATGCGGCGCTCGAGCCCTATAACGGGCGTGCGCTCGATCTCGAGATCGATTTCGATTCCAAGGTCATCGGCCGCCAGCGCATGATCTTCGACTGGACGCCGCGGCGCTATGTCGAGGATGTCGCCCGCGCCCGCACGTTCGGTTTCGTGCGCGATGCAAAGATCCTGCGGCAGGCCGGCTATGCGCTCGGTTCGAGCCTGGATAATTCCATCACCGTCCACGAAGACCGCATCCTCAACCCGGGTGGCCTGCGCTACGAGGACGAATTCGTGCGCCACAAGCTGCTCGATGCCATCGGCGACCTGGCCCTCGGCGGGCTGGCCATCTACGGCCGTTTCCGCTCCTACAAAGGCGGCCATGCCCTTAATGCACTTGTGCTTTCCTCGCTCTTTGCGAGTGAAGCCAACTATGAGATAGTGTCCGCCGAGGATCTTCCACTGGCGTTCGATGCGTTGGACGACATGCCCGAGGGCGCCGTCGTCAACCCATATCTCCGGTCCGTCGGCTGACACCACGACCGAATTCGCCACAGTTTTGAACGAATTGCTCCTTAGGCCGCTGCGCCTGGGCGCGGCTTGAAAAGGGACGGTATTGCTCGTGACTACTAATGCTCTTGCGGGATTTACCAATCGGGCCCTGCGGGTGGCCACGGTTGGCCTACTCGTTGTGACGCTGGCCGCGTGCAATCTCTTCTCGCCGCCCAAGATCAAGGAAGAGACGATCGTTCCGCCGCAGTCTCTCTACCAGGCGGCGCTCAACGACATGGATGCGCAGCGGTACCAGACCGCCATCAAGACGCTCGAAAAGCTCGACCGTCAGCATCCGTATTCGGACTATACCGAGAAGTCCAAGCTGATGCAGGTCTATGCGAACTACCGCATCGGCAAGTTCGAGGAAGCCACGCTTGCCGCTGACCGGTACCTGGCGCTCTATCCCTCGTCCAAGGAAGTTCCCTACGTCCTCTGGCTCAAGGGCACCGCTGCCTTCGCCCAGATCAAGGACATCACGCGCGACCAGCAGCTCTCGCAGGACGCGATCGACACCTATGGCCTCCTGATCTCGAACTATCCCAAGTCCGAGTACGCCAAGGACGCCCAGGACAAGATCAAGATCGCGGTGGACCAACTCGCCGGCAAGGAAATGTCGGTCGGCCGCTACTACCTCGGCAATGGCCAGTACCTGGCCGGCATCAACCGCTTCCGCGTGGTGGTCGAGAAGTACCAGACCTCCACCCACATCGAGGAAGCGCTCTATCGCCTGACCGAAGGGTACCTGTCGCTCGGCCTCATCGGCGAAGCGCAGACCGCCGCAGAAGTGCTCGGCCACAACTACCCGGCCAGCGAATGGTACAAGCGCGCCTACGACCTGCTCGGCAAGCAGGGCCTGCAGCCCCAGATGGTGGCGGGCAACTGGATCGCCGACACGCAGAAGAAGAGCTAAGGCTCGTTCAAGGATTTGAGTTTGGAAGCGCCCGGCCATTGGTCGGGCGCTTTGCTTTTGGGGGGTATTCCCGAGCGTTTTGTGCGGGTTGCTCACCCCCGCCCTTGTTCCCTCCCCACAAGGCGGAGGGAGACGTGCCGGCTTGATCGTGCCCCAACGCTTCCCTCCCCCTTGTGGGGGGATTGAGGGAAGGGGGTAAGGCAAGCGCCGATGGCTGATGGAGTGCGGCACCACCACTCCCTTCCTGCAAATATCGCTTCTGAATTCCCTTCACCTCCCGCTTTTTCGGCACACGCTTTCCGGCTAGTGTGCCGCCATGCTCACTGCGTTGTCCGTTCGCAATATCGTCCTGATCGACCAGCTCGATCTCGGCCTGGATACCGGTCTGACCGTACTGACGGGCGAGACGGGTGCGGGCAAGTCCATCCTGCTCGATGCGCTGACCCTGGCGCTGGGCGGGCGCGGGGACGCCTCGCTGGTGCGCAAGGGCACCGAGAGCGGGCAGGTGGTGGCGGTGCTCCAGCTTCCGCACGATCACCCGGCGCGCCAGGCATTGCGCGAGAACGAGATCGCCGATGACGACGAGATGATTCTGCGGCGCGTGCAGTATGCCGATGGCCGCACGCGCGCCTTCATCAACGACCAGCCGGTCTCGGCAGCGCTCCTGCAGCGGATCGGGGCGCTGGTGGTCGAGATCCACGGGCAGCACGACGACCGCGCTCTGGTGGACGTCAACACCCACCGCGACCTGCTCGACGCCTTTGGCGGCGGGGAGGGGCAGGTGGCGGCGGTGCGCTCGGCCCATGAGGCCCTGGCGGCGGCCGATAGCGCCGTTGCCGAGCAGCGCGCCATGGTCGCGGAGGCGGCGGCGCGCGAGGAATATGCCCGCCACGTCGTCGAAGAGCTGTCGGCGCTGGCCGCCGAGACCGGCGAGGAAGAATCGCTGGCCGAGAGGCGGCAGCGGCTTATGCAGCTCGAGCGCGCGGCCGAGGAAGTGCGCGACGCCGACGAGATCATCAATGGCACAGCCGCGCCGGGCCCGGCGCTCGCCTCGCTCATGCGGCGGCTGATGCGCAAGGCCGATACGGGCAATACGCTGTTCCAGCCGCTGGTCGAGGCGCTCGACGCCTCGCTGGTGGCGCTCGATCGCACCTCGGACGCGCTCGAGACCATCAAGCGCGAAATGGCCTTCGATCCGCAGGAACTCGAAAAGGTCGAGGAACGGCTGTTCGCTCTGCGCGGGGCGGCCCGCAAGCACGGCGTGGCGCCCGACGAGTTGCCGGCGGTGCTGGCCAAATACCGGGGCGACCTCGAAATGCTCGAGAACGGAGAGGCATCTCTGGCCCGGCTGGAAGAGGCTGCTGCGGCGGCGCGCACGGCTTACAAGGCCGTCGCTGCCAAGCTGAGTGCGCAGCGCGCCAAGGCTGCCGCGGCGCTGAGCAAGGCGGTCGAGGCGGAGCTGCCCGATCTCAAGCTCGGCAATGCCCGCTTCATCGTCGATCACGCGGTGGACGAGGCACGCGTTGCAGCCTCCGGTTTCGACCAGATCGCGTTCCATGTGCAGACCAATCCGGGCACCGCCTCGGGACCGCTGCTCAAGGTGGCGTCGGGCGGCGAGCTCTCACGGTTCCTGCTGGCGCTCAAGGTGGTGCTGGCCGATCGTGGTTCGGCGCCGGTGCTCATCTTTGACGAGATCGACACGGGCGTGGGCGGCGCCGTGGCCGATGCCATCGGGCGCCGGCTGGCAAGGCTGGCAGGCAAGGTGCAGGTGCTTGCGGTGACCCATGCGCCCCAGGTGGCGGCCCGGGCGCAGAGCCATCTGCTGATCGAGAAGCAGGCCGTCGATGAGGGCGCGTTCGTGCGCACCCATGTGCGCGGGCTGGACGGGGAAAACCGGCGCGAAGAGGTGGCCCGCATGCTTGCCGGCGCCACGGTGACCGAGGAGGCGCGCGCAGCCGCGTCCAAGTTGATTTCGGAGGTATCGTGATCGAGTTCGAGGACGAGGTCGAGAACCTTTCCGAAGCGGCGGCCAAGCAGGAGCTCGACAAGCTCCACGAAGCGATTCTGCGCGCCGATATCGCCTATCACCAGAACGACGCGCCCGAGATCACGGACGCCGAATACGATGCGATGAAGGTCCGCTACGGCGAGATCGAGACGGCGTTTCCGCAGTTGCGCCGCCCGGACAGCCTCACCGGCAAGGTGGGTGCGCCGGCGGCGGAAGGCTTCGCCAAGGTGCGCCACGCCGTGCCCATGCTCAGCCTCGCCAAGGCCTACACGGATCAGGACGTCATCGACTTCATCGAACGTGGCCATCGGTTCTTCGAGCGGGACAAGGACCTGGTGCTCGAATTCGTCACCGAACCCAAGATCGACGGGCTTTCCGCTTCGCTGCGCTATGAGAACGGCGTCTTCGTCAAGGGCGCGACGCGCGGCGACGGCACGGTGGGCGAGGATATCACCGCCAACCTCAGGACTATCGCCGACATTCCCGAAAAGCTCGAGGGCAGCGACTGGCCGCAGGTCATCGAAGTGCGCGGCGAGGTCTACATGACCTATGCCGATTTCGAGGCGCTCAAGGCGCGTTCGGCGGCCGAGGGCGGGCAGGATTACGTCAACCCGCGCAACACGGCAGCCGGCTCGCTGCGCCAGAAGGACCCCGCCATCACGGCGCAGCGCAACCTGCGCTTCTTCGCCTATGCGTGGGGCGAGGCCTCGAGCATGCCGGCGGATACGCAATGGGGCATGATCCAGGCCATCAAGAGCTGGGGATTCAAGGTTAACGAGCTGACCGAGCGGACGGCCTCCGAGGAGGAGATGCTGCGCCAGTACCGGGTGATCGAGGCGCAGCGCTCCTCGCTCGGCTACGACATCGACGGGGTGGTCTATAAGCTCGACCGGCTCGATCTGCGCGAGCGCTGGGGATACGTGACGGGCGAGCCGCGCTGGGCCATCGCCCACAAGTTCCCGGCCGAGCAGGCGACGACCGTGGTCAAGCGCATCGACATCCAGGTCGGGCGCACCGGCACGCTGGCGCCGGTGGCGCGGCTCGAACCGGTAACGGTGGGTGGGGTGGTGGTCGAGAACGTCACGCTCCACAACGAGGACTATATCAAGGGTTTCGACAGCGCCGGGGCGCCCATTCGCGACGGCATCGACATTCGCATCGGCGATACGGTGGTGATCCAGCGGGCCGGCGACGTCATCCCGCAGATCGTCAAGGTGGTGATCGAGAAGCGCCCGGCCGACGCGGTACCCTACGAGTTCCCGCATACCTGCCCGGTCTGCGGCTCGCCGGCGGTGCGCGAGGTCAACGAGAAGACGGGCAAGGAAGATTCGCGCCGGCGCTGCACGGGCGAGCTGATCTGCCCGGCCCAGGCCATCGAGAAGCTGCGCCATTTCGTGTCGCGCGGCGCGATGGATATCGAGGGGCTGGGGGCCGAGAACATCGACCTCTTCTTCCATGCCGGGCTGGTCAAGACGGCCGCCGACATCTTCACGCTCAGAGAACGCCGCGCCGAAGTGCAGAAGGCGCTGGCCGAGCGGCGCGAGGAGCAGGCGCGCCAGCGCGAGGCGGCAACGGGCAAGGTGCGCAAGAACGTGCGCAGTGTCGAGGATCGCAACTACGAGGGGCTCGAGAAGCTCTTCGCGGCGATCGACGCGCGGCGCGAGCCCGAGCTCGACCGGTTCATCTTCGCGCTGGGTATCCGCCACATCGGCAGTACGACGGCGGCAATCCTGGCGCGCACCTTCTCGACCATCGAGGAGGTGATCCGCATCGGCAAGGAAACCGCCGCGCATGCGGATGATCCGCATGCGGTGTTCCCGTCGATCGACGGGATCGGCGATACAGTCATCGGGGCACTCATCAGCTTTTTCGGCAACGAGCAGAATGACGAGGTCATCGACCGGCTGCTCGAAGAGGTGCGGCCACAGCCTTATGTCGTCACCGTTTCGGCCGAAAGCCAGGTGGCCGGCAAGACGGTGGTGTTCACCGGCACGCTCGAGAAGATGTCGCGCAGCGAGGCCAAGGCCATGGCCGAGCGGCACGGCGCCAAGGTTGCCGGTTCGGTGTCCTCGGCCACCGATATCCTCGTGGCCGGGCCCGGCGCGGGCTCCAAGCTCAAGAAGGCCGAGGAACTGGGTATTCGGGTTGTCGACGAAGACGGTTGGTTCGATCTCATCGCCAAATAGGCGCATCGCAAGGAGAGTGCCGATGTTGCGAACGACGCTCCTGGGAGCCGGCCTTGCCGCGTTCCTCACATTGCCCGTCCACGCCGGAGAGGCGGGGGATGCGCTGCGCGACAATCTCTACGCGGGCACCTTCGCCCAGGGCATCGAGCAGCTGACGCCGATGGCGGAGGGCGGCGACCAGGAAGCCCGGTTCGGACTTGGCATGCTGGAACTGGCGAGCGGGGTCGAGCATCTCGTCCAGGCGCTCTACCGCCACGGTCTTGTCGGGCCGGACGCCGGGATGCTCGGGCCGCTGGTGACGGTGCCCATTCCGCCCAATCCGAGCCCGGAAAAGCTCGACTATGCCAAGGTGAGGGGCATCCTGGCGCAACTGGTCGACGACATGGACGCGGCCAAGACTTCGCTGGCTGCGGCGGGCGAGAGCGGCGACTATGTCGTGCTGATCGATCCGCTCCGGATCCGGTTCGATGTCGACGGAGACGGGCAGGCGTCCGATGCCGAGAGTATGCGTTCCATCGTCGAGCGGCAGCTGGGCATTCCGCTGACGCCCGAGCCGGCCACGCAGCCGGCGGGGAGCGACAAGAACCCGGCCCAGGCGCCCGAGGCGCCCGATACCACGCTCGGCTTCGACCGGGCCGACGCGCTCTGGATGGCCGGGTACAGCCAGGTGCTGGCGAGCCATGGCGATTTTCTTCTCGCCCACGACTTCTCGGACCTCGTCAACGTCGCTTTCCATCGCCTGTTTCCGCGGGCCGGGTTGCCGATGCAGGACTATTCGGAGGGCGGTTCGATCTTCATGGAGCCGCGGACGGACGCGGCGGCCGCCGATGCCATCGCGGCCATCCACACGTTGGACTGGCCGGTGATCGAACCCGATCGGCTCAAGCGCGTGCTTGAGCGGCTCAAGGCGATCACCGCCTTCTCGCGGGCGAATTGGGCGGCGATCCTTGCCGAGACCGACGACGACCACGAGTTCATCCCTTCGCCGCGCCAGACCGCGACGCTGCCCGGCAGCGAGGTAAGCCAGGAGATGGTGGACGCCTGGCTCAAGACGCTCGACACGGCCGACGCGATCCTCGATGGCAAGCTGCTCGTGCCGCATTGGCGGTTCCGGCAGGGCTTTGACCTCAAGGCCTATTTCGAGACCGCCACCCGCACCGACCTCGTCATGATCCTGACCGGATATGGCGCTATTCCGTTCCTCAAGGATGGTCCGGTGGCGAGTGCGGCCGATTTCGCCGAGGCCAATCGCGTCTTCGGCGAAAACCTTATCGGCTACGCCTTCTTCTTCAACTGACGGACAGTTCTGCAATGCGTCTCGTTCTCGCCGCCCTCGGCTTCATCCTGGCGATGGCCGCCCCGGCCCTGGCCGCAACCTATGACAGCCCCAAGGCGCTGCTGGATTCGATCTACGAATCCTATTCGACCAACAGCTTTCCCGAGGACAGCGAGGAGATCTATTCGGCCCATCTCAAGCGTCTGTTCGCTGCCGACCGCGAGCGTACGCCCGAAGGCGAGGTTGGGGCGCTCGACTTCGATCCGTTCATCAACGCGCAGGATTACGACCTGGCCGATCTCGTGATCGGTGAGCCGGAGATTTCGGGGACCCTGGCCACTTCAACGGTGCGCTTCGCCAATTTCGGTGAAAAGAACACCGTCGTCATCTCGATGGTCAAGGAGCCGGACGGCTGGAAGGTCGACAACGTGCAGTCCATCGAGGGCGAGGTGCAGTGGACGCTGACGGAAATCCTCGGCGAGGTTCCGACGGTGGCGCAATAGTGGGAGACGGACTTGCGCGGATTGTGGGGCGGGCTGCTGGCAGTCCTGATGGTCGTGGCGGGCGCGGGCGTTGCCCACGCAGGTGGCTTCAAGACGCCCGAGGCGGCGCTGCGCCACATCTACGAGGCCTATGGGCCCGATAGCTGGCCGAAGCGCGAGGACGTGTTCTCGACCGGGCTCATGGAGCTCGTCAGGGCGGAGGAGGCGCGCACGCCGCCGGGCGAGATCGGCAATCTCGACTTCGACCCGTTTTCGGACAGCCAGGACCCGCAGCCCCATGACGTGCACTTCGGCAAGGCCAAGTCCAAGGGTGGCGTCGTGGTGATCCCGGTGACGTTCGTCAATGCGGATGCCCAGCGCGAGACCGTGCTCTCCTATACGCTGGTCGAGGAAAGCGACGGCTGGCGCGTGGACGATATCGAGGCGCGCGGCGACTATCCCTGGGGCCTGCGCGAGATTTTGACGGAGGCGAACGGCAATTGATGCGATTGATTGCGGCTAGTCTGGCCCTGCTGATGGCGCTGGCGGCGCCGGCCCTTGCGGCCAGCTATGGGACTCCCAAGGCGCTGCTCGAGCATATCTACGGGCAGTATGCCAAAGGCGAATCCGAGGAAGAACAGGACATCTATTCCCTGAGCCTGCAGCAATTGTTCGCGGCCGACAGGCAGCGGGCCAGCGAGAGCGAGGACGCCATGAGCGCCCTCGATTTCGATCCGTTCGTGCTGGGCCAGGAGGTAGAGCTGGGCAAGGTCGAGATCGCCGATCCGGTGGTCGAGAACGGGGTGACCACGGTTGCCGTGCACTTCCAGAATGTCGGGAACGACTACACCAGCGTCTTCTCGATGGTCGAGGAAGACGGCGGCTGGAAGATCGACGACATCGCCTGGCCGGACGGCGGGCGCCTGAGCGAGCTGCTGGCGTCCGACCCGATGCTGAACTAGCGCCTCAAAGTTCCGCCGTGGCTTCCTTGAGCCAGGCCTTGGCCTCGCCCTTGAGCTCGGGGCCGATCTCCTTCCAGACGCGCTTGTGGTAGGCGTTGAGCCAATCCCGCTCGTCGTCGGTGAGCAGTTTCTTTTCGACCAGGCGCAGGTCGATCGGCGCCAGCGTCAGGGTTTCGAACTCCAGATACTTGCCCTCCCCGACAGGGCTTTCCACCACATGCACGAGGTTTTCGATACGGATGCCGAAGCCGCCGTCCTTGTAGTAGCCCGGCTCGTTCGAGATTACCTGGCCGACTTCGAGCGGCAGGGTGTAGCGCGGGGAGATGCCGATCGGGCCTTCGTGCACGCCCAGGTAGGCGCCCACGCCGTGGCCGGTGCCGTGGGTATAGGTCAGGCCGGCCTGCCAGAGGAACTGGCGGGCGAGCACGTCGATCTGGGCGCCCGACGTGCCGCGCGGAAAGCGCGCCATCGAAATGGCAATCATGCCCTTGAGGACGCGGGTGAAGCGATCCTTCTCTTCGGCGGAGGGCTTGCCGGTGGACATGGTCCGGGTGATGTCGGTGGTGCCCGAGAGGTATTGGGCGCCCGAATCCACCAGCATCAGTTCGCCCGGATGGAGTGGCCGGTTGGTCTTTTCGGTCACGCGGTAGTGGACGATGGCGCCATTGGGGCCGGCGCCCGAGATGGTGTCGAAGCTCGCATCCACGCAGGTCGGTTCCTCGCGGCGGAAGGCCTCCAGGGCGGTGACGATGCCGATCTCGTCGAGCTTGCCCTTGGGCGCCTCGGCGTCGAACCAGGCCAGGAACTTTGCCAGCGCCACGCCATCAAGGCGGTGCGCCTCGCGCATTCCGGCCAGTTCTGCATCGTTCTTGCGGGACTTGGGCAACAGCACGGGGTCGCGCTTCTCGATGACCCGGGCGTCGTCGCTGCCGCTCTTGATGGCGTTGAGCACGGCAACGGGCGCGGAGGCGGGATCGACCCAGACATGCTTGCCGACGGCGCCGAGCTTGCGCAGCGCGGCCTGGAGGCCCGCAGTGTCGGCGAGCGTGGCAATGTCGGCGAACTGGGCCCGCAGTTCGGGCGTGATGCGCGCCTTGTCGAAATAGAGCGTGGGCTTGCCCTTGCGCGGCACGATGGCGAAGCCGAGCACGAAGGGGGTGTTGGGTACGTCGCGGCCGCGGATGTTGAAGAGCCAGCAGATCGATTCGGGCAGGGTGAGCACGGTGGCGTCCGCCTTTTCGGCGGCGAGGGTCGCCTGAAGCTCGGCCAGCTTGTCTTCGGCCTTCTTGCCGGCGCGGTTGTGCCCGAGGAACTCGATCGGGGTGACGGGCGCGGCGGGGCGGTCGGCCCAGATGCGATCGACGAGATTGCCGGTGGCGACCAGGCTCGCGGTGCCGGCGAGCTTTTCGGCAAGGTCCTTGATTTCGCCCGGCGTATGGAGCCACGGATCGTAGCCGATGCGGCCGCCCTTGGGCACGAAAGCTGGGATATGGGCGGCGATGCCCGATTGCAGGGCTTCGATGACGGTGACCTTGGTGGTGTCGGTCTGGGCAGGGGCCTGAAGCGTATAGCGGCTATCAATGAAGAGCGCGGCCTTGCGCGGGCCAACGAGCGCGATGCCGGCCGAGCCGGTGAAGCCGGTCACATAGGCCAGGCGCGCCTCGCCCGGCGGCACGGATTCGCCGCGATGGGCATCGGCGCGCGGGATAAGGAAACCGTCGAGTCCGGCTTCTGCCATCTGCGCCCGCAGGGCCTTGAGGCGCGGTGCGACATTGCGCGGATCGGACCGTTCCTCAAAGCTCTGGAAGAGCGCGGGCGGGAAGGAAGGGGACGGGTCCTTGGGCGTCATTGCATGCCTCTTTGTGCCGGTCTGCGTTTTAGTCATGGCTGACTTTCGAAATGGGCCCTAACCGAAAGCGATTGCAATGGTTATTTGAACGGCGTCGGCACAGGGGTGCCGGTGAATTTGGATGAAACAGAAAAAAATGACCGAGACCAAGAACGACTTTCGCAAAGCGCTGGACGGCATTATCGACGCGCGCTCGCGTGAGTCGAAGCGCCAGGTCAGCTATCGCATGCAGCATCAGCTGATCGGGTCCTTCGCGAAGCGCCCGTAAGCTCCAGAGTTTACCTCCAGTCGGGTCCCATGCAGCCCGATACTAAACGATCCCCGGACCTGCCCTCCGGGGATTTGCTTTTTCAGGCTTCGGTTTGACTGCCCCGCGACAGGGCGCCGCGCTCAGAGCTTGTGAAGGATGAGCGTCGTCCACTCCTTGCGCTGCAGGCGCTGGAGCAGGGGCATGCCGTTTTCGGCATAGGCGGCGATCACGGCCTGGGCCTGGGTTTCCAGAATCCCCGAAAGAATGATCGATGCGCCCGACTGGGCGATCCGCGACATGCCCGGCGCCAGGCCCATGAGCGGGCCGGCCAGGATATTGGCGAGGATGAGGTCGTAGGGCGCCTTGCCGGTGATGACGTCGCTCTCCAGGCCTTCGGCGACGACGCCCTCGATCAGTTCGCCCACGTCATTGTCTCGCGCATTCTCGACCGTGGTGGTGACGGCGATGGGGTCGATATCGGTCGCGAGGACCTTGAGGCCGGTCTTCCTGGCGATGGCGATGGCGAGAACGCCCGTGCCGGTGCCGATGTCGATGACATTGGCCGGGGTGGCACGTTCAAGCACGCGCTCGATGGCTTCGAGGCACCCGGTGGTGGTCTCGTGGTGGCCGGTGCCGAAGGCCTGGGCCGCCTCGATCTTGAGGCCGATCAGACCCTCGGGAACCGGGGCGGTCTCGTGACTGCCGTAGATGTAAAAGCCGCCGGCCGAAACCGGCTGCAGGCCTTCGAGCGACTTGGCGACCCAGTTGATCTCGGGGTCTATGGCCTCGATGGCGAAGGCGACATCGCCACCCAGCGTTTGGCGGGCGAGTTCGTTGAAGGCTTCGAGATTGGCCGGGCTCTCGACCGTGGCCTCGAACACCCACTCGCCGGTCTCGGCGTCTTCATGGGCGGAGGCGGTCAGCGCCAGGTCGTCACGCTCCATGACGGCATCGACCAGCGCATAGGCCTGATCCTTGGTGAGGGCGACGGATACCTGGTCGACGGTCATGTGAAAGCTCGGTGCTATGGGAAGCGCCGTTCATGCAGCCTCAGGCCGGGAGAGTCAATCGGAGCGGGGTGGTGCCGGGACCCCCACCCTTGTTCCCTCCCCACAAGGGGGAGGGAGACCTGCTGGCTCGAGAGTGCCCCAACGCTTCCCCCCTTGTGGGGAGGGATTGAGAGTGGGGAGCCGCAGGCTCTGGGCTTCAGGCCTTGCGGATGAAGCTATCCAGCACCTTCTTGCGGCCGGTCTGGAAATCGATGGTGAGCTTGTTACCCTCGAGCGCGGCGATTTCGCCGTAGCCGAACTTATTGTGGAACACGCGGTCGCCGACCTTGTAGCCCGAGCCGGGGCCGAGATCGACGGAGCGTGCAACCAGCTCGCCTTCGATGGTGAGCGGGCCCGAACCCTTGCGCTGGGCCTGCTGGGCGCGGGCACGCTGCCAGCCTGGGGTTTCGTAGACGCTCTCGAAGGGGTCGACCGACTGGAAGCGGTTGGCGGTGCGCCCGCCATAGCCGTAGCCGCCATAGGAAGAGCCGGTGTCCTTGACCTCCACCACCTCGGCGGGGAGTTCATCGAGGAAGCGCGAGGGGATGGCCGATTGCCAGAGACCGTGGATGCGGCGGTTCTGGGCCAGGCTGATGCGCACGCGCTTGCGGCCGCGGGTGATGCCGACATAGGCGAGGCGCCGCTCTTCCTCGAGCCCGGCGCGGCCGGATTCGTCGAGCGAGCGCTGATGGGGGAAGAGGCCTTCCTCCCAGCCCGGCAGGAAGACGGTGTTGAACTCGAGGCCCTTGGCCGAGTGCAGCGTCATGATGGAAACGGCGTCGTCGGCCTCGAAGCTGTCGCGGTCCATGACCAGCGCGACGTGCTCGAGGAAGCCGCCCATGGTCTCGAATTCTTCCATGGAGCGCACGAGTTCCTTGAGGTTTTCGAGGCGCCCCGGGCTGTCGGCGGACTTGTCGTTCTGCCACATGGCCGTATAGCCGCTCTCATCGAGAATCTGCTCGGCGAGTTCGGCATGCGGGATGGTGCGCAGGCGTTCGGACCAATCGTCGAACTGTCCCACGAGGTCGCGCAGGGTGGTGCGCTGCTTGGATTTGAGCTCCTCGGTCTCGATGAGCATGCGCGTCGCCGAGAGCAGGGGCACGTTCTGGTGCCGGGCGGCATCGAAGAGGATCTTGAGCGTGGAGTCGCCCAGGCCGCGCTTTGGCGTGTTGACGATGCGCTCGAAGGCCAGGTCGTCGGCGGGCTGCGCCACGAGACGGAAATAGGCCAGCGCATCGCGGATTTCCTTGCGCTCGTAGAAGCGCGGGCCGCCGATTACGCGGTAGTTGAGGCCCAGGGTTATGAAGCGCTCTTCGAATTCGCGCATCTGGAACGAGGCGCGCACCAGGATCGCCATGGAGTTGAGCGTTTCGCCCTGGCGCTGGAACTGCTCGATTTCTTCCCCGATCTGGCGGGCTTCCTCCTCGCTGTCCCAGACGGAGGTGACGGCAACCGTCTCACCCTTCTCGGCGACATCGGTGTGTAGGGTCTTGCCCAACCGGCCCTCGTTATGGGCGATGAGATGGCTGGCGGCCGCCAGGATATTGGCGGTGGAGCGATAGTTGCGCTCGAGCCGGATCACCTTGGCGCCCGGAAAATCCTTTTCGAAGCGCAGGATGTTGTCGACCTCGGCGCCGCGCCAGCCGTAGATCGACTGATCGTCGTCGCCCACCACGCAGATATTGGCCTCGTTGGCCGGGCGCCCCTGGGCGAGCAGGCGCAGCCAGAGATACTGGGCCACATTGCTGTCCTGGTACTCGTCCACCAGCATGTACTTGAAGCGCTGGTGATATTCCTCGAGCACCTTCGGGTTCTCGCGGAAGAGCCGGATGCATTCGAGCAGCAGGTCACCGAAATCGGCGGCATTGAGGGTTTTGAGGCGCGCCTGGTAGTCGGCGTAAAGCTTGGCGCCCTTGCCGTTGGCGTAAAAGCCGCTCTCGGCGGGGGTCACGTCCCGGGGAAGCAGGCCCCGGTTCTTCCAGTCGTCGAGCATGCCGGCGAACTGCCGGGCCGGCCAACGCTTCTCATCGATGTTCTCGGCTTCGAGGAGCTGCTTGATGAGCCGGATCTGGTCATCGGTATCGAGAATGGTGAAGGCGGGCTTGAGGTCCACCAGTTCGGCATGGCGGCGCAGGATACGCGCGCCGATGGAGTGGAACGTGCCCAGCCACGGCATGCCTTCGACCGAGGAGCCGACGAGACTGGCGATGCGCTCCTTCATCTCGCGGGCGGCCTTGTTGGTGAAGGTCACCGCCAGGATTTCCGAGCCGCGCGCCTTGCGGGTGGAAAGGATGTGGGCGATGCGGGTGGTGAGGACGCGCGTCTTGCCCGTACCCGCGCCGGCGAGAACCAGCAGCGGCCCGTCGATGGTCAGGACGGCGTCGCGCTGCTCTTCATTGAGCCCCTGCAGATAGTCAGGTCCGCGCCGGCCGAGCTGGCTGGTAATCGGGCCTCCTGCGGACGGGGCGAGTCTTTGCGGTTCAGCGGGCATGCGGGATTGACGAATCTCTTTTTGTTCTCGTTGCGCAATATAGGTGCGGCGGGGGTGAATGTATATGCAGCCGCGACTAGCGAAGGATCACGACCACCGAGCCGGCGGGGAAGTTCAGGCCCTTGGGTGGGAGCTTTTCGATCGAGTCCTGGATGGCCCTGCGGAATTCGGGCCGGCGTTCGTAGCGGGCGAGGGCCTGGCGAACGGCGGCGCAGCGCTGGCCGGCGATCTTGTAGCGATCCTCGCCCGTGACCGCGGGCGTGCAGACGATGGCGAGCGAACAGCCGTTGCGCTTGGCGCGCAGGCCGAGGGCGGCATAGGTCGTGTGTTCCCGGGGTGGGATGGCGGCGCGCTGGGTGGCGACGTTGGCGAAGACGAACTTGCCCGGCGTCGCGCAGGCGTCGGCCGCATGGGCCGGCGCTCCGGCGAAGAGGATCACCATCAGTCCGGCGAGCGCGGCGAGCCATTTCATCATCGTTACTCCTTGGGCGGCGGGAGGGCGGTGGAGTGTCACGGAAGCGTCATCGCCGTGTCACAACCCCGTAGCGCCGCATGCCTATTGCGGGCCCTCATTGATCACCGGAGGGCTCTTCCATGCATACTAAACGTCTTTTGCCGGCACTGCTGGCCACGCTGATGGTCTCGACCACGCCGATCATGGCGGCGGAGGTCTTCAACCGCATTTCCAGCTTCCCGGTTGCCCAGAACAACGAAGCGGCGGAAGCCACCTCGTCCGAAATCATCGTGGCGAGCGAAGATGGCAATACGCTGGTCTATTCGGATAGCCCGGCGGGCGGAATCGGCTTTGTGGATATCACCGATCCCAAGGCGCCCAAGCCGCTCGGCTTCCTTTCGCTCGATGGAGAACCCACTTCGGTGACCATCATCGGCGCCAAGGCCTATGTGGGCGTCAACACCTCCGAGAGCAAGGCGAACCCTTCGGGCAAGCTCGCCGTGGTCGATATCGCCAGCAAGACCGTCGATACCACCATCGACCTGGGCGGCCAGCCCGATTCCACCGCGCACAACGAAGCGGGAACGCTCGTGGCCATCGCCATCGAGAACGAGCGCGACGAAGACCTCAATGACGGCGTCATCCCGCAGATGCCGGCAGGCTATGTGGTGATCGTCTCGGTCAAGGACGGCGTGGTCGATCCGGCCAGCGTCAAGAAGGTGGACGTAACGGGCCTCGCCGCCATCGCGCCGGAAGATCCCGAGCCGGAATTCGTGGATTTCAACGGCAATGACGAAATCGCGTTGACGCTTCAGGAGAACAACCACATCGTCATCATCGACGGCAAGACCGGCACGGTGACGGCGAATTTCCCGGCCGGCTCGGTCTCGCTCGAAGGCGTGGACACCAAGAAGGACGGCGCCCTCAAGTTCACCGGCAAGATGGAAGACGTGCCCCGCGAGCCGGATGCCGTCCACTGGATCGACAACGATCGCTTCGCCATCGCCAATGAAGGCGACTGGAAGGGCGGTTCGCGCGGCTTCTCGATCTTCAAGAAAGACGGCACGCTGCTCTGGGATTCGGGCACGCAGCTCGACGACACCGCCGCCCAGCTCGGCCACTATCCGGATGCCCGCAACAAGAAGGGCGTCGAGCCGGAAGGCCTTGAAGTGGCCAAGTTCGGCGACACCACCTATATCTTCGTGACCGAGGAGCGTTCCTCGCTCGTCGCCGTCTACAAGGACAACGGGCCGGACGCGGCGCCCGAATACATCCAGTCGCTCCCCTCGGGCATTTCGCCCGAAGGCATTGTGGCGATCCCCTCGCGCAACCTCATCGCCACCGCCAACGAAGCCGACCTGCGCGGCGACGGCCTCATCGGCTCGCACGTGATGGTCTATGAGCTCGCCGAAGGCGAGGCGGCGTTCCCGCAGATCATCTCGGACATGGACGAAAAGGGTCGTCCCATCGGCTGGGCGGCGCTCTCGGCCCTTGTGGGCGATGCCGAAAAGCCCGGCATCCTCTACGCCGTCAGCGACAGCGTGCTTTCGGCCCAGCCCTCGATCTACACGATCGATGCCAATGCCACGCCCGCCCGCATCACCCACAAGACGGTGGTGACCCGTGGGGGCGACGCTGCCCAGAAGCTCGACCTCGAGGGCATCGCGCTCGACGGCAAGGGCGGCTTCTGGCTCGCCTCGGAAGGCAATAGCGACAAGCTCGTGCCGCACGCGCTCTACCACGTCGATGCGGATGGCAAGATCCTGGCGGAAGTGCCGTTCCCGGCCGAACTGCTGGCCAACGAGATCCGCTTCGGCACCGAGGGCATCACGGCCGTGGGTTCGGGCGACGACATGACGCTCTGGATCGCCATCCAGCGCGAGTGGAAGGATGACCCGAAGGGGCAGGTCAAGCTTCTGGCCTACAAGCCCGCCAGCAAGGAATGGGGCGCGGTGCGCTACCAGCTCGACGCTCCCTCCGAAGGCGCCTGGGTCGGCCTCTCCGAGATCACCGCTCACGGCGACTACGCCTACATCATCGAGCGCGACAACCAGATCGGCGAGAAGGCCCAGCTCAAGAAGCTCTATCGCGTCAAGCTCGCCGACCTCGTGCCGGCCAAGCTCGGCGGGGAGCTGCCGGTGGTCGCCAAGGAAGAGTTCCACGACATCCTTGCCGACCTCAAGGCCGGCAGCGGCTACGTGGTCGACAAGGTCGAGGGCTTCGGCATCGACGCCAATGGCGTGGGGTACCTGGTCACCGACAATGACGGCGTGGATGACTCCTCGGGCGAGACCTATTTCTGGTCGATCGGCGAAGTGAAGTAATCGCGTTCAAAGCAAAATCGCGTGAGAGGCCGGGCAGAAGTGCCCGGCCTCTTGTATTTGGTGCGCTGCGCCAAATTCTTGCCCCGGCGGGCACTCATGCGGGGTGACGGAATGTGGCGACTTCCCTACACTCCGGCAAAATTCAGGTGACTCGGTACGTGCTCAACCGCATTTTCATCGTCGTTGGTATCCTGGCGATCCTGGCCTTGGCGGCAGCGTTCATCGTGCCGCGCTTCATCCAATGGGGCGATTACCGCGGGCGCATGGAGGCGATGGCCACCGAGGCGCTGGGGACCCAGGTCGAGATCCTGGGCGATATCCGCTTCAACCTGCTGCCCGCACCGCAACTGGAGTTCGCCGATGTGGCGGTGGGCCCTGCCGATGCGCCGGTGCTCAAGGTCGGGCACGTCAAGGCCGACTTCTCGCTCGTCGATTTCCTGCGCGACCATTATTCGGTGACGAGCCTGGTGCTCGACCAGCCGGTGCTCAACCTCGCCTTCGATAACAATGGCATCTTCGTGAGCGGGCTCAACCTGCCCGAGCAGGTGACCACCTCCAACATCTCGGTCAGCAAGGCGACGGTGGTGGGCGGCGCGCTCAACGTGGCGGATTCCCGTTCGGGCGAGACCATGAGCCTTTCCGAGCTCGATGGCGAACTCAAGCTCCAGGCGCTGCGCGGCCCGTTCGCGTTTTCCGGACGCGGCGTCATCGGGCAGGAGCGCTATTCGCTGCGGGTGACCACTTCGGCCATGGACAGTGACGGTTCGACCCGCCTGACGGCCTTTGCCCAGCCCGAGAGCAAGGCATTCTCGCTCGGGGCCGAGGGCCTCTTCTCCACAGGCCAGGCGCCGCGCTTTGCGGGTGACATCACCTTCCGCCAATCGCCGCCGCCGGCCGACCGGGCCGAAGGCGTGCGCGGGGACCTGGTGCTGACCAGCAAGGTCGAGGCCAATACCGACCAGGTGCAGATGACCTCGTTCACGCTCGTGCCCGACGAGAACCGCACCGGCACGCGGTTGACGGGCAGCGCCATCATCAAGCTGGGGGAGAGCCGCAGTTTCGATGCGACGCTTTCGGGCGGGGTGGTGGCCCTGCCGCCGCGCGATGCGACCAAGGAGGAGGGCGTGCAGCCCTACGAACTGGTGCGCCTGCTCGGCGAGCTGCCGCCCCCGCCGGTGCCGCCCATGCCCGGCACGATCGCGCTCGACCTGGCCGAACTCGACATGCGCGGGGTGAACCTGCGCGATATCACGGTCAAGGCGAGCTCGGACGGGAAGGGCTGGAGCGTCGACAGCATGACCGGCCGGCTTCCGGGGGATACGCAGGTCAAGCTCAGCGGTCGTCTGGCGTCCGTCGAGGATCGGCCCAGCTTTGCGGGCCGGTTCGGCATTTCGACCTCGCGGCTCGATGCCCTGGCGGCGCTCTGGCGCAAGCCCGCCGACAACAATCCGCTTTTCAACGTCCCGGCTTCGTTCGAGGCAGGCGTCGAACTGGATGGCGACGACCTGCGGTTCAAGGAGGGCGTGTTCACGCTCGATGAAGGCCGGCACGCCGTTTCCGGTGCGGTGGGGTTCGGGCCCGAGCGGCAGCTCGACGTCGTGGCCAAGTTCTCGGCGCTTTCGGCTGCCGACAGCACGGCGCTGGCCGCGCTTTTGCCCGAAACCGGGGCGGGCGGCGGCTTCGCCGTGACGTTCCCCGAGGGGCACCTGACGGCCAGTGCCCAGAGCGTTGCGCTCTCCGGCCTCGAAGGCACGCAACTGGTGGCCAATGCAGCCTGGGGACCGGACGGGATCGACGTGACGCAGTTCTCCGCCCAGGATCTCGGTGGGGCGCGCCTTGACCTCAACGGCAAGCTTGCCGGCACGCTTGCCGAACCGCGCGTGGCGGCGAGCGGAACGGTGCTCGTCACCGATCCTGACGCGCCGATCCTGGCGTTGGCGCAGGATGCGATGTCGGCGCCTCCGGCGGTTCGGGCGGCCATGGCCCGGGCGCTGCCGGCCGATCTCAAGGTGACGCTCGAGCCGCCCGGCGACCAGGGCGGACAGGTGCTCACCGTTACCGGCACCACCGGCACGGCCGACCTCGGCTTTTCGGCGCAACTCGGCCAGGGGCTCGCCAAGGCTCTGGAGGCTCCGGTTTCGATAACGGCCGAGTTGGCCTCGGACGATCCGGCGGCGTTGACCGAGCAGCTCGGGCTCGGGCCGACGAGCCTCTTCCCCGAAGGCCAGCCGGTGCGCATGCGCGTGGTTCTGGAGGGCTCGCCGTCCAACAGTTTCGAAACCTCGATCTCGGCCACCGGCGGCGGGGACAGCATGGAGTTCACCGGCAATATCGTGGCCGCCGACCCCAGTGCCCTCAAGGGAGCCGGGGATGTGAAAGTGGCGCTTTCCGATGCCTCACCGCTCGCCGAACTGCTGGGCGCCGGCGGTGTGCACGTGCCGCCGATCTCGGGCGGCGCCAAGCTCACCTGGAGCGGGGACAAGAGCCTGGCGCTCAGCGAGATCACGGGAACGTCGGGCGGGCAGGATTTCAGCGGCACGCTTCGGCTCGAGCGCCAGGGCGCGCTGGGTTCGGTCACGGGCGACATCAGGCTGGGCTCCACCGACGTGGCTTCCCTGGCCGGGCTGATCGCCGGGCCTGCCGCGCTCATTCCGGCGGCCGACGGCGTCTGGCCGGAAGGCCCCATCGCCGTGGGCCAGGCGGCGCGCACGACGCGCGGGGACATCGCCATTGCCGTGCCCAGTCTCGATGTCGGCGGGCGGACCGCCATTACCGACGCGCGGTTCAACCTCTCCTGGGACGAGAGCAACATGCGCCTGCGCAACTTCACCGGCACGCTCGGCGGGGGCACGGTGGGGCTGGAACTTGCCGTCTGCTGCAGCGGCACGAGCGCCGAAAAGCAGGCCAGCGGGCGCCTCAACGTCGAAAAGGTCGAGATCGACGCGCTGCTGCCACCGGGCTCGGCAGGCGCGCTTGGCGGGACCATTACGGGCGGGGCGCAGTTCAATGGCACGGGCGACAGCATCGCGGCGATGTTCAGGACGCTGGCCGGCGAGGGGAGCTACACCATCGATGGGCTTTCGATCGCGCGGCTCGATCCGAAGGTGTTCGAGACGGTGGCCGGGCTCGACAATATTCTCGAGCTGGAGCCCGATGCCCTGACTTCGATCGTGGCGCTGGCGCTCGACCGGGGGCCGTTCGCCGCGCCCTCGCTTTCGGGGGCGTTCACCATTGCCGGCGGTACGGTGCGCTCGCAGAACCTTTCGGTGCAGAGCGGCAACGCCCAGCTCTTCGGCGGCACCTCGTTGCGGCTGGCCGATCTCGGGCTGGACGGCTCGTTCTCCCTGACGCCGACCGAGACGGTCGATGCTGCCGGGCTGATTTCGCCCACCACCTCGCAGGTGACCGCCGTGCTTTCCGGCTCGCTCACCAATCCGCAGCGCAAGCTCGACCTCGGGGCGATGGTGGATGCGATCAAGGTGCGGGCCTATGAACTGGAAGTCGACCGGCTCGAACAGTTGCGTGCCGAGGACGAAGCGCGCCAGAAGGCCGCCGCCGAGGAACGGGCGCGCCTGATCGCGGAGCAGAAGAAGGCCGCAGAGGAAGCGGCGGCAAAGAAGGCGGCCGAAGAAGAGGCGGCGCGCAAGGCGGCCGAGGAAGCAGCGGCCAATGCTGCCGCGCAGTCATCGCCCGTGCCGCAGACCCCGCCGGTTTCGAGCCCGAGCACCGATATCACCGGTTCGCCGATGACGTTTCCGCCGCTCGACCTGCAGCTCACGCCCTCGACGCCGGCCGGCCAGTAACTAGCTGCCGGCTTGCTGCTGATACCAGCGCAGCACGGCTACGCGCACGGCCGAGGAGAGATTGGGCTCCTCGCGCGCTTCGTCGATATCGCGGATCAGGGCGGCCAGGGGCAGGTTGCGTTCGGCCGACATGGCTTCCAGCCCCGCCCAGAACTCGGCCTCGAGAGCCAGGCTGGTGCGGTGGCCGGCAATGGTCAGGGAGCGCTTCTGCAAAGCGCGCGATCAGGGCTTCTTGCGGAACGCGTCGAGGCTGACGACCTTTTCGGCCGCGTTTTCGGCGGCGATGGCGGCGGCCGGTTCCTCGGCGGCGACATCGTCTTCGTCCTCGCCCTCGGCGGCTTCGCCTTCATCGGAAGGATCGAGCGCCAGTTCGGGCTCGAACTGCAGGCCGAACTGCACGGAAGGATCGAAGAAGCCCTTAACGGCCGAGAAGGGGATGACCAGCATTTCGGGCTGGCCGTCGAACGAGAGCCCGACTTCGAACGCGGTCTCGGTGACCTTGAGGTCCCAGTACTGGTTCTGCAGGACGATGGTCATTTCCTTGTCGTACTGCGCGAGCAGCCGCTCGGACAGGCGCACGCCCGGCGCGCGCGTGACGAAGGAGATGAAGAAATGGTGTTCCCCGGGCAAGCCAGTCCGCGCGACTTCCGAGAGAACCTTGCGAACTACGCCACGCAAGGCTTCCTGAGCCAGAATGTCATAGCGGATGAGATCTTCGGCCATCGGCGCGCCTTGTCTTAACGGGAGAGATTCGAGGCCCCCATACAGCCCAAACAGGGGGGATAATTCAAGCGCAAACAGCAGGGCAGGCCGTGAAGGGAAGTGCAGGCTTCTGTTGCCAGGTGCCTGCGAACCCCGCCTCCTACCTGCTACAGCAGGAGGGCTTTATTTCAGGCGATCGCGCCGCATTACGCAGCGAGAGCAACCTTAGCATAGTTGTCGTTGGCAACTATAAAGATGGCCCGATGTCGGCGGGTACCATACCGAGCGAAAGCAACACCCTTTACGCCCTCGTCGATCCTATTTCGCCCCCGCAGGCCCCTGCCGCGACAGGGGAATTGGTGGAGGCGCCGGGTACTGCCCCCGGGTCCGATGGGTTTATTATGATGGCCGTTTATCGCCATAGCCGTTGCCGGCAGCTTCAATATAAGGGCCGGCGGAGCGGGATGCAAATGCCGGTTGGCGGATTTCGACAGCGTTACTGGATGTTACCGCATTCGAGCTGGGAGAGCGCGTCGGCGTAGCGCGCCTGCATGGCCGGGTGGGGCGGCGCCAGGCGCACGAGCGCAAAGACGTTGTTCTGGGGCGATTCGACGATGAGCAGGCCCTCGGCGACATCGAGCTGCTGCTGGGCGAGCAGGCGGGTCTGGGCCGCGTTGAAGATGCCCAGGTCGAGGTTCTGCCCGACGCCGTCGCGGTTGGTGGTCGAATAGATCACCGCGCCGGCCCGGTTATAAACCGCAATGGACCAGAAAGCGTCCGGCAGGGTGCCTGAAAGCACGCCGGGGCCATCGGCCAGGTTCACCTGGCACACGGCATAGACCATATCCGGATCGAGCCGCAGCGGATTGGGCTCGCCGGGCTTGGGCACGGGCAGCACCACGGGCTTGTCCACCGCCTCGAGCGCGGCGACGCGGCTCCACACGTCTTCGGTGGCGAAATAGGGCAGGGCCAGGATCACCACGATATGGATGATGCCGCCCAGCAGGACGCCGGCCAGCAGCCAGAGGAGGGTGCGGATCATGCGCAGTCCTCCCGGTCGATGGCCGGAAGGGTGTCCGCACCCGAGCCGACGCCGCCGAACGCGGCGGTGTCGTAGAGGGTGAGCGCCAGGCTGAACGGGCCGTCTCCGGTGATTTCAAGCCAGTTGAGCGGGGAGAGGCGCTTGCCTACGAAGATCACGGCAGTGCCATCCTCGTTGCGGGCGAGGCGGGCGCTGTGCATGGCCTCCTCGCCCTCGGAACGCGCAATGTTGGTGCCGTCCTGGGCCTCGGCGACCAGCGTCCAGAAACTCGCGACGGGCGTGGTGCCGTGGACGCGATAGGTGCAGGCGCGGTCGAGCGGGCGCCCCTGGCTATCGGTCGAGGCGACGAATTCCAACCCCTCGCTCTGGCCCAGTTGCAGTGCCCCGGTGCGGGCGATATGGGCGCGGGTATAGGGGTCGGGAGTGGGCGAGCCGGCGGCCGGCCAGGCGGCCCAGGGGCCGACGCGGTAGGCGCCGAACAGGCGTCCGTCCGAAAGCGCGTACCAGGAAAGGCCGAAGCCCACCGCAAGTGCAACCGCGAACATCAAGAGCAGATGGGTGAGGAAGCGCACGCGTCAGTGATCCGGCGTCGATTGCGATACGACCAGGGTGGCCGAGCCATTGGAAAGCTGGATTGATTTGAGCGCGTTGTCGAGCAGGTCCGCAACGTCGAGCAGCTTCTGGGCGGCGGCGGGCTTGAGCGCAGGCGGCCGTTCCTCGACGGGTGGCGTGGGCGTCGTGGCCTCGGCCTGAACGATCTCGGGCTGGGTGGGCGTGAAGTCGACCCCGAACACCGGCTTGATCTCCACATTGGTGTGGGCATAGGCCATGAACTTCTGCCAGGTCATGGCCGGCAGCGTGCCCCCGGTGAGATTGTTGGTCGGGCGATAGTCGTCATTGCCGAACCAGACGGCGGCCACGTAATTGCCGGTGAAGCCGCAGAACCAGGCGTCGCGGTAGGAACTGGTCGTGCCGGACTTGCCCACGGCCGGGACGCCCGGAATGTCGGCGCGCCGGCCGGTGCCCGAGGTCACCACGGCGCGCATCATCTGGTTCATGTAGGCGACGGTCTGCTCGGAAAGCACGCGCTCGCGGTGGGCATCAGGATCGGCCTCGTAGACGAGGTCGCCGCGCAGCGTATTGATGCGGGTGATGCCGAAGGCGGGGGTTTTGTAGCCATCGTCGGCGAACACCGAATAGGCCGAGGCCATGTCGAGCACGCTCACCGAGGCCACGCCCAGCGCCAGGGACCGGGTCACCTCGAAATCGTTGGTGATGCCCATGCGGTGGGCCATGTCGGCAATGGGCTGGCGGCCCGTCTTGATCGAGAGGGTCACCGGCACGGTGTTGATCGACTGGGCGAAGGCCGAGATCAGCGAGACCCGGCCCTTGTAGTTGCGCCCATAATTCTGCGGGCACCAGTTGCCGATGCAGACGGGGTGGTCGTCGATTGTGGAGGTGGGCGTGAGGCCCAGGTCCTCGAATGCGGTCGAATAGACGAAGGGCTTGAAGGCCGAACCGGGCTGGCGGTTGGAGACGATGGCGCGGTTGAACTGGCTCTTGCCGTAGTCGAGCCCGCCGACCATGGCGCGGATCGAGCCATTGGGCTCGGTCACCACCATGGCCGCCTCGGTGACCTTGTAGGCCGCGCCCTGTTCGCGAATGACCGAGGTCACGGCGTCCTCGGCATAGGACTGAAGCACGGGGTCGATCGTGGTGCGCACGATGAAGTTGTTGGAGTCCGGGCGGTTGGCGACGATGGTCTTGACCTGGTCGAAGGCCCAGTCGAGGAAATAGTTGGGCGAATTGAGCTCGGCCACGCGATCCACCGGCGTTGCCGGATTGCGGCGGGCTGCCGTCACCTGGCCTTCGGTCAGGTAGCCGGCGTCGACCATGTTGGAGAGCACCTGGTTGGCGCGGCCGCGCGCGGCGGCGAGATCGACATGCGGGGCATATTTGGTCGGTGCCTTGTAGAGGCCCGCCAGCATGGCGGCTTCGGCCAGGTTGATGTCGGTCACCGGCTTGCCGAAATAGTATTCGGCCGCCGCCGTGACGCCGAAATTGCCTCCGCCCATATAGGCACGGTCGAGATAGAGCTTGAGGATCTGGTCCTTGGTGTAGTGCGCTTCCAGCCAAAGGGCGAGGAAGGCTTCCTTGATCTTGCGCTCGAGCGTGCGCTGGTTGGACAGGAAGAGGTTCTTGGCGAGCTGCTGGGTAATCGAGGAGCCGCCCTGGAGCGAGGAATCGCCCTGGGCGTTGGAGACGAGCGCGCGCAGCGTGCCCATCACGTCGATGCCGAAATGGTCGTAGAAGCGCCGGTCCTCGGTGGCGAGGGTCGCCTTGATCAGGTAGTCGGGCAACTTGTCGAGCGCCACCGAATCGTCGCTGCGAATGCCGCGCCGCCCGACCTCGTTGCCATAGCGGTCCAGGAACACCACCGAGATATCCTCGGCCTTGTTGAACTGGCCCGAGGCGGTGGCGTCGAAGGCAGGGAGGGCGAGGGCTGTCATCAGCACCAGGCCGATGGTCCCGAAGGTCAGGGCGTCCGAGAACAGCTCGACGAACAGACGCTTGATGCCCGAGACGCGAAAAATCGACATGAAGTCGCGAAAGCGCGTATAACCGCGGCCGAGCGCATGCCAGGATTCATAAAGGGTGGAATCGAGCCAGGCGTCGGCCGCCAGCATGCGGCCCTTCTTCTGGCGCTTTTCCTTGTGGTAGAACGGATCCTGCATCCGAAATTCCCTTAGCGCGCCCGTGCCACGGATTCTCCCGGTTTCGGCCACATTGGCAAGGCGCTCGCTGGATTATGATTGGCGGCTCGCGAGCGCAAGTGCAAAGCCGCCATACCCTAAGAGAATTGACGTTAACGACATGCCCTTCTGGGAAGAAAAATCGCTATCGCAGATGAACGACGCAGAGTGGGAAGCCCTCTGCGACGGCTGCGGTCGCTGTTGCCTGGTCAAGCTGGAAGACGAGGATAGCGGCGAGATCATCACATCCGACGTGCGCTGCAAGCTGCTCGATGGCGACACCTGCGCCTGCACCGACTATCCCAACCGCAAGGCCAAGGTGCCCGACTGCATCAAGCTGACGCCGGAAAACGTGCTGACGATCCCATGGATACCGCGAACCTGCGCCTACCGGCGCCTGGCCGAGGGCAAGGGCCTGGCCTGGTGGCATCCGCTCATCGCGGGCGACATGCAGGCCATCGAGGACGTGGGCGTCTCGGTGCGCGGGCGCACGGTGAGCGAACTCGAGGTGCAGCCGGGCGAGTGGGAAGACCATGCGGTCGACTGGCCCGAATACGAGCCGCCCGAGGATATCTGAGGGCGTGCGCCGGGCTTATTGAGACGGGTTGCCAACAGCGGGGACGCAGGGCCCATCACGGGCCGGTCTCCGTGCCGCTATTGTCGGGTATCCGCGGCCAAGGAGCACCCGATGAGCGCGACCTTCTGGAATTTCTTCTGGACCATCGTCTCGACCTTTGTGGTCCTGGCCTATTTCATGCTGGTCGTGTTCGTCTTCGCCGACATCATGCGCGACCGCACGCTGAGCGGCTGGGCCAAGGCCGGCTGGACCATCATCCTCATCATCCTGCCGTTCCCGACGGCGCTGGTCTACCTGATCGTGCGCGGGGACAGCCTGCAGCAGCGCGAGATGGAGCGTGAGCGCGCCATCGCCGAGCGGGCCGACGAATACATGGTCAACGCCATCGGCAAGACGCCGGCCGACCGGATCGCTGCGGCCAAGAACCTCTATGACGAGGGCGCCATCACCGAAGCCGAGTACGCCAGGCTCAAGACCATGATCCTTGCCGGCAACTGAGCGCGCTTGCCCGTTCCCGTCCCCGCCGCTACCAAGGGCGCGAGGGGAGGGCCGGACATGCAGGCCAAAGGCGTTCGGGCGCAATATCTCGACCTGCTCAAGACCTTGCTGGTCGTGGGCATGGTCCTGGCACATGTAATCCAGCTCATCGGGATCAGGGTGCGACCGATTCCGTTCTCGAACGGATTTTCCGATTTCATCAATCTGGTGACCTTTTCCGGCTTCATGCTGGCCTTCGGCATCGGGGTTGGATTGTCGCGCGGCGCGGCCAGGCCGCTTTCGGCACGGTCCAAGCCTGTCTGGATGATGCTCGCGGCCAGCTACGTGTCGGCCTTTGCCTTCGTGCTGCTGGTGGATCGGCGCCCGCTCTCGCCCGAGTTGCTTGTCGACCTGCTTTCGCTGCGGGTGCTCTATGGTTGGAGCGAATTCCTGGCGAGCTTCTTCGTGCTCTATCTGCTGCTGGTGGTGGCGCGCCCGGCGCTCGTCGCCATCGCCGGGAAGTGGTGGTTGCTCACCGTGGCGATCGCGCTCTGCTTCGCCTCGACGTTCGTTACGACCTCGGTCAACGTGCCGCTGTCGGCGACCATCGTCGCCAATACCAACTACGCCAACTTCCCGTTGCTGGCTTACCTGCCGTGGTTCCTCTTCGGCATCCGGCTGGGCCAGGAGGGCGGGCGGCTGCGCTGGTGGTACTGGCCGGTGGCGCTCGTGGCGACCGGGTACTTCTATTGGCAGACGGCGCAAGCGGGCGGCTTTCCCTCGCGCTTTCCGCCAAGCATCGCCTGGGTCATCGGACCTGCCGCGTTCCTTCTGGCCTATGTGGCGCTCTCGCAGGCCATTGCGCATTTCGCCTTGCCCGCGGTCATCCTGACGCCGGGGCGACATGTGCTCATGTACCTGGTCCTGAGCAACTTCATCATCTTTGCCGCGCGCAATCGCTTCGGACAGCCCATCCACCAGTTCTGGCAGGCGGCGCTCGTCGCTATCGCGATTCTCCTCGCCATCACCGTTTTCGCGCTCGCCTACGAAGCCTGGGGCAGACGTGGACGCGCCGAGGTCCTTGTCGGGCAGGCCGGCTGAGAGCTGCAAGCCACCGTAATCCTTACGCAATGATGGGCGCGCTGTTGGCCGGGTGACGGTGCCGGAAAGCGGTGGCTTGACTCTCCGTCTTAGTGTGTTACTAATGTACTACACTATGCAGGCAACACACATGAACCAGTGGAACGAGACCCAACCCATTTTCATCCAGATCCGACAACGGATCAGCCAGATGATCTTGCGGCAGGAAGTGAAGGAGGGTGAGGCGCTGCCTTCGGTGCGCCAGATCTCGGCCGATCTCTCGGTCAATCCGCTGACCGTGACAAAGGCGTACCAGTCCCTGGTCGATACCGGGATTGTCGAAACCAGGAGAGGACTAGGCATGTTCGTGCAAGAGGGCGCGCGACCCAAGCTTTTGGCACAGGAGCGCGAGAAATTCCTCACCGAGGAATGGCCGCGTATCAAGGCGCAGATCAAGGCGCTCGAGCTGAACATCGACGAACTGCTCAAGCAGGAAGAACCCAAGGCAGGAGCACAGTGATGAGCAACGCCGTAACCACTATCGAAACCGCCAGTGCCGAACCGATCGTGCATGCCCGTGGCCTGCGCAAACATTTCGGCAAGACCGAAGTCCTGCACGGGCTCGACTTCGACATTCCGCCCGGCCGCATCTATGGCCTGATCGGCCATAACGGGGCGGGCAAGACCACAACTCTCAATGCGCTCCTGGGCCTCACCAGCGCCGAGGGCACCATCCGGGTGCTCGGCAAGGATCCGTTCGCCCATCGCGCCGAGCTGATGGAGAACGTCGCCTTCATCTCCGATGTGGCGAGCCTGCCGCGCTTCCTGCGCGTCCGCGAGCTCTTCGCGCTCCTCACCAATATCCATCCCAATTTCGACCAGCAGAAAGCCCGGACGTTCCTGGAAGGAACGGACGTCAAGATGGAAGCCAAGATCAAGCAGCTCTCCAAGGGCATGATCGCTCAGCTTCACCTGGCCGTGGTGATGGCGATCGACGCCAAGCTGCTGGTGCTGGACGAGCCCACGCTCGGGCTCGACATCACCTACCGCAAGCGCTTCTACCGCCGCCTGCTCGAGGACTACATGACCGAGGAACGCACGCTCCTCATCACCACCCACCAGGTGGACGAGATCGAGTTCATGCTGTCCGACATCATGTTCATCCGCGATGGCGATCTGGTGCTGCACATGCAGATGGAGACGGTGAGCGGCAAGTATGCGCAACTGATCGTGGGGCCCGACCACCTGGAAGCGGCGCGCGCTCTGCGCCCCATCTACGAGGAAACCCGGTTCGGGCAGACGGCCATGGTCTTCGATGGCGTGGACCGTTCCGAACTCGAAGCGCTCGGGCAGGTGTCCACCCCGACGCTGAGCGATCTCTTCGTCGCCCTCATGCAGCGCACGCCCAGCAATTCCGGAGCCGGCCAATGAAATCGTTCGTTGCCCTGGTCAAGCGCGAATACCTCGAACACCGGGGCGCGTTTCTCTATGGCCCGCTGCTCATCATAGGGTTGCTGGTGGCGGGAACGGTGATGCCGTTCCTGGTCGGACGCTTCCGTGCCGACTATTTCGGCGACCAGATCGAGGGGACGCTCAAGTTCTACGAGGTGGCCTTCATCGCCGCCATCGGCGGCTGGACGGTCTACCTGATCATCACGCTCTTCTTCTACTACGCGGACGCGTTCTCGGCGGACAAACGCAACAACGCCATGCTGTTCTGGAAGTCGATGCCGGTAAGCGACCTCAAGATCCTGTCTTCCAAGATGACGGCCGGGCTCACCGTGTTTCCGGCTCTGGTGTTCGCGGCGATGCTGTTCTCGGGGGCGTGGGCCTATGTGATGGCGCTGATGGTCCACGCGCAGTTCCCGCTGTTCGCCGCGCCCGATTTCCTGGCCGCCTTCAACAGCTTCTGGCGCCTGGGGCTGGTCGCGATCGTGTTCCTGGCACTGGTGCTGCTGTGGATCGCGCCGCTCCTGGCCTGGGTGGGGGCACTCTCGACGGTGGTGGGTCGCTGGGCCATGCCGCTGGCGGCGCTGATCCCTGCGATCCTGGTGCTGCTCGAGAACGTCTTCTTCAAGGGCCCCGACGGGGGCGTGATCTTCAACTACCTGCGCTACCGGGCTGATTTCGCCTGGGCCAGCAACGCGGTGCGCAACCAGATCCTGACGCTGGGGCCGGTGGACATGGTCCGCTTCACCGCAGACCTCCTCAGCCACGTCAACTGGGTGCAGATGGTCGCCGGCTGGGCCTTCGCGGTTGTGGTGATTGTCCTGGCGAGCGAATATCGCCGCCGGACCCTCGATTGATCGAACGCGGATGCGCTGGCCTCAGGGCCAGCGCACGCCCGTCATCTCCTCGGACACTTCCCACAGGCGCTTGGCGATATCCGGGTCCTTCGCGCGGTCGATCGGCTGCACCAGCTTGGGGTAGCCGCGCATCTCGTTGGCGCCGTCCGGTCCGAAGTACTGCCCGCCTTCCACGCCCGGCGCCGTCGCCGCGTAAAGCTCGGGCAGGGCGCCCTGTTCGGCCGGCTGGGCCACGAACATGTTCGTCAGCCTGAGCAGCCAGGCGAGGGGGCCCCGGGGGCCAGCCGACTGCAGGTTGGTCGCCGCGTAGCCCGGATGGGCCAGCACGCTCTTGATAGGCAGCCCCTGCGCCTTCAGGCGCCGGTCGAGCTCGAGCGCGAAATAGACATTGGCGATCTTGGATTGCGAATAGGCGCCGGTGCGCGAATAGGTCTTGACCGCGCCCAGGTCGTCGAAATGGATGTGGCCGCGCTTGTGCAGGTCCGAGGTCATCGTCACCACGCGCGCGTCAGGCCGCCCCTCCAGCGCCGGCAGCAATTGCAGGGTCAGCGCGAAATGGGCCAGGTGGTTGGTGCCGAACTGCAGCTCGAAGCCCTGCTTGGTCAGCTGGCGTGGCGGCATCATGATCCCGGCATTGTTGATGAGCACGTCGATCGGGCGGCCGCTCGAGACGATGGATCGCGCAAATTCCCCGACCGAGTTGAGATCGGCCAGATCGAGCGCCGCCACTTCCAGCTTCGCGCCCGGAACTGCCGCCGCGATAGCGTCGCGGGCGCCCTGGCCCTTTGCCGCGTTGCGGACGGCCATGATCACCGTGGCCCCGTGCCGGGCAAGCTCGAGGGCCGTCACATAGCCCAGCCCGCTATTGGCGCCTGTGACGATGAAGGTGCGTCCGGTCTGGTCGGGTATGTTATCGGCAGTCCAATGGGCCATGGTCGATTCCAATCGGGTTCGATATTATCTGAACAATGTTAAGTCAGCGATTTTAACGCTGTAAAGATGCACGTGCGATGACAAACGGTAAAGCGGACATTTCTCCGCGCCAGAGCTATCACCACGGAGACCTGCGCGAGGCGCTGATCCGTGCCGCCGATGCCATCCTCGCCGAAAACGGGGTGGAGGGCTTTACGCTGCGCGCCGCGGCGCGAAGGGCAGGGGTTTCGGCGGCGGCGCCGGCCTATCATTTCGCCAGCGTGCGGGGGCTGCTCACCGAGATCGCCATCCTGGGCTACGAGGAATTGCGCCGCTACGTCGAGCTCGCCGATTTCGCCGGCAGCGGCACGGCCCTGCTGCGGGCGCAGGCGGCGGGCTATGTGCGTTTCGCGCTCACCCATCCCGGGCGCTTCCGCGTGATGTTCCGGCCCGACCTGCACCTGCCTGAAGAGGAGCGCCTGCACGAGGCGGCTTATGCGGCGATGGGGCAGATCGCGCTGACAGTCGGGCGGATCAACAGCCTGCCGCTCGATCCGGCGGACCGCCGCATCATGGCGCTCACGGTCGCTGCCTGGTCGCAGGCGCATGGCATTGCGCAGCTTTTTCTGGATGGCAAGCTTTCCGGCTTTGCCGGCGCCGCCACGCCCCTGGCGGCGGCCGACGAGTTGCTCGAGGACATCCTGCTCGCAGCGTGGCCCGACCGCGACGAGAAATAGGGTTCCCTTGCCCGCCGCGACCCGTTAAGAAGCCGCTCCCTTCGATCTCCCTCACGTTTGCGGTGGCGCCATGACCCTCAATTGCGGCCTTGATTTCGGCACGTCCAATTCGACCTTGGGCGTGGCCGCCAATGGCGTGCCCCAGCTGTTGCCGCTCGAGGATGGCAAGCAGACCATTCCGAGCGCGATCTTCTTCTCGTTCGAGGAAGACGCCACCTATTTTGGGCGCAAGGCGCTTTCGGAATACGTGACTGGCGGGGACGGGCGCATCATGCGGGCGCTCAAGAGCGTGCTGGGCACCAGCCTCATCAACGACAAGACGCGCATCAAGAAGAACCTAGTGCCGTTCACCGATATCCTCGGCTTCTTCATCGCCGAGCTCAAGCAGCGCGCCGAGGCGGCGCTCGACGGCGAGCTCGACCAGGTCGTCGTGGGGCGGCCCGTACGCTTCGTCGACGAGGATGATGTCGCCGACGCGCAGGCGCAGGCCCAGCTCGAGGCCGCTGTGCGCCAGCAGGGCTACCGGCACGTCGAATTCCAGTTCGAGCCCATCGCCGCCGCGCTCGACTATGAGCGCACGGTCGAGCGCGAGGAGCTGGCGCTGGTCGTCGACCTTGGCGGCGGCACCTCCGACTTCACCGTGATCCGGGTGTCGCCCGAGCGCGCCCGCTCCACCGAGCGGGCGGGCGATATCCTGGCGACGGCGGGTGTCCACATCGGGGGCACCGATTTCGACCGGCTGCTGTCGCTGGGCAAGGTCATGCCGATGCTCGGCTACCAGACCGAAACCGCCGACCACAAACGCGTCCTGCCTTCGGCGCCCTATTACGACCTGGCCACCTGGCACCGCATCAACCGCCTCTACAATGCCAAGACGCTTTCCGAATTGCGCAGCACGCGCAACGAGGCCGAGCATCCCGAACTCGTCGAACGCATGATCGACATCGTCGACAATCGCCTCGGACATCGTCTCGGCGCCACGGTCGAGGAGGCCAAGATCGCGCTTTCGGATGCCGAGGCGGTGGATTTCACGTTCGAGGGACACGAGCACACCATCGGCACGCGCATCTCGCGGGACGATTTCAATGCCGTCCTCGAAAACTCGGTGGGCCGGCTCAGGGCCACCATCCAGGCGACGCTCTCGCAGGCGGGCGTGGGGCCGGAGGCCATCGAGACGCTCATCCTTACCGGCGGCTCGACATTGGTGCCCGCCATTGTTTCGGCCCTGGGCGAGATGTTCCCTGCCGCGCGCACGGTGCGCACAGACGTGCTCGGCAGCGTCGGGCTCGGCCTGGCGCTAGACGCCTCGCGCCGCTTCTAGCCGCGTCTCGGGAAAACCGGCCTCCGCCACGCGCGTGCAGAGGTCGGACCATTCGCACGACGCACAGGCCGCGCGGCTCTCGCCGGCCGCGAACGCGTTTCGCATCCTCACCAGAAGGCTCGCCGAGAGGCTGAGCTTGTCGCCCGGCGCGACCGCGCGCCCGAGAATCTCTGCGACTGCCAGCGCCGCCAGCCGGTCGCGCTCGATGACGCTTTGGCGATGGCAATGCGGCTCGGCCCCATCGAGGAGCGGGGCGCAGACATCGTCCGGGCCGTCGATGAGCTGGATGTCTTCGCCCGCGCCGAGGCGGGCGATGATCCGGTCGTAGTTGGCGGTGAAGGCCTTCGAATAGCCTTCACCGACATAGGTCAGCATGCACAAGAGGTGATGTGCGCGCAGCCGAACCGTCACGAGCGACGTGCCTGGACGGTGTCGATGCCCTTGAGCGCGGCCGCGTGGAGGCCGGACTTGAGGACGGCGCCCACGATGAAGGGCGTCACGCCGGCGGCCAGCGCCTGCTCGAAGCCGATCATGCTGGCGAGATAGGCCCCACCGACGACGAAGCAAAGGGCGTTGCCCATCGCTGCGGCCAGGAAGCTGCGCACGACGTTGCTGCCGCTCCAGCCGCGTTCGGCCAGCCAGCCGACCAGCGCCGCCACCACCGGGAACACCCAGAGATAGCCCGCGGTGGGACCGGCGAAATGGGCAAAGCCAGCGGCGCCGCCGGCGAGCACGGGCAGGCCGATCATGGCTTCCATCAGCCAGGCCATCACCGTGATGGCGCCCAGGCGCCAGCCATAGAGCGCGCCGACGAGCGTGACGGCCAGCGTCTGCATGGTCATGGGCACCGGCACCATGGGCACTTCCACCTGCGAGGAAAGTGCCAGGACTGCGGTGCCAGCCACCACCGCCGCCGCCTTGACCGCCAGCGACCGCGTCCCCAGCGCCAACGGATCACCGGCGCGGCGAAGGGTCGAGGTATCGATTCCAGACATGAGAGCTCCTGTGAGAAATTATAGATAATTTGGTTCTCTGATAAGAGAAGGAGTCCACATAATCTATAAAATGGCAAGAGCAGTGATTGAGGCGTGTGGATAAGGTGGGGCGTGTGCATGGAATGCCTCGGATCTTGGTCGCTCCCGCCCGCCTCCCTCCCCCTTGTGGGGAGGGATCGAGGGTGGGGGGTGGCAAGAGACACCGAGGGCGGGCTACCCCCACCCTTGTTGCCTCCCCACAAAGGGGGAGGGAGACCTGCCGGTTAATACGTCGCCCCAAGCGCTCGCGCATTTTCGATATCTCCCCACCACCCATTCCCTCTTCCCTGGCGAAGGCTGGGGCCCAGGAATCTATCCCCACCCAAGAGCGGTGAAGCGGACCCCGGCCTGCGCCGGGGAAGACACCGGGGAGTGGGGCGGAGCGAGCGCGTGCCACGCCAATCTCGACAAAGCTCCAGAACACTTATCCCCGCACACCACCCCTCCCGCATACTTTCCCGATCCCTCCGCCAACGGCGAGGCACGGTACGCGGTGCTGCGGCGGCTGGCGTCAGGACTGGGTGCAGGAAAGTCGACAGCCTGCATCTTGCTCTGCCGCCAGGATCTGGGAGTTGGGGGAAGTCCGGGGGCGCCTGGGCTTACGGCCTAAGTGTGACGTGACCGGCCCGGAGTGCGCTCGCGGGCAACTTGCGTGGACGGGCTCGTAGAAACCCCAAACGCTCAAGGGGCGAGGCGATGCCTCGCATAACCGCTAGCATCCATAGACTTGAGGCAAACCTCGCCCCGAGCCGCCAATGAACTACCCCGAACCCGACCGGAGCGATCCGAGCCGGCGTTTCGGCATGCCTAGATGACACCGGCTTCGATGATGTTCAGTGTCCCCGCGTCACAGTCAATTTGGGCCAGGGCTCCCAGCGGCAGGGTAAGCATGGGCTGGGTGTGCCCGAAATCGAGGCCTGAAAGTACCGGCAAAGCCGTGAGGCCTGCCTCGCGGAGAGCGGTTACTGCGGAATCCTCCAGGGCGGCGCGGTAACCAGGATCCTCGCCCGGATCGGGACGGGCGAGGAGCAGGCCGTTGAGACGCTGGAGAATGCCCTGCGCCGCGAAGTTGCGTAGCCAGTAACGCACGAAGTTCGGCGATGGGCGATCCTCGGAGGTTTCGTAGACAAGAATGGCGCCATCCCAGAATTCGGGTGGTGGCCATCAGGGCGTGCCCTTGGCCATCTCGAGAACTTCGGCGCAGCCGCCGATCAAGGGGCCGGTGGCTTGCCCTGTCCCTTGCAGGATGACCGATGGGTCCGTCCTGCAGAGGACCCGCCGCTGCTCCTGTAGAGCCGGATTGCTCCAGTCGAGGCGTTCGGCCGTCCACCCCTCGGTGTTGCGCGGTACGACCCCGATAGGGTTGGTCGAGAACAGGGCGCGTCGCAGGGCGTCGCGCGTATAGGCATGCATGCCGCCGTTCTCGGCGAGGCCAGCCATTATGCTCGGTCCGTAGAACGAGACGAGGCCGGCTGCCTGACAGGCCAGGTGCAGGCTCGTGGTGTCGGAAAAACCCATGAAGACCTTGGGATTGGCAGCGATGACGTCGAGGTCGAGATGGGGAAGCAGGCGGATGGAATCTTCCCCGCCGATCGTGGCAAGAATGCCCGCGATACCCGGGTCGGCAAAGGCGATCATGAGATCTGCTGCGCGCGCGGCGGGGTTGGCGGCGATCCAGTCGGGAGACGCCAGGGCGTGAGGCATCTCGACGAGTGTCACGCCGAAATCCGTCTCGAACTGGCGCTTGCCGGCAGCGTAGCGATGCGGAAACGCCCCAGGGCCGCCCCAGGACGGCGACACCGCCGCAATGCGATCGCCCGGGCGAAGCCGGTGTGGGCGCATCAGCGGGCGCTGGAAACCACCCGCCATCAGACGCCGCGCCCCGCTACGAGGAAGTCGGCGCGGGAGCGCGGGTCGGTTGCCAGGTAGAGGTCGGCGCTGGGGAGGTAGAGCTCGCGCCAGTTCATCACGTCCGACTGGCCATCGCGCAGGGTGCGGGCGGCGAAGGTGGTGGCGCGGTCGCTTTCGACGAAAAGGCGCAGGTCGTAATGGTCGGCCAGCAGCGGATCGAGCGTGGCGCAGCCTTCCACGATCACCGGGCCGCGGCGGGCGAGGGTGGTGGTCTGGCGGCTCAGTCGTCCCGTCTTCCAGTCGAAGGGCAGGTAGGTGCAGGTGCCGGTCCGGCGCAGGTCGCGCACGGCGCTGCGGAAGTCGTCGACGCGGAAATAGGGGAACGGATAGGCCGGCCCGAGGCTGCGCTGGCGCATGCGGCGGGGCAGGACGAAGTCGTCGAAAGGCAGGATATCGAGGTCGAACGTGCTGGCAAGACGCGCGGCCAGGGTCGACTTGCCCGAAACCGGCAGGCCGTCGATGGCGATCAGCTGCGCCCGCTCGATGCGCTCGCGCAGGACCGCGACGACTTCATCGAAGCGCAGCAAATCACGTCCTCCCGGCAGGGAGGATAGGTGCATTCGCCGGGCCAAGGCAAACGCTTATGAGGGCCGTCAGCCTTCGATCGAGAAGACTTCGCGCACGCCGCCCGAGGCCAGCCGCACCGGGCGCTGGCCGATCCACTGGACGTGGCGCGAGAGGATGGCGACGGCGTTCTCGACCTGGCCGGCGCGGAGCGCCGCGAGGATGGCGCGGTGATCGTGGTCGGTGCGCGTTTCCCAGGTCGAGCGCCAGGTGGCGAAGAGGAAGCGGGCGCTCATGGCGTGCAGGTCATCGATCGCGGCGAGCAGGCGCGGCATGTTGCAGGGCGCCAGGATCGTGCGGTGGAAGGTGCGGTTGGCCTCTTCCCAGGAGCGCACGTCGCGGGAACGGTCGCCGGCGAGCGTGGCCTGCTCGGCTTCATCGAGGATGGCGGCGGTGAGGCGTGGGGCGGCATGGCGCAGGGCCAGGCCTTCAAGGGCTGCGCGCATCTCGGCCACTTCGCGCACGCTCGCCAGGTCGAACGAGGCGACACGGACGCCCCGGCGCGGCTCGCTGGCGACCAGCCCCTGGGCTTCGAGGCGCCGGAAAGCCTCGCGGACCGGCACATGGCTGGCGCCGAACTCCTGGGCGATGTGGTCCTGGCGCAGCCGCACGCCCGGCTCGAGCGCGCCGGCGACGATGCGCTCGGCAAGGGCCCGGGTAATCCGCCCGGCTACGGTGTCATCGCGATCGCCACTGGTCATGCGCCGTTGATAGTCGGGCGGCGCAATGGTGTCGAGGTGCGCCGGGATCCGGTGCATGGAGCCCAGCTCGTCCCGCGACTTTTCGCGGGCGGGGAAAGGGTCGCGAACTTGCGCAATGCAGTGCAGAATCGCGTAGTATCCCCGCCATGAAAGCTTACCAGCAATTGCTCCGCGACATCCTTGAAAAGGGCACCGACAAATCGGACCGGACCGGCACGGGAACGCGCTCACTTTTCGGCTACCAGATGCGGTTCGACCTCTCGGAGGGGTTCCCGCTGCTGACCACCAAGAAGCTCCACATCAAGTCCATCGTCTATGAGTTGCTGTGGTTCCTGCGCGGGGACACCAATGTGCGCTGGCTCCAGGAGCGTGGCGTCAGGATCTGGGACGAGTGGGCCGACGAAAACGGCGACCTTGGCCCGGTCTATGGCTCGCAATGGCGCAGCTGGCCGGCGCCGGACGGGCGCCATATCGACCAGATCGCCAATGTGGTGCACTCGATCAGGACCAAGCCGGATTCGCGCCGGCACATCGTTTCGGCCTGGAACCCGGCCGAGGTTGACGAGATGGCGCTGCCGCCGTGCCATTGCCTTTTCCAGTTCTACGTCGCCAACGGCAAGCTCTCCTGCCAGCTCTACCAGCGCTCGGCCGACACGTTCCTGGGCGTCCCGTTCAACATCGCCTCCTATGCGCTCTTCACGCATATGATGGCGCAGGTGACCGGGCTCGAGGTGGGCGATTTCGTCCATTCGTTCGGCGACGTGCATCTCTATTCGAACCATTTCGAGCAGGCGCGCCTGCAACTGGAGCGCGAGCCGCGCCCGCTGCCGAAGCTGACGCTCAATCCCGACGTCAAGGCGCTCGAGGCCTTCACCTTCGAGGACTTCACCATCACCGGTTACGATCCCCATCCCCACATCAAAGCCGAGGTAGCTGTCTGATGCTCACCCGCCTTGGACTATCGCTCCTCCTGGCCGCGCTCCCCGCGTCGGCCATGGCCAACGATTCCATGGCGCAACTGGGCGCGGGCGGGCTGAGCTTCATCACCAATGACAAAGTGCAGATGCTCTCGGAAGACCTTTCGATCTCGGCCGAAGAGGTCAAGGTCGTCTACGAGTTCAAGAATTCCTCGGACGAGGATCAGCATACGCTGGTGGCCTTCCCGCTACCCGACATCACGGGAAGCGGGGATTTCATCGTCAGCATTCCCACCGAAGATCCGCAGAACATCTTCGGGTTCGAGACCACGTTCAACGGCAAGCCGGTGGAGGCGACGCTCCACCAGTATGTCTTCGCCTTCGGCATCGACCAGACCGACTATCTCAAGGGCCTGGGCATTCCACTCACGCCCTACGGCCAGGACACTATCGACAAGCTCAATGCGCTGCCCGAGGTCGATAAGAACGAGCTGATGCATCGCGGGTTGGTCATTCCGATGGAATACGACGCGGGGCAGGGCTGGCAGACCGACATGACGCCCGTCTGGACCCTCAAGTCGACCTATAGCTGGGAAGCCGATTTCAAGGCCGGCGCCATGGCCGAGGTGGTGCATACCTATAAGCCGAGCGTCGGCGGCACGGTGGCGGTGACGTTCCTGTCCGAGCCCTATGACGACTACGATCCGGCGAGCGAGTACCAGAAGAAGTATTGCACCGACGAGAGCTTCATCAAGGCGGTCAGGAAGACCCTGACGAGCAGCGACGACCCTTATAGCGCGCCGTTCACCGAGAGTTGGATTTCCTATATCTGGTCGACCGGCAACAACTGGAGCGGGCCGATCGGCAAGTTCCATCTGACCGTGGACAAGGGGGCGCCGGAGAACCTGGTGTCGTTCTGCGGGACGGACGTCAGGAAGACGGGGCCGACCACCTTCGAAATGACGGCGACGGACTTCTACCCGCCCTACAACCACGAGCTGGAGATCCTCATCCTCAACCGGCAAAAGCCTCAGTGATGGCGGACCTGCGCGAGCTGGCCCGCAAGGTCGGCCAGGTTTCCGACATCTACGCGGTGCGCAACGACATCGCGCGCGACGACGACTGGTATGCACTCAAGCTGCAGGAAGAGCTCGGCGAGCTGATGGCCGACTATCTGCGGCTGACCGGGCGCAGCCGCCGGAAGGGGGCGACGCCTGAGGTCATCGCGCAGGCCATGGCCGACGAGGCCGCCGATGTGCTGGCGCAATTGCTGCTGTTCTGCGACCGGAACGGCATCGATCTCGAGGCCGCGATTCAGCGCAAGTGGCTGCGTTATCTCGACAATTCCAACACCGAACCTTCATCCCCATGACACTTTCCATCCGCTCCACCACCCCGGCCGATGCGCCGCTGATCATCAAGTTCATCGAGGACCTGGCGTCCTACGAAAAGCTGCTCCACGAAGCCAAGGCGAGTGAGGCCGACATCGTGCGCGATCTCTTCGGACCTTCGCCGAAGGTGTTCTGCGATATCGCAGAGTGGGATGGGCAGCCGGCGGGCTTCGCGCTCTGGTACTACACCTACTCGACCTTCCAGGGACGCCACGGCATCTGGCTGGAGGATCTCTTTGTCGAACCAGCCATGCGTGGGAAGGGGCTCGGAAAGGCGCTGCTGGCGCATCTGGCGCGGCGCTGCAAGGCGGAGAACCTGGGGCGGCTCGAATGGAACGTGCTCGATTGGAACGAGCCATCCATTCAGTTCTACCAGTCCCAGGGCGCCGTATTCCTCGACGACTGGCGGCGGTGCCGGGTGACGGATGGGGCGCTGGAGGCGCTGGCGGGGCAATGAGCGTCAAGGTTGCCATGATCGCCGCCATCGGGCGCAACGGGGTGATCGGGGCGGGGAACGCCATTCCCTGGCGGCTGCCTTCGGACTTCGCCTTCTTCAAGCGCACCACGATGGGCAAGCCGATCATCATGGGCCGCAAGACTTTCGAGAGCATCGGCAAGCCCTTGCCGGGGCGCACCAATATCGTGATCACGCGCCAGAAGGGCTACCAGCCCGACGGTGTGCTGGTGATCGACAGCCTCGCCGCGGCGCTCGGTCACGCCCGCTCGATGGCGGAAGCCGATGGTGTTGACGAGGTTTTTATCGGCGGCGGCGGCGAGCTCTATCGCGAGGCGATGCCGCTGGCCGAACGGCTCTACATCACGGAGGTCGACCTTGAACCGCAAGGAGATACGGTGTTTCCGGCCATCGATCACGCTCATTGGGTGGTGGTCGACGAGCCGGAGGTGCCCCTTACGGGCAAGGACACTGCGTCATTTCGCGTAAAGGTCTATGAACGCCGCGCATAGCTCCGCATTGATCGGTCAAAAGCGCTTCCCTATATAGTTCGGCAATCTTGTGACAAGCGCTCGGAAAGGAACGCGATGCCCTGGGACAACAATACGGGTGGAGGCGGCCGCAACAATAATGGCGGACCGTGGGGGCAGGCCCCGCAGGGCGGTGGACCCCGCCGAGGCGGGACTCCCAATCTCGAAGAGATCCTCAACCGGGGTCGCGACAGCTTCCAGGGTGGCATTCCGGGCGGGCGCTGGGCGCTCATCGGTGGCGTCCTGGCGATCATGGCCTTCTGGGCCGCCAACTCGATCTACACCGTCGATCCCCAGCAGGTGGGCGTGGAACTGCGCTTCGGCAAGCCCAAGCCCGATCTCGCCAGCCCCGGCCTGCATTTCATGCTCTGGCCCATCGACAGCGTCGAGAAGGTCAACGTAACGGAAAACCAGACCGAGATCGGGACGGTTCCAACCAGCGCCACGCGCCGCAACGGCCAGCGTGATGAGGGGACCATGCTCACCTCCGACCAGAACATCGTGGACGTGAAGTTCTCGGTGCTGTGGTCGGTCGCCAATCCGATCGAATATCTCTTCAACGTGCGCGATCCGGAAGACATGGTTCGCAGCGCCGGCGAGAGTGCCATGCGTGAAGTCGTGGGCCGCCGCTCCGCCCAGGCCATCTACCGCGAAGACCGTGCCGGTATCGCCGTCGAGGTTCAGCAGATCACCCAGCGCATTCTGGATGACTACAAGCTGGGCGTGCGCGTCGGGCAGATCGCTATCGAGAACGTGGCGCCGCCGGCTGAAGTGGCCGATGCCTTCGATGAAGTGCAGCGCGCCGAGCAGGACCAGGAGCGTTTCCAGGAAGAAGCCCGGCAGTATTCCAATACGCTGCTCGGCGATGCTCGCGGCCAGGCTGCGCAAATGCGCGAAGATGCCGCCGCCTACAAGAACCGCGTCGTGCAGGAAGCCGAAGGCCAGGCCTCGCGCTTCACCTCGGTCTATGACGAATACGCCAAGGCCCCGCAGGTGACCCGCGAACGCATGTTCCTCGAGACGATGGAACAGGTGCTCGGCAGCTCCCAGAAGGTGATCGTGGACAAGAGCGCCGGTTCGGGCGTCGTGCCTTACCTGCCCCTCCCCGAGTTGAAGCCAAATAGCGGCATTACGCCGACGCCTTCGACTTCCACCACCACTACGACTAGCGGTCAGGGGAACTAAGCCATGAACCGTCTCATCATTCTTGGCGTTGCCCTTCTTGCCGTGGTCTATCTCGCGTTCTCGTCCATGTATGTGGTCAACGAGCGCGAGCAGGCGATCGTGATGCGCTTCGGCCGGATCACCGATGTCCATGAGGAACCGGGTCTTTACTTCAAGATCCCGACCTCGCTGGTCGATACGGTGCAGATCGTCGAGAACCGGCTGCTGCGCTATGACCTGGCCAATATGCGCCTGCAGGTCTCGGGCGGTCAGTTCTACGTCGTGGACGCGTTCCTCACCTACCGCATTTCCGATCCGCGTCTCTTCCGCGAGCGCTCGCAAGGCGAGTTGCGGGTGGCTGAGCAGCGTATTGCCACGCGCTTCGACTCCGCCCTGCGCCAGGTCTACGGCCTGCGCAACTTCAATGCCGCGCTCTCCGAAGAGCGTTCGCAGATGATGCGCGAGGCCCGAGACCTCATCCGTCCGGATATGGCCGAGCTCGGGATCGAAGTGGTGGACGTGCGCATCCTGCGTACGGATCTGACCCCGGAAGTCTCCGCCCAGACCTACGAGCGCATGAAGGCCGAGCGTCTGGCCGAAGCGGCGCTTCTGCGTGCGCGCGGCAAGGAAGCGGCGCAGAGCCTGCGCGCCATCGCCGATCGCCAGGCGGTCGAAATCGTGGCTGCGGCCCGCAAGGACTCCGAAGTCCTGCGCGGTGAGGGCGATGCCCAGCGCAGCTCGGTCTTCGCTTCCGCCTACAACAAGGACCCGGAATTCTTCCAGTTCTATCGCTCCATGGAGAGCTACAAGAACGCGCTGGGTTCGAGCGGTACGACGATGGTGCTGTCGCCTGATTCCGACTTCTTCCAGTACTTCGGCAATCCGGGCCAGAGCAGTGGCCAGCCTGCGCCGGCGATTCCCTCCGTCGAGGCGGCGCCCCAGGCGCCGGCCGCAACTCCGGCCGAACCTGCCGCCGCGCAGTAACGGCGGCTCCAGAACTGACAAGCGAACCCTTCCCGCGCGAGCGGGGAGGGTTTTTTGTTTGGGCCTCCGGTTGGGGAAAGCCCGGCTGCTGCCATAATGCTCGGGGGGCGCCATGGTAGGAACAAGCTTCAACTCACCGTGCCCGAGCTTGCATCGGGCCCGGACTTGTTTTCTTGTGCCCCTGGCCGCCCTGACAGCGGCATGGGGGATTGCCGGGAGGGTTAGTATGGGTTTTGCCCGGGCGGCACTGCGTGCCCTTGTCATCTTCGGCGCCGTGACATTGGCGGCCGTTCCAGCCGGGGCGGCTTCGCCGACCGCGCAGGGACCGGCTTCGGTTTCGGCGCTTGCCAAGCAATTGTCGCCGGCGGTGGTCAATATCGGGACCTCGCGCCATGTTCCGGGCGGGCAGGGCGTGCCCCTTCCGCAGGGGCCGGATGGCAGCCAGCTCGATGACATGCTCGACCATCTCAATCCCAATGACGGGCAGGGACCGGATGCCGAGCTCGAGGCGGAGAGCCTTGGTTCGGGGTTCATCATCAAGCCCGAGGGACTGATCGTCACCAACAATCACGTCATCGACGGCGCCGAGGAAATCCAGGTGTTTCTGACCGATGGCACGCGGCTGCCGGCCCGCGTCGTCGGCACCGACAGCAAGACCGATCTGGCGGTACTCAAGGTCGACGCCGGTCGCGACTTGCCCTTCGTCGAATTCGGCGACAGCGATACGGCCGAGGTCGGGGACTGGGTCATGGCCATCGGCAACCCGTTCGGCCTGGGCGGCTCGGTGACACTGGGCATCGTCTCGGCGCGCAACCGCGATATCAATTCGGGTCCCTACGACAACTTCATCCAGACCGACGCGGCCATCAACCAAGGCAATTCCGGCGGGCCGCTGTTCGACATGGACGGCAAGGTCGTGGGCATCAACACCGCGCTCCTGGCGCGCGGGGGCTCCTCGATCGGCATCGGTTTCGCGGTGGCGACGAATCTCGCCCGACCGGTGATCGAGCAACTGGTCGAATTCGGCGAGACCCGGCGCGGGTGGCTGGGCGTAGGCATCCAGGGCGTGACCGACGACATCGCGGCGAGCCTGGGGCGGCACAACACCAATGGCGCGATGGTCGTGGATATCACCAAGGGCGGCCCATCGGATGGCGTGCTCAAGGTGGGCGATCTCATCCTGCAGTTCGACGGCAAGCCGATCGAGCAGATGCGGGACCTTCCGCGCATTGTCGCCCAGACCGAAGTTGGCAAGTCCGTCGAGGTCAAGATCCTGCGCAACGGCAAGGACAAGACCGTCAAGATTTCATTGGGCCGGCTTGAGGTCGGCGAGCAGAAGATCGCCGAAGCCCAGCAGCAGCAGGAGCCTCCTCAGCCTCCTGACGCCCCCGACGCGCCGGTCGGGCCGCCTCCCGGCCTGCCAGAACTGGTGGGCTTCGAAGCCGGTCCCCTCAGCGCTGAAGTGCGCAAGCAGTACGGCATCCCCGAAGAGGTCAAGGGCGTGATCGTCACCGACGTCACGGCCAAGAGCGATGCCGAGGACAAGGGCATCATTCCGGGGCTGGTCATCAGCGAGGTGAACCAGCAGCCCATCGAAACGGTGGCTGACGTGGTCTCGATGGTGAGCGCCGCCAAGGAGGCGGGGCGTCCGGCGGTGCTGTTCAAGGTGACCGACGCCACTATGGCCAGCCGTTTCATCGCGGTTCGCCTGCAATAGGCGGCAGGCGTCCCGGCGGCTTAGCCGGGGCGCTTGATGCGGTAGAGCACGTGCTGGCGCAAAGGGTGCCCTTCGGCGAGGTTCGGATGGGCGAAATCGTCTGCCGGGTCGCGGCGCATGCCGATCTTTTCCATCACGCGCTGGCTTGGCAGGTTGGTCTGGGCGGTGAATGCCACGACCTCTGCGAACCCGAGCGTCTTCCAGGCGTGATCGAGCCAGGCCCGCGCCCCTTCGGGCGCCAGGCCCTGGCCCCAGTAGTTCTTGTCGAACTGCCAGCCGATCTCGACGCCCGGATCGCTGTCGATGACGGTGCGCATGCGGTCGGAGAGGCTGGCGACGCCGACGAGACCGATGAGCTTGCGGTCTGCCTTGTGTTCGGCGGCCCAGAAGTGGAAGCCGTGTTCGGCCGTGCGGGCAATGGCGTGATCGATCTGCGCGTTGACCTCTTCGGGCGTGGCCGTGCTCGGGTAGTAGCGACGGACATGCGGGTCGCCGAGGATGGCGGCCAGCGGCGCGCGGTCACGATCTTCCCAGGGGCGCAGGATAAGGCGTTCGGTTTCCAGGTTCATCGCACGAAATCTTCGTCGCTATAGCCTTGCAGATAGAGCAGGGCTGTGAGGTCACCATGATCGATGCGGACATGGGCCTGCTCGGCGACGACGGGCTTGGCGTGCAGAGCCACGCCCAGGCCGGAGGCCCGGATCATGTCGAGGTCGTTGGCGCCATCGCCGACAGCGAGTGTCTCTTCCACGGCAAGGCCGCGTTCGGCGGAGAGGGCGTTGAGGCGTCCGAGCTTGGTCATCTTGTCCACGATGGGCTTGGTCACCGTGCCGGTCAGCCGATCGCCGTCGAACTCGAGGACGTTGGCTGTGGCTTCGTCAAAGCCGATGCGCTTGGCGATGTAGTCGGCAAAGAAGGTGAAGCCGCCCGAGATGAGCGAGGTATAAGCGCCATAGGCCTTCATGGTGTGGACCAGGGCGCGACCGCCCGGGGCGAGGGTGATGCGCTCGCGGCGGATCTCCTCGATCACGGCGCGCTCGAGCCCGCGGAGCAGGGCGACGCGGGTATCGAGCGCCTGTTCGAAGTCGAGTTCGCCGTTCATGGCGCGGGCGGTGATGTCGGCCACCTGATCCTTGATGCCGAGCGCGTCGGCGAGCTCATCGATGCACTCCTGCTCGATCATGGTGGAATCCATGTCGGCGATGAGCAGCTTCTTACGGCGCTTCTCGACACGGACGAGCGCGGCATCGACGGGGCGGTCCTTGATGTGCAGGCGCGCCGTCGCGAGAGGGTCGGTTGACTTCGGCTCGACGATCTCGCAGGCAATGCGCTGGGTCAGCCAGTTGATTTCCCCGCCCGTCTCGCGCTGCACGGCATTGACCAGATCGCTGTCGAGCGCCGGATCGGAAGGGTTGGCGATGAGGCAGAGAACCGACATATGGGACCCGGTACGACAGAGGAATGGTGATGAGCGGAGCGCCGAAAAGGCGAGCGGTGTTGATAGCGGGTCCGACTGCCAGCGGCAAGTCGGCGCTGGCCCTGGCGCGGGCCCGGGAGAGCGGCGGCATCGTCGTCAACACCGACGCCATGCAGGTCTACGACGTCCTGCGTGTCGTCACCGCCCGCCCGAGTGCTGCCGAGGAGGCGCAGGCGGAACATCGCCTCTATGGCTTTGTCTCGCCGAGCGAGCGGTTTTCGACGGGAGCATGGGCCGGCGCAGTTGAGAAACTGATTCAAGAAACGGATCGCGAGCGGCCACTGATTTTCGTAGGTGGGACAGGACTTTACTTCGAAGCGCTCACAAACGGATTCGCTGAGGTTCCGACTGTCCCCGCCGAAGTGGTGGCCGAAGCTGAGAAAGAGATTCAAGGACTTGATGCAGAGAATCGGGCTCGCCTGATCGCCGAGCGTGACCCGGAAATGGCCCGGCGCCTCAGGGCTCCTGATCCGCAGCGGGTAGTGCGGGCTTTGGCGGTGCTAAAGGCAACCGGCAGGTCGCTTGCCAGCTTCCAGGATGCCGCCCAGAGCGGGCTGCTGGAAGGGTTCGAGGTCGAGCGCGTCGTGCTCAACCCGGATCGTGATGTTCTGCGCGAGAGGATCGCGCGGCGGTTCGAGACCATGTTCGATGGCGGCGCGGTCGACGAGGTCGGCGCACTCATGGCGATGGACCTCGACCCGGCGCTACCGGCAATGAAGGCCATCGGCGTGCCCGAGATCGCCGCGGTGCTCGCGGGCCGGATGAGCGAGGACGAGGCCATCGAGCGCGCCATCATCGCGACGCGCCAATACGCCAAGCGGCAGCGCACCTGGATGCGTAACCGGATGGGTGACTGGACCTGGATCGCGCCCTAGCGATCAGGCGTCCAACTGCTCCCTGAGCTTGTCGAACCGGATGAGGTTGAGCCGTTCGCGCATGGCGAAGCGGACGGTGAGGACGATGGCGACGAACGCCAGACCCGCCGCCAGGCCGCTCCAGACGCCCACCCCGCGCCAGTCGAGGACGAAGCCACAGAGATAGGCCACGGGCAGGCCGACGAGCCAGTAGCCGACGATCGCGATGATCATCGGGACCTTGGTGTCGTTGAGTCCGCGTAGCGAGGCGGCCGCGATGGCCTGTGTTCCGTCGACGACCTGGAAGAGCGCCGAGACGATTAGGTAGGTGGCCGCCAGGCCGATGGCGTGCACATTGGCCTCGTGGGACGGATCGAGGAAGAAGGTCACGAGGCGTAGCGGGAAGAGCAGGAACAGGGTGCAGGTAATGGACTCGAAGGCCAGGGTCAGGCCGATCGAAGACCAGCCGGCCTTGCGGATGCCCTCGCGCGAGCCGGCGCCGTAAGCCAGGCCGACGCGGACGGTGGTGGCCTGCGAGAGGCCGAGCGGCACCATGAAGGCCATCGAGGTGATCTGGAGCGCCACGGCATGGGCGGCGACCTCATCGGTGCCGAGCAGTCCCATGAGGATCGCTGCAGCCGAGAAGAGGCCTACCTCGGCCATGACGGTGAGACCGATCGGGGTGCCGATGCGGAACATCTCGCGGAAGCGGGCCCAGTCGATGGCGAAGAAGTTGCCGAAGATGTTGTAGCGGCGATAGCGCCGGTGCCAGAGCACGTAGCCGAGCATCATCAGGAACATCAGCAGGTTGACAGTGGCCGTGGAGATGCCCGACCCCTTGAGCTCGAGGCGGGGGAAGCCGAAATTGCCGAACATAAGGCAGTAGTTGAGGCCCGCATTGATGAAGATGCCGAGGATGGTGATCACCAGGATCGGCCGCGTTACGCCATGGGCCGAAAGGAACGAGCGCAGCACGATAAGGCCGAGCGCCGGCAGGAAGAGCCAGGCGGCGTGGTGGACGAAGTCCTGGGCGAGGTCGGTCGCCTCGGGGTTCTGTCCGAGGGCGAGGAGGATGGGCTTGACCTGCCAGACCACCGGAATGAGCACGGCGGCAATGGCGATGACGACCCAGAAGGCGGTCCGCAGGGTGCGCTGCACGCTGCGCAGGTCGCGGGCTCCCAGTGCCTGGGCCACCATGGGGGCGACGACGCCGACCAGACCGATCGAGCCGATGAGGAACATGTTGAAGAAGGCCGTGGCGAGCGCGCCGCCTGCTAGGTATTTGGGGCCGAGCCAGCCCATCATGATGACGTCGGACGTGAACAGGGCATTCTGCGCCAGCTGGGCGAGCACCAGCGGCCAGGCGAGAGCAAACAGCGCCTTGAGTTCGGCGCTCCAGCCAGAGCGCACGTTTGCGGGCGCCAGGGCGGCGTCCGAATCCAGTTGGACAGTCATGAAAGGCTTCCTTATCGCGCATGACCTGTAGCCGATGGCGGAGGAAGCTGCTACCCCCGGGCTGCCGATCACCAAGGGGTTGCCATGGCACGGGATATGTTCAGTCGCATCACGCTCGGCCTGGGCGGCCTGATCGGGGGCGCCGGCGTGGCGCTCGCGGCCGCTGCCTCCCATGGCGGTGATGAGCACCTGCTGGGGGCGGCCTCGACAATCTGCCTGGCTCACGGACCTGCGCTCCTGGCGCTCGGGCTGTTCCGGCTGCCGGGAAGGGCCCTGCAGGCTGCGGCGCTGCTCCTGGGCGTGGGTACACTGCTTTTCGCCGGCGATCTCATCACACGACATTTTACCGGGGCAGGGGTGTTTCCGGGGGCCGCGCCGTTGGGCGGAGCGGCCATGATCGGGGGCTGGATCGCCGTGGTCGTGGCGGCAATTATCGATAGCAAGTAGTTGCTATCGCGCCACATATTGACGTCCGCCCCATTTTTGACTTGTTTAAAGGTGGAACCATAAAGCGCGAGCCGCATTGAGCCCGCACCATCTCAGGAGGGTCAAGAATGAAGAAACTACTCGTGATCGCGGCGGCACTGCTGTCGCTCTCGGCTTGCACCAGCACGCAGCAGGGTGCTGCCGTTGGCGCCGTTGGTGGTGGCATCATCGGTGCCGCTACGACCGGTTCGGTCCTTGGCACCGCGGTTGGCGCGGGTCTGGGCGCGGTTGCCGGTGCAGCCATCGGCAAGGTCGCTGACCAGCCCGGCAAGTGCTACTATCGCAATTCGAAGGGCCAGGTGTTCATCGATACCTGCCCGCGCGGCTAAGCCGTCAGCCAGTTTACTGGTCTAGGCAATAGACAGCACCCGGTCCCGGCGCTCAGCCGGGGCCGGGTGTTTTTGTTTTTCTGCCGCAACTTCAAGCGCTCATGGCGAGTTGATCCTTCAGTGCAACGCCGGGAGGTTCCCATGAACGCACCGATCGAAATCAGCTTCCGTCACTTCGAACCGAGCGACCGCATCCGCGCCAAGATCGACGAGTTGGCCGGTAATCTGGATAGGCTCGACCGCGCCGTCATTTCAGGGCACGTGATCATCGACGGCAAGAACAAGATCGGCCACAAGAGCGTCGTCAGCATCCATGTGGAACTCGCCTATCCGGGCGGCCTGGCGATCGGCAAGCGCAGCGTCGATCTTCCATCGCCGGCCGGGCCGCAGGCGTTCGACACTGCCCTGGCCGATGCCTTTCATACGGCGGCCGAACAGGTCTCGACCCATTTCCGCAAGCTGGCGCCCCAAGACGTCAAGCAACTGGCCCATCAGCCCGAGCATGGGCGCATCGCGCGCCTGGATGGGGCGGTGCGCAACGGCTTCATCGAAATGCATGACGGGGCGACGCTGTTCTTCTCGGAGGCCGTGCTCAAGGGGCGCTTCGATGCGCTGGCCGAGGGCGACGAGGTGCTGGCGGTGGCCTCTGACGAAGAAGGGCCCTACGGCCCGCAAGCGTCCGCGGTCAAGGCGATCGGGCCTCTCGGCTAATCGGAAACCCAGCTATCGAAGCCGCCCGACTTGTTGAGTCGGGCGATCATGAAGCCGCCGTGAGGGCGTGCGCGGATCTCGTAGTTGTAGTGCTGGCCATCAATTGTGCGCCACGTTGCGAGACTTTCAGCGGCGCTCTCGCGGCTCTGCCAGACGCGCGGCGTTTCCCCGCCGCCTTCCCTGACGAATGCTGATGACATGTTTTCACCTCCCGGGTGAAAACTAGCGAACGGGCCTTCCGGTTGCAGGGTAGACCGGCCGGAAGGGGGAGGGCGCGCGCCGCGGCGGGCAAGGCTTTGTCGCCATTCGAAAAGCCTGGGAGCGGTGCATATCATCCCTGCGCTGTGATGACTTGATAACGTCGCAATAGCCAGCGATAATGCGGTTACGTTTTCGTCTGAACTTGCGCTATCTGAACTACCGGCTCGCCGGTGCTTGGAAACCTCCTGATCTTGCGAACGTTTATAGGCCTTGTCCGCGCGTTGCGGACAAGAAAACGCGCCGGCCCGAGTTGGGTCCGGCATCATCACAAGGTTTACCATGACCATCGGCACCGTTAAGTTCTTCAACACCACCAAAGGCTACGGCTTCATCCAGCCCGAGGATGGCACCAAGGACGCTTTTGTTCACATCTCCGCCGTGGAGCGCTCGGGCATGACCACGCTCAACGAAGGCCAGAAGGTCTCCTACGACCTGCAGTCCGGCCGCGACGGCAAGTTGTCGGCGACCAACATCAAGGCTCTCTAAGGAGCCAGGTCGCCCCGGCGACAACAGGAGGGCCCCGCAAGGGGCCTTTCGCGTTTCTGGCCGCAGAAACGACAAAGGCCCCGGATCGGGGCCTTTTGCTTTTCCGGCAGATGCCGGCTCAGTGATGCTCGAGGATGGGGTTCTGGAGGTCCGCCAGGCGCTGTTCCATCTCGTCGGCGGTCTCGCTGTCGAAACGGCCCATGCGGAAGCCGGTGATGATCTCGGCGATCTGAGCGGCGCGCCTGCGGTAGGTGTCCATGCTCTCGCCATCGAAGCGCTTGCTTGAAATGCGGGGCCAGCCGTCCATTCCAACTCTCCGTAGTCCAGACCCCGGAAAAATTACGACCGGCAGGTTAGACGATGTTGAGGGAATGGTTAGAATTTGGAGAGAAAGCCGGGTCAGCCGGCCGCCTCGCCGCCCATCATGTAGCCAATACCGCGTACGGTCTCGATGAGCGACGGCTGGCCGGATTCGTCGATCTTGGCGCGCACGTAGCGGACGTAGACGTCCACGATCTTGGTGCCCGGATCGTAGCCATATTCCCAGACGCTGTTGAGAAGCCGCTGGCGCGAAACGACCTTGCCGGCATTGACCATGAGGTAGCGCAGGAGCTCGAATTCGCGCACCGTCAGGGCGATCGGGCGGTCGTTCCGTGTGACGCGGCGCGATTGCGGGTCGAGGGCCAGGGGGCCGATGCGCAGGATGTCCTCGTGATCGATGTCAGAGCGCCGGCGGCGCAGCGCCACGATGCGCGCCAGCAACTCGTCGAAGGCGAAGGGCTTGGTGAGGTAATCGTCGGCGCCACCCTTGAGACCCTCGACCTTGTCCTGAAGGCTATCCTTGGCGGTGAGCATCAGGATCATGGCGGGCCGCCGCTCCTCGCGCAGGATGCGGCAGACCTCCATGCCGTCGATATAGGGCAGCATGCGATCGAGGATGATGAGATCGAAATTGTCGGTGCGCGCCCGCTCGAGGCCATCGCGCCCATCCTGTTCCACGCTCACCTGGTAGCCTTCGGCAGCCAGTCCCCGCTCGAGGAACGAGGCGATGCGGCGATCATCTTCGATGACAAGTATCTTCATGGGTCTAGCGTGCGCCTGCCGGTAAAGTGAACTCCAGGACCGCCCCGCCCTCGGGCCGGTTCTCCAGACTTATAGTGCCTCCGTGGCGATCGAGGATATCCTTGGCGATGGCAAGGCCGATGCCCAGCCCTTCGTTTTCCAGGTCGCTCTCGCCGCGCCCGCGATAAAAGCGCTCGAAGACCCGGGGGTGGTCCTCGGGGGTGACGCCGGGCCCCTCGTCGGTGATGCGAATGGCGATGCTGTCGTCCAGGGCCTCGGTCTGGATGCCGATGGTGCCGCCGGGCGGGGAGTGCTTGACCGCGTTATCCAGCCCGATCATGAGCGCCTGGCGGATGCGGCGGAAATCGGCCTCGACATGCCGGCCGCCATCGTTGAGGGACACCGCGATGCGGGCCTCGCGCGGCTCGGCCAGTAGCTCGGCCTCTTCGGCGGCGAGGCTGACGACATCGTCGAGACGCCCATCGGTGACGATGTAAGGCTGGTTCTCGGCATCGGCGCGGGCAAAGGCCATGAGGTCTTCGAGCAGGCGCCCCAGATCCTTGGCCTGGCCCTGGATGCGCTCGATGGACTGGCGCAGCTCGGCGGCATCGGCCGGGCCGCGCAGGGCCACGTCGGCCTCCCCGCGCAGGACGGTGAGCGGGGTGCGCAGCTCGTGGCTGACATCGGCCAGGAACTGGGTGCGGCGATTGTCGATGACCTTGAGCTGATCGCTGACCGAGCGCAGCTCGGCGGTGCGGGTGGCCAGCTCGGTGGCGGTCTTCTCGCCATTGGCGGCCACGGCGTTGAAGGCGGTGGCGAACTCGGCGAAATCGTCCTTGCCGGCGAAATCGAGGCGCTGGGCGTAGTCCCCCGCAGCGAGCTTTTCGGCGGCGGTGGCGATCTCGCCCAGGGGGCGGACGATGGAGCGCCGCAGGAGGTAGCCCAGGGAGATGAGGCAGGCGAGGGCCGCCACGGCGAGCACGGCGCCGCCGGCCCATAGCCGCGCCTGCCAGGTGGCGATGGCATCGAGCTGATCGGCGACTTCGGCGCGCTCGTCCTGGAGGGCCCGGTCGATCTGGGGCTGGAGCTCGTTGGCGAGGCGGAAGGCGACGTCGCGCGAGAAAAGGGCGATGCCTTCGACCTGCCGGCCATCGCGCTGCAGGGCCAGGGCCCGCGTCGCGTTGACATCGATGCCGTGATAGAGTTCGAGCATGCGCCGGTTTTCCTCGACCTCGGGCAATTCGGCCTGCACTTCGCTCAGGCCGCCAAGGGTGGCGATCTCGTCGCGGGTGGCCTGGTTGAGCCGGGCGAAGACCTTTTCCATGTCGAGTCGCGCGGTCTGCAGGTCGGCCATCTTCTCGCGGCCCAGCAGCAGGGTGCTGGCGACCTGCTCGCCGTAATTGTTGGCGCGGCCATCGAGATCGGCCAAGGCCTCGAAACGCTTGTGGACGCCATCGACCCGGCCGGCGAAATGACCGGACAGGCGCAACGCGCCGGCCATCAGCGCGATCATGGCGAGGATGAAGACGAGGCTGGCGATTTCGAGCGCAAGGATGCGCCAGCGCAGCGACATGGGCGAAAGCCTCCTGAACGGCAACGTCCAAATCACTATTGGCTGGAGCGGCTTGTGGGAAGGGGCATATGCCCGCAAACGCGGTCACGGCCGCGTCATGGCCGTCGCTTGACCGTCTCTTGACCGTCTCTTGGGCAAGCAGGCGCGCCGAAGCGCCGCCCGGCCACAAGGCCGGCGGGTGCTGCAGGGACGGCGGCTCGGGGCGAGGTCTGCCTCACGAACACAAGATGGATGAACGAGGCTCGCCTCGCCCCTGAGCGTTGGGGTTCTACGAACCCGTACACGCAAGTTGCCCGCGAGCGCACTCCGGGCCGGTCACGTCACACTTAGGCCGGAAACAGGGCGACCCCTGCTTCCCCCAACTCCCAGAACCCCGTGACGCAAGCTGCGTTCGCGAAACCGCAGCCCGAACTCGCCACCGGCCGCCGGACACCTCGTCAGTGCCCCGCTATTGGCGGAGGGATGGGCAAAGTATGCGCGAGAAGCAAAATCGGGGGATAAGTCGGCGGGCGCGGCGCGATTTGCCCATGGCCTCCGTGGGTTAGGCGGAACGGGCACGCGGGGGAGAGATCGGCGCCGGTCTGGTTTCGCCGGATTTGCGAGGGCGCTAGACTGGCGGCGGCGCAACCACGCGGGTGACGCGGAATGGCCGGCAAGCATGAGATGGTGGAGGTGACCAGCCGGGCGGAGTGGCGCGGCTGGCTCGAGAGGCACCACGGGCAGGGCGAGAGTATCTGGCTGGTCACCTACAAGAAGGGCGACGGGCGGCACGTGCCCTATGAAGCGATCGTGGAGGAGGCGCTGTGCTTCGGCTGGGTGGACAGCCTGCCGCGCAAGCTGGACGACGCCCGCTCGATGCTGCGCCTTTCCCCGCGCCGGGAAGGCAGCGCCTGGTCGCAGGTTAATCGCGCCCGGGTCGAGCGGCTGATTGCCAGCGGAGCGATGGCCCCGGCCGGAATGCGCCTGGTGGAGGCCGCGCGGCGCAACGGGCAATGGAACGCGCTCGATGCCGTGGAGGCGCTGGCCGAGCCGGACGATCTCGCGGCGGCGCTGGCAGCGAACCCCGAGGCGCTGCGCTACTGGTCGGCCTTCCCGCGCTCGGCCAAGCGGGCGATCCTCGAATGGATCGGGGGCGCCAGGACCGACGAGACGCGAGCCAGGCGCATCGTCGAGACGGTGGAGAAGGCGGCGGTCAACATCCGGGCCAACCAGTGGCGACAGCCGAAATCGGGCGGGGTGAGCGAGTAGGGGGCGCGGGGGTGGCCTTCGCGAAACACACGGATTGCCAAAGGGATGGCGGCTGGTAGTCTCTCAGGCGGGAGGCAGCACGATGAGCATCGAATTTCTCATCACGACCCTGGTGGTCGTGGCGTCGCCGGGAACGGGCGTGCTCTATACGCTGGCCGCCGGGCTGACGCGCGGGGCGAAAGCGAGCCTGGTGGCGGCCTTCGGCTGCACGCTCGGCATCATTCCGCATATGGCGGCGGCGATCACCGGGTTGGCGGCGCTCCTGCATGCAAGCGCGCTGGCCTTCGAGGTGATCAAGTATACCGGAGTGGCCTACCTGCTCTACATGGCCTGGCAGACGCTGCGGGAGAAGGGCGCACTCAATGTCGAAGGCCAGAGCGCGCCGCGCTCGGCCCGGCAGGTGATCGTCGAGAGCGTGCTGATCAATATTCTCAACCCCAAACTCTCGATCTTCTTCTTCGCCTTCCTGCCGCAATTCGTGGACCCGGGCGCGAGCGGGGCGGTGCCGAAGATGCTGGAACTGAGCGCGGTGTTCATGGCGCTGACGTTCGTGGTGTTCGCGATTTATGGCGTGTGCGCCGCCGCGGTGCGGCAGCACGTGGTTTCGCGGCCGAAGGTGATGATGTGGATGCGACGGACGTTTGCGGCGGCGTTTGTGGGGTTGGGGGTTAAGTTGGCGGTGGTGAGCAGGTGAGGGGCTACCGACTTCCGTTATCAATCCACGTTACGAGCATCTGGGCCGCATTGCCATATAAGCCGGACCACGCACTCGGGCCCTTCAATTCGGCTACGAAAAGCAAGTCGTTCGCATCAACATACTGGCGAAGGTCATCACGTATCTTCACTGGCGTGGTATCCCAGTTTATGAACCATACAGACTCTAGACCTCTGACTGCCTTCCACTGACCAAGGCGCGCGTACAACGTTGAATAGTCGCGGCCTGGCGCGCGCAGATCGTAGCTCACGATGTAGACAGCCATAAAAATCTCCTGTTTATTGAACGAATTATCACTAATTAGTCAGCGTCTCAATCGCTGATATTGGAGGGGGTATGGCAGCGGATCCGAATGTCTTCAACGCGGCCACGGAATTTGGCCGTCTTGACTATCTATCAGCACTAATGGCTCTTATTGCGTTGCTTATTGCCTTGCTGGCGTTCCCGTTTTTTAACTTCTTGAAGTATCGAGCAGAGCAGGTTGCTGCCGGCGCTGCCAGGGAAGAGCTAGAGAAGGCCGTCCGGCGCCTGGAGCAAGATGCGGTAAACAGAATGGAGGCTATGTTACCCTCGCTCGTTCGTGACTATATGGAGTTGGCACGAGCGGTAACAGTGACAGATCAAGAGGCGAACGAAATAGCCGCTGCTCAAGGGACAGACCAAGATGACGCTAGCAGAGACGATTCGTAGGGCCCAAACTAAGGTCCCCGTGGACTTGGAGGGAATATGCCGTGAATTCGGCATTAGGCTGCATGAAGCTTGGCTGGACACCGATATCTCGGGAGAGTTGGTGTCGATACCCGAAACTGGTAGCTACCAAATTAACGTGAACGCAAGCCACTCCACTGCGCGCAAGCGATTCACGATCGCACATGAGTTGGGCCACTTTTTCCTGCACCGGCACTTGATAGGGCGGGGGATTGATGACGATCGAGTTTACCGCAGCACGTCTGCCGGACGCTATCACAACACGGCAATAGGTCCACGTGAGGAGACGGAAGCCAATAGGTTCGCAGCTAGTCTCCTGATGCCTCAAAGCCATATTGTTCAACTTCAGCGAGACGGCGTGCTTACCCCTGAGGCATTGGCGGCGAAATTGCTCGTCTCTCCTGCTGCTATGAGAATTAGGCTGGGGCTTCCAGTCGACGGGTCGAGGGATGACCAGTTCGTTCCTTCGGGGATTCCGGGGGACATCGGATCGGTTGTTCACTAGTCCCTTGACACCCACCCCCGCCCACGCCTATCCCTACCGCGTTCAATTTTTTGGAGAGGTCCCGTGCGGGCACTCATTCTCGTAGTAGGTAGGCGCATCGGCAACGTGGGTTAGAAACCCGCGAGCGAGCTGGTGCGCCGAAAACAGGTCCCGAATGGGGCCTTTTTTATTGCCTTTTTTCCGTCGCGGGCGGAAAGGAGCGCAGGGTTGGAAATGATGGGTTCGGTGGGTTTGGCCCACCCCCACCCCGGCCCTCCCCACAAGGGGGAGGGAGGAGAGGTGGGCCCCGAGTTGGTGGTTCGAGGGTTTCGGTGGGCTTTGCCCACTCCCGCCCCGGCCTTCCCTGGAGAGGGGGAGGCGGAGGCAGGCCCGGGTTTTAGGCGGTTCGGATGGGCCGTGGTGAGGAAGGAATTTTTGGCGATGGCTGAGAAGATGACGGGCGCCGAGATGGTGGTGCAGGCGCTGGCGGATCAGGGAGTCGAGCATATCTTCGGCTATCCGGGCGGCGCGGCGCTGCCGATCTATGACGCGATGTTCCAGCAGGAGAAGGTCCAGCACATCCTGGTGCGGCACGAGCAGGGCGCGACCCACATGGCCGAAGGCTATGCGCGCTCGACGGGCAAGCCGGGCGTGGTGCTGGTGACCTCGGGCCCGGGCGCCACCAATGCGGTGACGGGGCTGACCGATGCGCTGCTCGACTCCATTCCGCTGGTGTGCATCACCGCGCAGGTGCCGACCAACCTCATCGGCTCTGACGCCTTCCAGGAATGCGACACGGTCGGCATCACGCGCTCGTGCACCAAGCACAATTACCTGGTCAAATCGGTCAAGGACCTGCCGCGCATCATGCACGAGGCCTTCCATATCGCCACGACCGGGCGGCCGGGCCCGGTGGTGATCGACATCCCCAAGGACGTGCAGTTCGCGGTGGGCGAATATATCCGCCCCGACCTCGAGAATTTCCGCCATGCCAGCTACCAGCCCAAGGTGGAGGGCGACCTCGACGCCATCACGGCGGCGGTCGACCTGATGCTGCGGGCCGAGCGGCCGGTGTTCTACACGGGCGGTGGCGTCATCAACTCGGGACCGGAAGCAAGCAAGCACCTGCGCGAGCTGGCCGAGATCACCGGCTTCCCGGTGACCTCCACGCTCATGGGCCTGGGCGCGTTCCCCGCGAGCAACCCGCAATGGCTGGGCATGCTGGGCATGCATGGTTCGTACGAAGCGAACCTGGCGATGCACGACTGCGACCTGATGATCAATATCGGGGCGCGGTTCGACGACCGCATCACCGGGCGCATCGACGCCTTCTCGCCGGGCAGCCGCAAGATCCATGTCGATATCGACCCGTCCTCGATCAACAAGAACGTGGTCATCGACATTCCGGTGATCGGGGATTGCGGGCTGGTGATGGAAGAGATGATCCGCATCTGGCGCAGCCGCACCAACCAGCCGCGCACCGAGGCCATCGCGCCCTGGTGGGAGCAGATCAAGAAGTGGCGTGCGGTCAACTCGTTCGGGTTCAAGAACTCGGAAACGACCATCAAGCCGCAATACGCCATCCAGCGGCTCTACGAGGCGACCAAGGGCAAGGACGTCTACATCACCACCGAAGTCGGCCAGCACCAGATGTGGGCCGCCCAGCACTTCCATTTCGAGGAGCCGAACCGCTGGATGACGTCGGGCGGCCTCGGCACCATGGGCTACGGCCTGCCGGCAGCGGTGGGCGTGCAGGTGGCGCATCCGGACGCGCTGGTCATCGATATCGCCGGGGAAGCCTCGGTGCAGATGACCATGCAGGAGATGTCCACGGCGGCGCAGTATCGCCTGCCGATCAAGATCTTCATACTCAACAACGAGCGCATGGGCATGGTGCGCCAGTGGCAGGACCTGCTGCATGGCGGGCGCTACGCGCATTCCTATGCCGAGAGCCTGCCGGACTTCGTCAAGCTGGCCGAGGCCTATGGCGGCAAGGGCATCCGTTGCGAGAACCCGGCAGAGCTCGATGCGGCGATCCAGGAGATGCTGGATTACCCCGGACCGGTGCTGTTCGACGTGATCGTTGAAAAGGACGAGAACTGCCTGCCGATGATCCCGTCGGGCAAGCCGCATAACGAGATCATCCTGCCCGATACGGCGGACATCGGTTCGATCATTGATGAGAAGGGGAAGATGCTGGTTTAGGCGCGGGCGGCTCACCCCACCCTCGGTCCCTCCCCACAAGAGGAGGGAGGAGATGGGGCGGGATCAAGCCAACGCGTCTCCCTCCCCCTTGTGGGGAGGGAATAAGGGTGGGGGAGGCCCCACGCACCGGTGTTTCGAGGAACGTATAGAAAATGAACGCAAGCCTGTTGCCGACCGGATCGGCCTACTTCCTGACCCAGGAAACCGCAACGCCCGAGCGGCATACGCTCTCGGTGCTCGTGGACAACGAGCCGGGTATCCTGGCGCGTGTCGTCGGGCTCATCACCGCCAGGGGCTTCAACATCGAAAGCCTGACCGTCAGCGAGACCGAACACGACAAGCGACTTAGTCGCATCACGCTGGTCACCGTCGCCGTTCCCAAGACGCTCACGCAGATCAAGTTGCAGCTCGAACGGCTGGTGCCGGTGCACAAGGTGCACGACCTGACCGCCGAGGGCGCCGCGCTCGAGCGCGAGCTGGCGCTGATCAAGGTCAAGGGCACGGGCGAGCACCGCTCCGAGACGCTGCGCCTGGCCGATGCCTTCCGCGCGCAGGTGGTGGACGCCACCACCGAGAGCTTCGTTTTCGAGGTGACCGGAAAATCCTCCAAGATCGACTCGTTCATTGCCCTTATGGTCCCATTGGGATTGGTTGAAGTGGTGCGCACCGGGCTGGCCGCGATCTCGCGCGGGCCGGAGGGCATGTAAGGAGCGGACATGGCCGGGGACGGCGCTGCGTTTCAGGGGGCCTACGCCGACATAGGCGGGCGGAAGGTCTGGGTGAGCGAGCGCGGTTCCGGGCCGGCGCTGGTGTTCCTGCATGGCGGGCTGGGGTATTCCGAGCAGTTGCTCGATGCCCTCGGACCGACCCTGGGCCAGCAATACCGGCTGATCGGGTTCGATCGCATCGGGCAGGGCCGCACGTCGGACGACGGGCGGCCTTTCGATTATGGGCGCATGGGCGCCGAAGTCATCGAGTTCCTCGAGTGGCTCGGGGACGGGCCGCATGTGCTGGTCGGGTGGAGCGACGGAGGCATCGCGGCCCTGTTCGCGGCGCTGCAAAGGCCGGACCTCATCGAGGCCATGGTGCTGATCGGCACAAATTATCACTACGAGGGGCAGGACGCGTTCGACGTCGCGCCGGGCTCGGAGGTCTACCGGTTTCTCGAGGCCGACTACGGCCAGCGTGCTCCCGAGGGCGCGGAGCATTTTGCTTCGGTCTCCGAGCGCATGTTCGCGCTCTGGTTCTCGGAGCCGCGGTTGACGGACGAAGACCTGAGCAGGATCGCCCAGCCGGCACTGGTGATGCAGGGCGAGGACGACAACATCCATGTTGAGCACGCCGTCGCGATGTGGCGGGCGCTCCCCAGGGGGCACCTGTCGATCGTGCCGGGCGCGGGGCACGGCGTGGCGTTCGAAAAACCCGATTTCACCGCCTGGGTGATCCTCGATTTCCTGCGGACCATGCGGGGCTAGCCGGCGGCGAGTGTTGCCGAAAATTCACAATCGAAACCTGCCTCTGCCGAAAAATCACCGAAATTTCAGGGCGCTCTTGCAAGGACCGAGCGTGATCCCCAGTTCAGCGGGACCGACAAGAGGAGCCCAGGCCGATGACCACCAAGACCGCCGTAATCGCGTTACTGGCCATGTGGGGCGTGGGCACATGCCTCCCGGCGATCGCCGAGGAGGGCGGCAGGCCCCAGGGTGACGGGCTGACGGATCGGGTCTGGGTGCAGCAGGATACGGACCTGCCCGGGGCCATGCAGGTGTTTCTTTCGGATGGCACGCTGATCTCCGATTCGTGCTGGGAAACGCACCGGCTCTCGGCCTGGAAACAGGTGGACGCGACGCATCTGAGCTGGGAAGAGGACGGCATGCCGATCAGTGCCGAGATCGTGTCGCTCACCGCCGATGAACTGGTGCTCAAGTCGCCCGCCGGCGAGCAGCGGTTCAAGCCGGCGGACGTGCCCTATGTCTGTCCGGATATGCCCAAGGAATAGGGTCGATCCCATGCCTTCCTCCCTGGCCAAGGCCGGGGGACAGGGACTTTCAAGCAGGAACGTGTTGAGCGTGAGCCCCGGCCTTGGCCGGGGAAGGCGCTCCTGCGGGGTGCCAGACCCTTCCTAGATGGTCAGCTGCGTGCCGATCTCGACCACGCGGCCGGTGGGAATATGGAAGTATTCCGTCGCGTCGCTGGCATTGCGGGCCATGGTCATGAAGATGCGGTCGGTGATCGAGCGGATCGGGCCGCGTTTGGCCGAAGGCTTCAGCACGCGGCGGGAGAGGAAGAAGCTCGTCGACATGATGTCGAACTTCCAGCCCAGCTTTCGCGCCAGGCCGAGGGCCTTGGGAATATTGGGCGTTTCCATGTAGCCGAAGGTGACGATGACGCGCCAGAAAAGCTCGTTATAGGCGTCGATACGCACCTTCTCGTCGTCGGCAACGGTCGGGGCCGAGGAGGTGACGACGGTGAGGATGACGTTGCGCTCGTGCAGGACCTTGTAGTGCTTGAGGCTGTGCAGGAGGGCGGTCGGCGCGCCTTCGATATCGCTGGTGAGGAAGATGGCAGTGCCGGGGACGATGGTCGGCTTCTTCTTGGTGAGGTTCTGGACCAGGAACTCCAGCGGAACTTCGTCACGCCGGGTCTTTTCGGCGAGGCGGCGGCGGCCGGCCATCCAGCTCGACATGACGATGATCAGGATCACCGAAACCAGGGCCGGAACCCAGCCGCCCTGGGTGAACTTGGTCAGGTTCGATACGAAGAAGCCCAGATCGATGATGAACAACGGGGTGACGATGGCGATGGCCACGGGCAGGCCCCATTTCCAGATTCGCCACATGACCACGAGCAGCAGCACAGCGGTGACCAGCATCTCGCCGGTGACGGCGATGCCGTAGGCGGCGGATAGCGAGGTCGAGCTGCGGAACGCGACGACCAACACTAGGACCAGCACCAGCAGCAGTGAATTGATGTAGGGCATGTAGATCTGGCCGGACACGTTCTCGGACGTGTGGCGGATATCCATGCGCGGCAGCAGGTTGAGGTTGATGGCCTGGCGCGTGAGCGAATAGGCGCCCGAAATCACGGCCTGGCTGGCGATGACGGTGGCCGCGGTCGCCAGCGCCACCATCGGCACCAGCGCCCATTCGGGCTGCATCTGGAAGAAGGGATTTGAAGCCGCCTCGGTGTGGCCGAGGACAAAGGCGCCCTGGCCGAAATAGTTGAGCAGCAGGCAGGGGAAGACCATCCAGAGCCAGGCGATGGTGATGGGCTTGCGGCCGAAATGGCCAAGGTCGACGTAAAGCGCCTCGGCGCCGGTGACGGCCAGGAAGACGGCGCCAAGCACGATGGCGGCCAGGTGGGCGTGATCGATGATGAAGAGCACGCCGTAATAGGGGTTGAGCGCGACGAGGACGCTCGGATTGTGGACCAGGTGATTGAGGCCCGAGAGCCCCAGGGCCAGGAACCACACGCCCATTACCGGCCCGAAAACGGTGGCGACGCCCCCCGTACCGAAGCGTTGGACGGTGAAGAGGATGATCAGCACCACCACGGTGATGGGTACGACCCAGGGCGTGAGATTGGGCTGGATGATTTCCAGCCCTTCCACGGCCGACAGCACCGAAATGGCGGGGGTGATGATGGCGTCGCCGAAGAACAGCGAGGCGCCGATGACACCCAGGAACAGCACCCAGGCGGGCCGATTGGCGAAACTGGACCGGGCCAGCGACATCAGCGAGAGCGTGCCGCCCTCGCCCTTGTTGTCGGCGCGCAGCACGAAGCCGACATATTTGATGGTGACCACGATGGTGAGCGCCCAGAAGATGAGGGAGAGTATTCCCAGAACTTCCACGTGCTCGGGCGTGCCATCGGTGGCGCCGTGCAGCGCTTCACGGAAGGCGTAAAGCGGGCTGGTCCCGATGTCTCCATAGACGACGCCAAGCGCTCCAAGAATGAGCACTGGCAAGTGCTTTTGTGCGTGTTCGGCCTGTTCGGGCTCTACACTGCCGGTTTCAGGACCGGCGACATCCACTTGCGTCATGAACCTTTGCTCATCTGGCGGCGAGGCGGGCGGCTTGTATACCCCTTCTTTGCCACACTCAACCCTAGCATGTGCATAAGGTTGCGGGTGAGCAAACGAAAAGGGCGGCACCCGAAGGTGCCGCCCAGCTCGGGAAGCGTACGTGAAGGAGACTTATTCGGCCGCTTCGGCGACCGATTCTTCCCGGGCAGTTTTGGTCGCGTAGGCCCACCAGGTCAGCTGGTCGAGCATGTCCTTGGCGCTGGGCAGGATCGCGGCTTCGATCTCGGAAATCTCCTTGCCCTGGAAGGCGGTGGCTACGAACTCGCCGCCGCCGATATGGACGCCCGAGCGAACCGGGACCATCTGCAGCTCAACGGCGATGGTGCGGGCGTGCTCGACGGCACGGGCGCCACCGACGGTGCCGTAGGCCACGAAGCCGACCGGCTTCTTATTCCAGTCCACATAGGCCTGGTCGAAGGCGTTCTTGAGGGCGCCGGGAATCGAGCGGTTATATTCCGGGGTCACGATGATGTAGCCATCAAAGCTCGAGACCTTCTGCTGCCAGGCAACGGCCTTCGGGTCCTGGGAGGGCATCCAGGCGTTCGAGGCGGCTTCGTTGAACAGGGGCAGGTCGAAGTCCTTCAGGTCCACCAGTTCGACATCGAGGTCGTCGCGCTGCTTGGCGAGATCGAAGATCCACTGAGCGGGCTTGGCGCCGAAACGGGTGTCGCGGGTGGAGCCGATGATGACGGCAATCTTGGGTTTGGACATTTGTGGTCTCCTTCAGTCTCAAACAGTAACTGACGCTGAATATGTTCCTGCCCAGGATTCTCTCAAGAAGGCACAATGCTGGTTGGTGGACACACCGGTTTCACCCGGGATCAACGATGTGAGTCAGGCACATAAACGAAACCAACCGGGTTTCGGGGCGTCTCGAGCCGATGGCGGGAACGGCGCGAGGGCGCGAGGCGAGGTTGTTCGAGGAGCGGAATGGACTGTTCGCGATAATGAACCAATCTTTGAAAGCTGTAAAAGAAAAGGGCGCGGGTCTGACACCGCGCCCTCAGTCTCAGGACTGGCCTTTGGAGAGGAAGGTTATTCGGCCGGAGCCTCCACGATACGCCGGCCACCACGGATGGTGAGCTGGGTGAGGATGAAGGCGGCGACGGCGCAGGCGGCGATGACGGTGACCATGGGCAGGGCCGTGCCGTTGAAGAAGGCCCCGGAGATGCCCATCACCACCGCGGCGGTGACGAGCTGGAGCGTTCCCATGAGGGCGGAGGCGGTCCCGGCGATTTCGCCGTGCTCTTCCATCGCCAGCACCGCGGTGGTGGGGACGACGAGGCCGAGGAAGCCGTAACCCACGAAGAGCAGGGCGGCCAGGATCACCAGGTTGTCGATGCCGGCGGCAAAGGTCGCAAAGAGAGCGGAGGTGACGACGAGGAAGCCGGTGACGGCGGTGCGCACGACGGCGTTGAAGCCGAAGCGCTTGCCGAAATAGGCGGCGAACTGGGAGAGCCCGATGAAGGACACGGCGTTGATCGAGAACATGAAGCTATAGAAGGTCGGCGAGATGCCGTAGTGCTCGATGAGGATGAAGGACGAATTGGCCAGGTAGGCCATGAAGCTGGACATGCCGAAGGCGCCGATGAAGGTGAGGCCCAGGAAGTTCCAATCCTTTAGGAGCATCAGATAGCCGCGCAGGGCGCTGCCCAGGCTGCTTTCGACACGCGCGGAGGCCGGACGGGTCTCAGGCTGGAAGAAGGCGAGGAGCAGCAGGCCCAGCACGCCGACCACGGCCATCACCCAGAAGAGGGCGCGCCAATCGCCGAACTGGATGACGAGGCTGCCCGAAAGCGGGGCGAGGATGGGCGAGACCGAGAAAACCAGCATGAGCAGGCTCATGAGCTGGGCGGCGTCGGTACCGGTATAGTTGTCGCGCACGACGGCGCGGGGGATGGCCATGGGCGCACAGGCGCCGATGCCCTGGACGAAACGGGCGGCAATCAGCCATTCGATGCTGGGCGCCAGGGCGCAGCCGATGGAGCCCAGCGTGAACAGGGCGATGCCGAAATAGAGTGGCGGCTTGCGGCCGACCATGTCGCTGATTGGGCCATAGGCAAGCTGGCAGACGGCAATGGCCGCCATGAACGCCATGAGGCTGGCCTGGACCTGGGCAGTGTCGGCCCCCAGGCTTGCCCCGATGGCCGGGAGGGCGGGCAGGTACATGTCAATGGCGAACGGTCCGACGACGGACAACAGGCCGAGGACAAGGGCTGCGCGAAGGATATCGCTCTTCATGGAAAACCCCTTGGAACGACGATCCGCTGCACCCATATGCGCGGATCGCCTTCATAAACTGATCGTGATGTCGTGGAGAGGCGGCGCGCGTAAGCGGGAGGAGCGGGGCCGCGACTCCAATGTCCACATTTTTGGACAGTGTTGTCTAATTCGTCAAGCCCCATTATATTCGCGGCATGGAATCTCTGTCTGAGTTGATCCGCGAACCCGCCATGCAGCGCGGGCAGAGCGCAAAGCGCAAATGCATCCTGGATGCAGCGACAGCCGTTTTCGTGCGGGAAGGGGTGGCTGGCGCCAGTATCGACCTGATCGCGGCCGAGGCCGGCGTCTCACGACAGACGATCTACAACCATATCGGGGACAAGGAAAAACTGTTCGTGGCGGTGGTGGCCGAGGTGTCGGCGCGCTCGAGCTACCGGTTGATCCAGACCATAGGCACGTTCCCGGACCATCCCACCGATCTCGAATCGGACCTCGTCGAGTTCGCGATGCGCCTGTGCAGCAATTGCATGTGCGACGCCGATGCAATGGCGTTGCGCACGCTGATCGAGAAAGAAGGCCCGCGCTATCCCGAGCTCTTCGAGACGTGGAAGCAATATGGGCCGGGCAGCAACTGGCCGGCGATTTCTGGACGCTTCGCCAAGCTGGCGCACCAGGGCTATCTCGATATCGAGGATCCCGACCTGGCGGCGCGTCAATTCATGGCGCTGGTCAATGCCGACCTGGCGGTTACGCGCGAAATCGGGCAGGCACCCAGGCCGGCGGAAATCCGCTCGGCGGCGACCAACGCGGTGCGAACGTTCCTGAAGGCTTTCGGCAAGCGGTAGGCGAGGGGCGATCAGAGATCGCCCAGGACCTCGCGGTAGCGGCGGACAGCCTCGGCGAAGCCGAGGATGAGGGCGTCGGCGGTAATGCCGTGGCCGATCGAGGCTTCCAACACGCCGGGGACTTCCGCCTGGAATTTCGGCAGGTTTTCGAGGGTCAGGTCGTGGCCGGCGTTGATCCCCATGCCGGCGGCAATGGCGGCGCGGGCGGTGTCAGCCAGCTTGGCGAGTTCGGCTTCGGCGCGGGTCGGATCGTCAAAGCAACCGCCATAGGGGCCGGTGTAGAGCTCGATGCGGTCGGCGCCGGTGGCGCGGGCCGCGGCAATGCCGGCCTCACCGGCGTCGGGATCGCAGAAAAGGGAAATGCGACGCGTAGGCGTGCGGATGCGTCCGACAACCGAGGCGAGGAAATTGCCCTTGCCGGTGAAATCCCAGCCGTGATCGGACGTGGCCTGCTGCGGATCGTCGGGGACGAGCGTCACCTGTTCGGGATCGGCTGTCTCTACCAGAGCCAGGAATTCCTCGCTCGGGTACCCCTCGATGTTGAACTCGGCCTGCGGATACTCGGAAACCAGCAGTTCCTTGAGCTCGAAGACATCGGTGCGCCGGATGTGGCGCTCGTCAGGGCGCGGATGGACGGTGATGCCGCTGGCGCCCGCGTCCAGCACGATGCGTGCGATCCCGGTGACGCTGGGCCAGGGCAGGTTCCGCCGGTTGCGGAGTTGGGCGACAGCGTTGAGATTGACGGAGAGCTTGGTCATGGCGGGTCCAGGGTGCCGACTCGAAAAAGTGAGCCAAATCTATAGGACGCCTTGGCGCAAGTTGCAGCCTGTGGCGATGCGATTGATTGCCTCGGAAGCGGCTCAAGGTTTTGTGTGGGACGGAACGGGCAGGGAGGCGAGGCGTTTGCCGGTCAGGCATTTCAAGGAGGGAACCATGCTCAAGTTCATACCCATCGTTGCCATTTCAATGTCCGCCTTCCTCGCCGCAGGTGCCGCTGCAAACGCCCAGAGCGGCGCTGCCAGTGGCCAGGTGCTGAGCGGAGACGCCGCCTTCGGGGACTGGTCCAAGGACGCGCCGGGAGTGACCCGGCACTTCACCGTCGATGACCTGCCCAAGCCGGGCGCCACGCCCTCGGCCTCCAATTCGGCGCACGGGGTGCCGCTGCCGGACGGGCTGACTCCAAAGGTGCCGGACGGGTTCAAGGTCGAACTGGTGGCGCAGGGGATCAAGAATCCGCGTGCCATCCGCTTCGCGCCGAACGGGGACCTTTTCGTCGCCAACAGCGCCGCCAACGAGGTGCGCGTCTATAGAATTGCCGAAGGCAGCGCCAAGCCGACCGAGGAAGGTGTCTTCGCCACCGACAAGCTCAACCAGCCCTATGGCATCGCCTTCTATCCGCCGGGGGATAACCCCGAGTGGGTCTATGTCGCCAATGCCGACGGACTGGTGCGCTTCCCCTACAAGAGCGGGGACCTGAAGGCCGGCGGCGCGCCCGAGGTGATCCTGGAAGGCATTCCGCCCAACCATCACTGGACGCGCGACGTGGTTTTCTCGCCGGACGGCAAGACGCTCTACTTCTCGGTGGGGTCGGGCTCGAACGTGGCCGAGGACATGGCGCCCGAACCCGAAGGCGGCGTCGAGGCCTGGGCCAAGGACCACGCGCTCGGCGCCACCTGGGGCAGCGAGGAGCGCCGGGCCGACGTGCTGGCCTTCGATCCTGACGGCAAGAACGAACGTGTCTTTGCCACGGGGCTGCGCAACTGCTCGGGGATGACCCTGCAACCGCAGACCAATGCGCTCTGGTGCGTGGTCAACGAACGCGACGCGCTCGGCGACAACCTGCCGTTCGATTATGCCACCAGCGTCAAGGAAGGCGCGTTCTACGGCTGGCCCTGGTACTATATCGGTGACCACGAGGACCCGCGGCTTGCCGGCAAGCGTCCGGACCTCAAGGGCCAGGTGACGGTGCCCGACGTGCTGTTCGCAGCCCACTCGGCGCCGCTCAACATCGCCTTCTACGAGGGCGACCAGTTCCCCGCCGAATACAAGGGCAATGCGTTCGTGGCGATGCACGGGTCGTGGAATCGTGCGCCGCGCGGCGGTTACAAGGTGGTCCGGCTGCTCTTTGATGCCGACGGCAAGCCGACCGGGGAATACCAGGACTTCATGACGGGCTTCGTCATCTCGAACGACGAGGTCTGGGGACGCCCGGTGGGCGTGGCCGTGGCCAAGGACGGCTCACTCTTTGTGAGTGAGGACGGCAGCGGCACCATCTGGCGGGTGAGCTACGGCAAGTAACCTGCCGGTCAGGCGGTTTCCCTAGCGTAACGCTTGCGGCCGCGTTCGCGGGCCTTCTCGGCCTCGATGTCGCGGTCGCGCGGCGGGGCGTTGGTTTCAAGGCTGTCCAGCAGGCGCTGGGCAGCCGCCGTCACCTCGTTGACCGCATAGTAGAAGGCGGCCTCGTTCTTCTGGGACGGATGGGTAAAGCCGGATAGCTTGCGCACGAACTGGAGCGCCGAGGCGCGAACCTCGTCCTGGGTGGCGGGCGGCTCGAAATTGAAGAGGGTCTTGATGTTACGGCACATCGGGGCGCTCCTGGGCTGGGGCGGGTTCGGCAGAGCACAGCAACCTCCTGTGGCCTCGTCAAGGCCGACAGGAGGTTGTGATCGAGTGGGGGCAGGAAGTCAGCCGGCGTAGGCGCGGTCGAGGGCGGAAATGTCGATTTTCTGCATCTTGAGCATCGCTTCCATTACCCGATTGGCCTTGGTGCGATCGGGATCGGCCAGGTAGCGCTGCAGGGCCTCGGGGACGATCTGCCAGGAAAGGCCGTATTTGTCCTTGAGCCAGGCGCACTGGCTTTCCTGGCCACCGTCGGCGGTGAGCTTTTCCCAGAAATAGTCGACTTCGGCCTGGGTCTTGCAGTTGACGACGAACGAGACCGCTTCGTTGAACTTGAAGATGGGGCCGCCGTTCAGGGCCATGAAGCGCTGGCCTTCGATCTCGAATTCGACGGTCATGACCTTGCCCTTCTGGCCCGGGCCGGCGTCGCTATAGCCTTCGGTCTTGATGATGCGGGCATCGCCGAAGACGGAGACGTAGAAGTTCACGGCTTCCTCGATGCGGTCGTCCATCCAGAGACACGGTACGATCTTGGGCATTTGCAGTTCTCCTCGTTTTGAAGGGTGATGCGCTCAATGGCGGCTGGTCTGGAGGCGGGCGCCCAGCCAGGTGGCGGGCGGGGCGACGAGGGCGACGGCGATGGCGTACCAGGCGGGGCCCATGCCCCACATGGAGACGGCGCCGAGCGCCCCGAGGACGAGGCCGATGACGCCGAGCGCCAGTGCATGCCCCGTCGGATGGTGGGGCGCGAGCCGGGCGACGATGTAGCCGGCGAGGACCCCGAAGGCGGTGCGGTAGCCGAAGGCGACGAGGAAGGCGGCGTTGTCGTAGCTGGGGCTGCCGTCGGCAGGGAAGAGACCGGCATTGTGCGCGGCGATGTCCGCCACGGTCGAAAGTGCGGCGATGGCCAGGAAACCGGCGGCGACGGCTCCGACGCTGCGCAGCGCTGAAACGATGGTGCCGGAGGGGGTAGTGCGGGTCAGGTCGAAGGTCATTTTTTTCTCCTAGTGGCCGGCGAATGGGCGGCCGATCCCGTTGCCGGAACGGGTGCGTTCCGGGCTTTGACGTTCAGCGGTGGTGGTCTTGAAGTGCCGGCGGCGTCAGGCCGCCGGTTGGGTTTCCAGAAGCTCGTCGAGCCGCTTGAAGCTGACTTCCATGCCCTCGGCAATCGGGGAGGCGGCGGCTCCGTCGCGGGCTTCCCTGGAAGAATAGAGGACGGTGGTGGTGGCCGTGGTGGTGCCGTCGGCGTTCTCGACAAGGCTCACGGTGGCAATGGCCTCGCCGCCCGTCCAATCCATGTCATAGGTCTCGGTGTTGACGATGCGCTCGGGGCTGACGATTTCGCGATAGACGCCGCCCGAGCCCATCTCGAAGCCATCCGGGCTGCGCAGGACGAACCGCCACTTGCCGCCGACGCGGAAATCCATCTCGCAGGTGGGCATGGTCCAATCCGGGGGACCCAGCCAGCGGCGGATCAGTTCGGGCCTGGAGTAGCACAGGAAGACGAGATCGCGCGGCGCGTCGAACTGGCGGGTGATGGCGAGTTCGCGCTCGCTGGGCGTCGATACGGTCAATGGAGCCGGCATGATCAGGACTTCCTCTTGTCGCTGGCGTTGATCGGGGTCTGCAATTCCTTGAGAAGGGCATCCAGGCGCGTGTAGCTTGCCTCCCAGAACTTCTTGTATTCGTCGAGCCAGGCGGAAGCCTCGGCCATCGGGGCGGCCTCGAGCTTGCGCGGGCGGCGGGTGGCGGACTGGCCGGTCGAGACCAGGCCGGCGCGCTCGAGGATCTTGAGGTGCTTGGAGACGGCGGGCTGGCTGATGTCGAAGGGTTCGGCCAGTTCGGCAACGGAGGCTTCGCCCGACGCCAGGCGCGCCAGAATGGCGCGGCGGGTGGGATCGGCAAGGGCCAGGAAAGTTGCGTCGAGCCGTTCTGAGGGGGTCATGTTGATAACCGTTTCGTTCGATAACGAAATGGTTATGGACTAAGCGACGGCAGGAGTCAAGGCTCTCGGGTCATGGCCATCGGGGCGGCGCCAGATTATGAGACTCAAGCGATTTGCGAGGTGGGAGGAGCGTCGATGCGGGCAATGGTCGTGGTGGGGCATCCGGACCCCGAGAGTTTTGGCGGCGCCATCGGCCGGGCGATCCGCGACACCTGGGCCGATGCGGGCATCGAGGTTGCCTTCCATGACCTCACGGCGGAGGCCTTTCCGCCGCTGCTGACACCGGCCGAGTCGCGTGGCGAGCCTACGACCGATCCGATCGTGCGGGCCCATATCGCCGAACTGCTGGCGAGCGACCTGTTGGCAGTGGTCCATCCCAATTGCTGGGGCGCGCCGCCGGCGATCATGAAGGGCTGGATCGACCGCGTCTTTGCGCCCAACGCGGCCTATTCCTTCGCCAAGGGCGAGGATGTGGGCTCGCCCCCCGAAGGCCTGCTGGGAACGCGCGCGGCGCTGGTGATCAACACTGGCAATACGGAACTGGCGCGCGAGCATGCCGTGTTCGGCGATCCGCTCGAACGCATCTGGCGCGACTGCATCCTCGGCTTCTGCGGGGTGGAGCAACTGACCCGGCGACTATTCGGGGTGGTTGCGACGAGCTCGCAGGCGCAGCGGGCGGAGTGGCTGGACGAAGCGCGGCGGCTGGCGGTCGAGGTGGCGGGGTAGGCGGGCCGCGAGGCGCCCGTTCGAGGCTTAATTGGCGATAGATCCTTGGCAGCCTTGACTTAGGCGCAATTGGGGTAGATGCTCAGAGCCATACGTTTTGTGCCCCTGTTGGCGGCCTGACCTTCCCGGCAATGCCGGTTGATGGGCTTTCCTAGCGAACTGCAAACGTTTTAGGCTCCCGATGCATGTTGCGCGGGAGAAACCTGCTCGTTTGCGCTGCTTCGAGCTGTTTTGAAAGGCGCCATCATGATCAACGGCACCGTCAAGTTCTACAATTCCACCAAAGGCTTCGGCTTCATCAGCCCGGATACGGGCGGCAAGGATGCCTTCGTGCACGTTTCCGCGCTCGAACGCGCCGGCATTTCCGGCCTCGCCGACGGTCAGAAGGTCACTTACGACCTCGAGCAGGGCCGTGACGGACGCGAGTCCGCGGTCAACGTCCAGCTCGCCTGAGGCCAGCAACGTGGAGGCGCCGATCGGTGCCTCCGCCACCTACAGGAGCGCGCCATGTCGCACCGCTACGCAGTCGGTCAGATGCTGGATTTGCGTTCCGCACCGCGGCACAGCAACCGCCCAACGGGGCCTTGCGAAGTCGTGGCGTGCCTGCCGCACGAAAAAGGCCCGGTCCTTTATCGGGTGAAATCCTGGGGCGAAAGCAACGAGCGCGTGGTCGAGGAAGTCGACCTGTCTCCCAGCTCCGCCACGAAATCCGTCAAGTCGGCAAACGAGCGCGTGTTCAGCATCGCCATCGGCAAACGATGAGCGAAGCGGCAGACCGCTAGTCCAATCCGACGCCGCCACTCCGGTGCGCGGCAAGCCGCCTTGGGCGGCTTCCATCGATCCGTCGCTTTGCCGTCGGAGACGGGCCGCGCGCGAGCGCCGGCCGGTCCCGGTCCTGGCGCGACGACAGACAATGAGGGCGAGGGCGTGAAGCCCGGACACCCGCTCCAGCGCCAGCCGCGCTGAACCAGACCGGTACGAAACCGGCAGAAAGAACTCAATGCATATCCATATCCTGAAGGCGCCCGGGGAGCTTTTCCTGGGCAGCGACAGCGCGAGCGCTTTCGCACAGGGGCCGCGGCGTTTCCGCTCCGTGGCCAAGGCCGTCCGTTTTGCAATCGAGCACGCCGCGCCGGTAAGCCTGCGAGGCGCCACGCTCAAGATCGGAAATCGTGTGCTGGGGCCGAACCAGATCAGGCGCCTGCATCAGGGACTGATGGCCGGCTCATTGAACGGACCATCAGTCTAGCGCCTAACTTAAGTCGCGGGGCGGGCCGCCGGGCGTGCATTGTTGGGGCGAGCGGGGCGCTTGGGCCCGGCAATCAACCCCTCGCGGATCGCCTGCTTGCGCGCGTTCTTACGGGCGCGGCGCACGGCCTCGGCCTTCTTGCGCGTACGGGTTTCCGAGGGCTTCTCGTAATACTTCCGCTGCTTCATCTCGCGGAACACGCCTTCTCGCTGAAGGCGCTTCTTTAGAACTCTTAGAGCTTGATCGACATTGTTGTCGCGTACCTGAACCTGCAAAAACTTTCCTAACCTTATGCTCGCCTCACCGGTATGGCAGGCGGAAGCGACCGGGGTGGCCGCTTGAGGGGGCCTCTTAACAGAATTTGATCCCCGCGGCCACCTCGGGGCGGGATTCCGTGGGGAAAGGGCGCAAGTGCCGGCCCCGGCCGGCTACTCCTGGCTGGTGAAAGCCAGGTACATCAGGGCCAGGTAGACGAAGGGCACGACGCCGAGAACCATCAGCACGATCGGCGGCGTGACGGGGCAACTGGTGGCCACCATCTGGTAGCCTGCATAGCCGATCACGACCAGCACGATCGCCAGTCCGATGAACCATGGCAGGAGACGGTTACGCTTGCGGCCTGGCATATGGCACCTCCCGAAAGAGGTCACCGTAGCGGCCAGAGGAGGGGCGTTATTGACGAGGGTCAAGGGAGAGCTGACTGCCGAAACTGCTGCCCGTTTCTGCGATGGCGTGCGAAGATAAGTTCCGTTCTTCTTCGTCTTCCCTCAGCATCCACATTTCCCACTTGCACCGAACCGTACGGTACGGTACGCCTTTCTTCGCGAGTGATGGAGGATGGTTGGCGGTGGCGACGGCTGCGCTCAAGGATGAGGCTTTTACCCCGCGTCAGCAGCAGGTGCTGACGGCGGCGCTCGATCTGTTGGTCGAGGGTGGAGACGCGCTCACCATGACGGCGGTGGCACGGCGCGCCTCGTGCTCGAAGGAAACGCTCTACAAGTGGTTCGGCGATCGCGACGGGTTGCTGACGGCGACGGTGCAGTGGCAGGCGGCCAAGGTGCGCATGCCCCAGGTCGACCGGCACCGGATCGATGCTGCGTCGCTGCGCACCAGTATCGAGCAGTTCGCGCGCGACCTCCTGGCGACGCTGGTGGGGGAGGTGTCGGTGACGCTCAACCGGCTGGCCATTACCCATGCGAACGCTGAAAAGCGCGGGCTGGGCGGGATCGTGCTCGAGAACGGGCCGCTGGCGATCCGGCGGCGGCTCAAGCCGATCCTCGAGGCGGGGCGCGATGCCCGGCTGCTGCGGTTCGAGAGCAGCGAGGAAGCCTACCGGACTTTCTACGGGCTGGTGGTGCGCGACACCCAGATCCGCATGTTGCTGGGCGACGAGACGCTCAAGGCGACGCGGATCGAGACCGAGGCCAAGGCCGCCACGGAACAGTTTTTTGCCCTCTACGGGGCTTAACAAGGACGCAAAGAGGAGAGACCCATGCGCGTTTATTACGATCGGGATGCCGATCTGAATATCATCAAGTCCAAGAAGGTCGCGATCGTCGGTTACGGCTCGCAGGGCCACGCCCATGCGCTCAACCTGCGCGACTCCGGCGTCAAGGACGTCGTGATCGCCCTGCGTCCGGGTTCGGCTTCGGCCAAGAAGGCCGAGGGCGAAGGCCTCAAGGTCATGAGCGTCGCCGAGGCTGCCGCCTGGGCCGACCTCGTCATGATGCTGACCCCGGACGAACTCCAGGCCGACATCTACAAGGACCACATCGCCGACAACATCCGCGACGGCGCCGCCCTGGCTTTCGCGCATGGCCTGAACGTCCACTTCAACCTCATCGAGCCCAAGAAGACCGTCGACGTGATCATGATCGCGCCGAAGGGCCCGGGCCACACCGTGCGCGGCGAATACCAGAAGGGCGGCGGCGTGCCGTGCCTGATCGCCGTTCACCAGGATGCCTCGGGCAATGCCCATGACATCGCCCTGGCCTATGCCTCGGGCGTCGGCGGCGGCCGTTCGGGCGTCATCGAGACCAACTTCCGCGAAGAGTGCGAGACCGACCTCTTCGGCGAGCAGGCCGTGCTCTGCGGTGGCCTGGTCGAGCTCATCCGCGCCGGTTTCGAGACGCTGGTGGAAGCCGGCTACGCTCCGGAAATGGCCTATTTCGAGTGCCTGCACGAAGTGAAGCTGATCGTCGACCTGATCTACCAGGGCGGCATCGCCAACATGAACTACTCGATCTCGAACACCGCCGAGTGGGGCGAGTACGTCTCGGGTCCGCGCGTCATCACCTCGGAAACCAAGGCCGAGATGAAGAACATCCTCAAGGACATCCAGACCGGCAAGTTCACCTCGCAGTGGATGCAGGAATACAAGGGCGGCGCCTCGCGCTTCAAGGCCACCCGTCGCCTCAATGACGAGCACCAGATCGAGGAAGTCGGCGAGAAGCTGCGCGCCATGATGCCCTGGATCAAGGCCGGCGCACTCGTGGACAAGGCGAAGAACTAAGGTTCTGCGCAAGACGAGATTGAAGGGGGACCGCGAGGCCCCTCTTTGTTTTTGAGGCGTGTTTCAACGTTCTGCTTGCGTGGAGGTATCGTGGCCCTCCGATCAAGTTCGGGGGAAGATCGATGGCAGGGGTGGGCCCCATGGCTTCCCCTCTTTGTGGGGAGGGGGCGAGGGCCTTGTCCCCTGCCTTCTACGTCCGGATCCGGCAGATGGTTGAAAACGGCGACGAATGGCAGTCCTATAGGAGCACTGCCATGACGCCGATCTCGGACCACGAGGAAGAGTTCGAAATGTTCCAATCCAGCGATGCCCAGGCTTATCTCAAGCAGGAAGCGCGGCTGGAGCGGGCCCGGCATGGCGAGACGGCGTCAAACCCGGCCGAATAGCCACAACGAGGAACACACCAATTGCCCCTTCCCAGCTTTCCGCAGCAGGGCGGCTGCCAGTGCGGCGCCGTCCGCTACGAACTCACCGAGCCGCCCCTGGGCGTCTACAACTGCCATTGCACCGACTGCCAGAAGATGACCGGGGCGGCCTTCGGCATTTCCATGCCGGTCAAGACCTCGGCGTTCCGGCATCTTGCGGGTGAGCTGACGTTCTACGAGAAGGTCGCCGACAGCGGGCGCCACGTGCGGCTGGTGGCCTGCGCCAAATGCGGAACGCGCGTGTGGAACGATCCGGTCGCCGCTCCCGACATGAAAGTCGTGCGGCCGGGAACGCTGGACGACCCGTCCTGGGCGGTGCCGGTGGGCAATGTGTGGACATCCAGCCGCATGCCCTGGGTTGAGATCGATCCGGACATGGTCAATTTCGAGGCCCAGCCCCCCAGCCGCGAACCGCTTTACGAGGCCTGGGCCGCGCTGCACGCGGGAGAGAAATAATGGCCGGCGCCGACGATATTGCCGGGGTCATCGAGCAGGAACGGGCCCTGGTGTTCGAGAGCTTCGACGATGACGCCGCATTTGCCATCGGTTCGGCGATCCGGGACATGGCGATTGCCGAAAAGCTCGGCATCGTCTGTTCGATCGTGCTTTGGGACCGGCCACTGTTCTACATGACCCGGCCCGGCACCACGGCAGACAATTCCGATTGGGTGCGGCGCAAGGCCAATGTCGTTCGGCGCTTCCACAAAAGCAGCTATCGCATGGTGCTCGAGCAGTTGCCGCGCGAGGACCGGTTGCTGGCTGAGCATCGGGCCCTGCCGCCCGAGGATTACGTGCTGGCCGGGGGCGGGTTTCCGATCCGTGTCGCCGGAGCCGGGGTGATCGGGGCCATCGTCGTTTCGGGGCTGCCCGAACGGCGGGACCACGCGGTGGTGGTCAAGGCCATCGCCCAATACCTGGGCAAGGATGCAGCGGCGCTGGCGCTGCCGGAGGCCTGATCATGCGGCTCAACTACCAGATACTGGACGTCTTTACGGACCGCGCCTTCGCGGGCAATCCGCTGGCCGTGGTCATGGATGCCGATGGGCTTTCGGGCGAGCAGATGCAAGCCATCGCCCGGGAGTTCAACCTTTCCGAGACCATTTTCCTCAGCGCGCCCGCGGATGGCGCCCATATGGCATCGGCGCGGATTTTCACCGTGGGCGGGGAACTGCCCTTTGCCGGGCATCCCACGGTTGGAGGATCGGTGGCGCTGGGGCTGCGGCATCAGGCGGAGCGCGTGACCATCGAGGAAAAGGTCGGGCTCATCGTCGCCGATGTGGCGCTGGCCAGCCAGACACTGGGGCACGCCGAATTCGACCTGCCGCGGCTGCCGGCGGTGGCGGGGGAGGCGGCGGGGATCGAGCGCACCGCCGCGGCCCTCGGCCTCTTGCCCGAGGACATCGGATGCGAGGGGTTTGCGCCAGCGGTGTGGTCAGCTGGGGTGGAGCACTACCTGGTGCCCGTGCGCGACGCGCAGGCGCTGGCGCGGATTCGACTCGACGCCAATGGTTGGGCGGAGACGTTCCCGATCGGCCGTCACTTTGTCTTCGCCTTCACGGCGACACCGGAGGAGCCGGAGAACGACTACGCGGCGCGCATGCTCTCGGCGCTGATCGGGGAGGACCCGGCAACGGGCAGCGCGGCGGCTTCGCTGACCGGCGCCCTGGCGGAGCGCATCGGATTTGATGACGGGGAGGCGCGGGTGCGCATCCGGCAGGGGCACGAGATGGGGCGGCCGAGCCTGATCGAGGTCTACTTGCGCAAGGCGGGTGGCAGGCTGGTGCAGGGCCGGGTCGGCGGAGAGGCGGTGCTGATCGCCGAGGGGGTGCTGCACTGGGACGAACCGGTCCGCTGACCGGCGTCGCGCCGGCCCGGTGCAATCACCTCTGCATAGTTGAAATTCGCCCCTTGCCCGGGCCGACGCCAATGCTATCGGTTGAGGGCTGAGTGCCGGGGGCGGACATGGACCTGTTCTACGACATCCTCTTGTGGCTGCACATCGTCGCGTTCGTGGCGGGCGGGGCCAATACGGTGGCGATGCCACTGATCGAAAGCCGGCTTCATACGGCCATTCCCGAGACGCGGGCGGTGCTGTTCGCCATGGCGGGCATTCTCGCCCGTATCGGGCGCGCCGCCATGATCGTGCTGCTGATCACGGGGCCGGTTCTTCTCGTCATGCGCTACGGGGGCGTATCGGGCGCCAGTGTCTGGTTCTGGCTCAAGATGGGGCTTATCGTTGTGATGCTGGTCTCCATCGTCGTGGGCGGGATCAGCTTCAAGCGGGCGCAGAACGGGGATGCCGGGGCGCTCGAGACGGCGTCCACCGCGGGCAAGATCACGGCGGTGGCGTTCCTGGGCGTGCTGCTCTCGGCGGTTTTTGCATTCAACTAACCATTTGGTGCACGCAGTGGGTTGCGCACGCGGCGGAATTCGCGCATTTTACGAGTCTAAAGTGCATACGGGCACCCAGGACCAGTCGATGCAGCGCAGTCGCGCCATTGCCATTGCAGCCAAGCGCCAGGCGGACAACCGCCTGATGATCATGCTTGGTTTGCTCCTGCTTCCCGCGCTTCTTCTTCTCCTTATCAGCCCCTGATAGCCGGCGGCCCAGAACGATCTGGGCGGGTGGTCAGGGGATGCGCGCAACGAGCCGAACAAGAGATTTGTCCGGCCGCATGGCTTTCAGGCCCGGCCGTTTGATCAGGATTGACAAAGATGACTACGCAGACCCCCGACACGCAGAGCAACAAGGATCGGGTCTTTATCTTCGACACCACGCTGCGCGACGGTGAGCAGAGCCCCGGCGCCACGATGACGCTGGAGGAAAAACTCCAGGTTGCCGAGATCCTGGACGATATGGGCGTGGACATCATCGAAGCCGGTTTCCCGATCGCCTCCAATGGCGACTTCGAGGCGGTGGTGGCCGTGGCCAAGCGCGCCAAGCGCTCGGTCATCGCCGGTCTCGCCCGCGCCATTCCGGCCGATATCGACCGCGCCGGCGAGGCGGTGCGCTTTGCGCCGCGCGGGCGCATTCACACGTTCGTGTCGACTTCGCCGATCCATCTCGCCCACCAGATGCGCAAGACGCAGGACGAGGTGATCGAGATCATCACCAAGACCGTCAGCCAGGCGCGCAACCTCATCGACGATGTGGAATGGTCGGGCATGGACGCCACGCGTACGCCGCTCGATTTTCTGGCGCGATGCGTCGATACGGCGATCAAGGCCGGCGCCACCACCATCAACCTGCCCGACACTGTGGGCTATGCGGTGCCCGAGGAATATGCGGCGATGTTCCGGCACATCATCAACACCGTGCCCAATGCCGACAAGGCGATCTTCTCCACCCACTGCCACAACGACCTGGGCCTTGCCGTCGCCAATTCGCTGGCCGGCGTCATCGGCGGGGCGCGGCAGATCGAGTGCACGATCAACGGGCTGGGCGAGCGCGCGGGCAACGCGGCGCTCGAGGAAGTGGTGATGGCGCTGCGCACGCGTGCCGACGCCATGCCCTACCATACCGAAATCGAGAGCACGCACCTGGCGCGCGCCTCCAAGATCGTCTCGGCGGCCTCGAACTTCCCGGTGCAGTACAACAAGGCGATCGTGGGCAAGAATGCCTTCGCGCACGAGAGCGGCATCCACCAGGACGGCATGCTCAAGAATGCGCAGACCTATGAGATCATGACCCCGGAAAGCGTCGGCATCAAAGAGACGACGCTGGTGATGGGCAAGCACTCGGGACGCGCCGCCTTCAAGGACAAGCTGCGCGAACTCGGGTACGAACTGGGCGACAACGCCTTCCAGGAAGCCTTCGTGCGCTTCAAGGACCTGGCCGACCGCAAGAAGCATGTCTACGACGCCGATATCGTTGCGCTGGTGGACGACGAATCCGGTTCTGCCGACGACCGCATCAAGCTGGTCGACATGGAAGTGGTGAGCAAGACCGGCGGCACGCATCGCTGCGACATGACGCTCTCGATCGACGGGGAGACGGTGACGGCAAGCTTCGACGGTACCGGCTCGGTGGATGCGATCTTCAACGCCATCAAGCAGGCCGTCGGCAAGGAGCCCCATCTCGTGCTCTACGCGGTGGACGGCGTGACGGGCGGTACCGACGCCCAGGCCAGCGCGCATGTGCGCCTCGAAATGGGCGGCCGCATCGCCTCGGGCAACGCCGCCGAACCCGATACTCTGGTGGCTTCTGCCCGCGCCTATCTCAACGCCTATAACCGCCTGCTGATCGACCGCGGCCAGGCCGCACAAGGCGCGATGGCGGGTTAGGGATTTTGGTGGGGCAGGTGCCGTGAAGCGGCGCTGCCCCATCGAGCTCGCGACACCTTTTCAGTCGTTTCCCACCCACGGGCTTGCTCCACCGCCGATCTTGCCCGGGGAAGATCGGCGGTGGGAAAGCGCGGGGTTAGTCTCGCGCTATCCCGCGGCCTTGAGTGCGCCGGGTAATTCTTCAGCGAGAATCGCGATCTCTTCGGGGCGGCCGACGCTGATGCGGATGCAGCGGTCGAGGGTCGGGACCATGGGTTTGCGCACGAAGACGCCGCGCGCGGCGAGGGTCTGGAGCACCGACAGGGCGTAGGCGCCGTCGCGGCCGCAATCGATGGTGACGAAGTTGGTGGCCGACGGGATCGGGACCAGGCCGTTGTCGCTGGCGATTGCCGCGATGGCCTCGCGCCCAGCCGCGATCCTGCCGATGGTGGCTTGCAGGTAGTCCTGGTCGGCGAGCGCGGCGAGGGCCGCAACCTGCGCGAGGCGGTTGACGCCGAAATGGTTGCGCACCTTGTCGAAGGCGGCGATGGCCGGGGCATCGGCGATGGCGTAGCCGCAACGCAGGCCCGCAAGGCCATAGGCCTTCGAGAAGGTGCGGAAGCGCATGACGTTGGGGCGGTCGATGGCCAGGGGCGGCATGGTGCCGGCAGGGGCGGTTTCGCCATAGGCCTCATCGAGCAGGAGGAGCGTGGTCGGAGGGAGGCTCGCGGCGAATGCCTCGACCTCGGCGGCCGACCACCAGGTGCCCATGGGGTTGTCGGGATTGGAGAGGTAGACGAGCCGGGCATTTTCGCGTTGGGCGGCCTCGGCGAGAGCGGCGAGGCTCTCGCGGTCGTTCTCGTAGGGCACGGTGACGAGCCGCCCGCCGAACCCGGCGACGTGGAAATTGAAGGTGGGGTAGGCGCCCAGCGAAGTGACCACGACATCGCCGGGGTTGAGGTAGAGCCGGGCCACCAGGCCCAGCAGGCCATCGATGCCTTCGCCCACCATGACGTTGGCGACGGGAACGGCGACATGAGCGGCGAGGGCGTGGCGCAGGTCGTGGTTTTCCGGATCGCCGTATTTCCAGACGCTGGAGACAGCAGCGGCGATGGCCTCGATGACGCGCGGGGACGGACCGAAGCTGCTCTCGTTGGCGCCCAGGCGCGCGCGGAAAAGGTGGCCCGAACGCCGTTCGAGCGCTTCGGGGCCGACGAACGGCACCGATTCGGGCAGGCTCTGCGCCAGCGGGGTGAGGGTGGGTCGGGACATAACGAAACCTTGAGCTGCGCGCGCGGCCGATGGAGAAACTTCACTGCACTGGCTAACGTATCTTTGCTTTGCATTGAAGCGTTACGGGGCGAACAGTGCGACGCGATTTCCCCGGGGAGAAGGGTAGATGAGAAAAAGCAAGCTTGGCATCGCCGTTACCGTGGCGGCCGCCGCGCTCACCTTCGGCGTACAAGCCAAGGAGACTGCCGTCGCGATCTTCGCGGGCGGCTGCTTCTGGAGCATCGAGAGCGATTTCGACCATGCCCCGGGCGTGCTGGACACGACCTCGGGCTATATCGGCGGGCACGTGGCCAACCCGACCTATGAACAGGTCTCGACCGAAACCACCGGCCACCGCGAGGCGGTGCGGGTGACCTACGATCCGGCGGTCACGAGCTACGAGAAACTGCTCGCCGCCTATTGGCACATGACCGACCCCACCGACGGGCAGGGCCAGTTCTGCGACTATGGCGACAGCTACCGGCCCGGCCTCTTCCCGCTCGACAAGGCGCAGTATGACGCCGCCGAAGCCAGCAAGGGCCAGGTTGCCAAGGAACTGGGCAAGCCGATCGCCACGACCATCGCCATGGCCAGCCAGTTCTATCCGGCCGAGGACTACCACCAGAATTTCTGGAAGACCAACTCCGCCCACTACAAGGCCTATCGCGCCGGGTGCGGCAAGAATGCCAAGGTCGAGGCCCTCTGGGGCAAGACGGCATTCGAGGGCCTCAACGGGCACGAATAGGGGTCAGTTCGTCTCCGGGCTCGGCACGTTCGGGTCCGGAGCGACGGCGATCTGGTGATTGGCCTCGGCGTTGAGTTCGCGCGTGAGGGCGATCTTGGATTCCTCGGTGAGGCTGTAAAGGGTGGCGAGGTAGTCGGGCGTGGCCACCCAGGCCCGCAATTGCATGGCGACCGTGCTGCCCGAAAAGCTATCCACATGCACGTTGGGAAGCGGATCGACGAGGACGCGTTTGTCGGCCGTGGCGACGCGCAGGAGAATCTTGCGCGCCTTGGCGATATCGAGCGAATCGGGAATCGAGACGTTGACGTCGATGCGCCGGCGCGGCTCGCGGCTGTGGTTGGTGATGGCCGAGGTCCAGAGCTGCTGGTTGGGCGTGAAGACGTAAAGCCCGTTCGAGGAGCGCAGGCGCGTGCCGAAAAGGCCGATCTCGACGACCACCCCCGCCACGCCATTGCCGGTGATGAATTCGCCGATGGCGATGGGGCGCAGCAGAATCAGCATGATTCCCGCCGCGATGTTGGAAAGCGTGTTCTGGAGAGCCAGTGCAATGGCCAGGCCCGCCGCGGCGAGGGCTGCATAGATCGAGGTGCTGGCGACGCCGATCATGCTCAGGGCGGTGATGATGGCAAACACCAGGATGCCGTAACGTGCGACCTGGGAGAGCAGGGGAACGAAATTCTTGTCCACACCATAGGCGCGCGGCATGGTCTTTTCGATCAGGCGGGAGGCGGTGCGGGCCAGATACCAGCCCAAAACCAGCACCAGGAGTGCAGAAATGATGGAGATGGAATTGGCCAAAAGCCAGTCCACTGGAATCATAATGAGGCTCGAAGCCTCTTTAACACTTTGATCCATAATGGAAATCCGGTTCCTGTGCGTAACTTATCCTAGCAAAACGCCGTTGGCGGAAAAGTGGTGTGGAGCGCTGGACAGACACAAAGACGTTTGCTAGAGAGGCGCCACGTTGGAACCGGCGGTTCAGCCGGGTGCGTAGCTCAGATGGTAGAGCAGCTGACTCTTAATCAGCGGGTCCACGGTTCGAGTCCGTGCGCACCCACCAACGTCTAAGTCCTTGATCCCATTGGCGGACCGGGCGTCTCTCCCCAAAGTGTTGCAGATGCATGCGAAGGCGCGATGACGCGCGCGAACACAATCTGAAATGATGCCGGTGGAAGCCTGGGGCTCCCACCGGAGAGGTCCGTCTACTGTGCGCCGCCGGTCTGGGCGGCCTTGTCCTTGTCGAACCACCAGACGGTGGGGAACCCGATGGAGAACTCGGGCAGGTTTTCCGGGTGGCTGAAGCGGTTCCAGCGTGCGATGCGCGAGGCGCGCAGGGTGTAGCTGGGAACCACGATATTGTGGGCCAGGAGCACGCGGTCGAGCGCGTGGGTGGCGGCCACGAGGGTTTCCCGGTCGGTGGCGAAGACGATCTTGTCGATGAGCGCGTCGACGCCCGGATCGGAAATGCCCGAATAGTTCTGCGAACCCTGCTGCTTGGCAGCCTCCGAACCCCAGAAGAAGCGCTGCTCGTTGCCGGGCGACAGCGTCTGGCCCCAGCCGCTATAGACCACATCGAAATCGTAGGTGCGCAGGCGGTTGATGAACTGGGGCGAATCGACCGAGCGCACGTTGGCGTTGACGCCGATGCTCCTAAGGTTGTTGGCGAAGGCGCTGGCCACCGGCTCGATGGTAGGGCCGTTGAGCAGGATCTCGAACGACAGCTGGTTGCCGTTGGCATCCTGGAGCTGGTTGCCATTGAGCTTGTAGCCGGCTTCGCCGAGCAGTTGCAGGGCGTGCCTGAGATTGGCGCGCAGCTTGGTTGAATCGCCTGCGACGGGGTTGGCGAAGGGCGTGGTGAAGACGCTGGCGGGAATCTTGTCCTTCACGCTCTCGAGGATTTCGAGTTCCTTGCCGGTGGGCAGGCCTGCGGGTGCGGCCAGTTCGGTGCCGTAGAAGAAGGAGCTGATGCGGCTGTACTGGCCGTAGAAGAGGGTGCGGTTCAGTTCCTCGAAGTCGAAGGCGTAGTTGAGCGCTTCGCGCACCCGCTCGTCCTTGAACTTTTCCTGGCGCAGATTGTAGATGAACCCCACCATCACGCCGCTGTCGCGATAGTTGTTCTCGAACATCTCCTGGATGACGCGCCCGTCCTTGACGGCGGGGAAGTCGTAGCTGGTGGCCCAGCGCTTGGCGCGGTTCTCGTCCCACCAGTCGAACTGGTCGCCCTTGAAGGCTTCGAATTCGACGTCGGTGTCGCGGAAATACTCGTAGCGGATCTGGTCGAAGTTATCCTGGCCGATGTTCACCGGCAGGTTGGCCCCCCAGTAGTTGGGGTCGCGCTCGAAGGTGAGAGTGCGGCCGGCAGTGAAGGATTTGATCTTGTAGGGGCCTGAGCCGACAGGGATTTCGAGCGTCGAAGCGCCGATGTCGCGCTGCTTGCCGCTGGCGTCCTTGCCCTCCCACCAGTGCTTGGGCATCACGGGGATTTCGCTCATGATCAGGGGCAGTTCGCGGTTGCCGGTCTTGTCGAAGGTGAAAGTCACCTCGCCGTCGCCGGTGATCTCGGCGCTTTTGACGTCGGCATAGTATTGCTGGCGGGTGGGGTTGAGCTCGACGAGCTTGTTGAAGGACCACACCACGTCCTCGGCGGTGACCGGCTCGCCATCCTGCCATTTGGCATTGGGGTTGAGCTTGAAGGAGACCGACGAATAGTCGGGCGGGAAGGCGATGGACTCGGCGAGAAGCCCGTATTTGGTGAAGACCTCGTCGCTCGAGGGCGTCATCAGGGTTTCGTAGACAAGGCCCATGCCCACCGCCGGTTCGCCCAGGGGCAGGATGGGGTTGAAGGTGTCGAAGCCCCCCTCGGACGACAGGCGCACCAGGCCGCCCTTGGGAGCGTCCGGGTTGACGTAGTCGAAATGGGCGAAGCCATCCTTGTATTTGGGCTCGCCCATCATCGAGACGGCGCTCATCCAGGGGCCATGTTGTGCCTGCGCCAGCGCGGGCACGCTGAGCAGAGCCGCCATGGCGAACCCGGCAATCGAGACGAGGGCCTTCATGTCATTTCACTCCCTTGGGCTATTCGCCCTGATTTTAGGACGGAACAGGCGCGGCACAACAGGGGCCGGCCGGTCACACCGCCGCATCGAAGGCCGCCGACATCAGCGCCCTGGTATATTCGCTCTGCGGGGCGGCGAAGATCTGTTCGGCGCTGCCGCTCTCGACCACCTTGCCGCCCTGCATGACGATCACGTCGTTGGCGAGGGCGCGGATGACGCGCAGGTCGTGCGAGATGAAGACATAGGTGAGGCCGCGCCGGCGCTGCACGTCACGCAAGAGGTCGACGACGCGGGCCTGCACGCTCATGTCGAGGGCCGAGGTCGGCTCGTCGAGGACGATGAGGCTGGGCGCCAGCACGAGGGCGCGGGCGATGGCGATGCGCTGGCGCTGGCCGCCGGAAAACTCGTGCGGGTAGCGGTGGCGCGCCTGCGGATCGAGATCGACCTCGACCAGCGCCTGGGCGACACGCGCCTCGCGTTCGGCCGGCGAGAGGGTACGCTCGTGGACCTTGAGCCCCTCCTCGATGATGTCTCCCACCGACATGCGCGGGCTGAGCGAGCCGTAGGGGTCCTGGAACACCACCTGCATGTTGCGGCGCAGGGGGCGCAGTTCCTTCCAGCCAAGGTTCTGGATGTCCTTGCCCAGGAAGACGATGCGCCCGTTCGAGGAAATGAGGCGGAGGAGGGCGAGGCCCAGGCTGGTCTTGCCGGAACCCGATTCTCCGACGATGCCCAGGGTCTGGCCCTTGCGGACGCGTAGCGAGACGTCATCGACCGCCTTGAAATGGCCGACGGTGCGCCGCAGCAGGCCGCGCCGGATGGGGAACCAGACGCGCAGGTTGTCGGCTTCGACGACGGTCTCGGCGCTCTCATCGGTGGCGGGCGCCCTGCCAGTGGGCTCGGCGGCGAGGAGGTGCCGCGTGTATTCGTGGCTGGGGTGGGCGAAGATTTCGGCCGTGGGGCCGCGCTCCACGATCTCGCCCTGCGTCATCACGCAGGTTTCGTCGGCGAGGCGGCGGACGATGCCCAGGTCATGGGTGATGAAGAGCAGGGCCATGCCCAGGCGCGCCTGGAGGTCCTTGAGGAGCGCCAGGATCTGGGCCTGGACGGTCACGTCGAGCGCTGTTGTCGGCTCGTCGGCGATGAGCAGGTCGGGCTCGTTGGCCAGGGCCATGGCGATCATGACGCGCTGGCGCTGGCCGCCGGAAAGCTGATGGGGGAAAGCGGCAAGGCGCTGCTCGGGGTTGTCGATGCCGACCAGGCCAAGCAGCTCGATGGTGCGGGCGCGTGCCGCCGTCCGGCCCATGCCGCGATGGAGGCTGAGGACTTCCCCGATCTGGTGCTCGACCGTGTGGAGCGGATTGAGCGAGGTCATCGGCTCCTGGAAGATCATCGAGATGGTGTTGCCGCGCACGCCGCGCAGCCGGCGCTCGTCGATAGCCAGCAGGTCTTCCCCGTTAAAGAGGATGCGCCCGGTCGGGTGCGACGCGGCGGGATAGGGCAGGAGCTTGAGGATCGAGAGGGCGGTGACGGACTTGCCCGAGCCGGATTCCCCGACGATGGCGAGCGTCTTGCCCTTCTCGATGTCGAAGGAGACGTGCTTGACGGCGTCGAGCACCTGCTCGCCATTGGTGAAGCGAACCGAGAGATCCTGGACGGAGAGCAGCGGGCCGGTCATCCGAAGGTCTTTCGCGGATCGAAGGCGTCGCGCACCGCCTCGCCGATGAAGACGAGCAGGCTGAGCATGAGCGAAATGGTGATGAACCCGGTGATGCCGAGCCAGGGCGCCTGCAGGTTCTCCTTGCCCTGCGAGAGCAGTTCGCCCAGCGAGGGCGAGCCGACGGGCAGGCCGAAGCCGAGGAAATCTAGCGAGGTGAGGGTGGTGACCGAGCCCGACAGGAGGAAAGGCATGAAGGTGAGGGTCGAGACCATGGCGTTGGGCAGGAGGTGCCGGAACATGATGGTGGCGTTCGAGACACCCAGGGCGCGCGCGGCGTTGACGTACTCGAAATTGCGGCCACGCAGGAACTCGGCGCGCACCACGCCCACCAGCGCCACCCATGAGAACAGCAGCAGGATGCCCAGGAGCACCCAGAAGCTGGGCGCGATCACGCTCGAGAGGATCAGCAGCAGGTAGAGCTGGGGAACGGAGGTCCAGATGTCGATGAAGCGCTGGCCGATCAGGTCCACCCAGCCACCGAAATAGCCCTGGATGGCGCCGGCGAAGATGCCGATGACCGACGAGAATATCGTGAGCGTCAGACCGAACAGCACCGAGATGCGGAAGCCGTAGATGAGGCGCGCCAGCACGTCGCGTCCCTGGTCGTCGGTTCCCAGCCAGTGCCAGTTGCCCCAGTTGCAGTTGGGGTCATCGACCCCTTGCGGGAAGCGGGCGCAGTTGACCTCGGGCGTGAGCATCCACGATGGCGGGGAGGGGACCGGTATCGAGAGGGAGTCGTCGACGGTGGAATAGGAGAAGCGGATCGGCGGCCAGAGCATCCAGCCGTTGGCGTTGATCTCGTCCTGGTTCACCTGGTCGCGGAAATTGGTGACGGCGAGGAAGCCTCCGAACTTGGCTTCGGGGTAATCCACGAAAGCGGGGACGAGCAGTTCGCCCTTGTAGAAGGCGATGATCGGCCGATCGTTGGCGATGACCTCGGCGAAGAGCGTGACCACGAAGAGGACGAGAAAGATCCACAGCGACCAGACGCCGCGCCGGTTGCGGCGGAAATTGGCGAGGCGCCGCTGGTTGATGGGGGAAAGCCGCGAGCGCGGCGGGGCCGGGGCGGCGACGACGGCGTCGGGCGGTGCGTAGGCCTGGAAGTGGAGCGGAGCGAGGCCGGCGGTGACGAAGCGCATGTCAGGCCCCGCGCTTTTCGAAATCGATGCGGGGGTCGATCCACATATAGGTGAGATCGGAGATGAGGGTGATGATCAGGCCCAGCACGGAGAAGATGTAGAGGGTGGCGAAGACGACCGGATAGTCGCGGTTGAGAACGGATTCGAAGCCGAGCAGGCCCAGGCCATCGAGCGAGAACATGGTCTCGATCAGCAGCGACCCGGAGAAGAAGGCGCCCACGAACGCTGCCGGGAAGCTGGCGATGATCAGCAGCATGGCGTTGCGGAAGACGTGCCGGTAGAGAATCTGGTTGTCCGACAGGCCCTTGGCGCGCGCGGTGGTGACGTATTGCTTGCGCACTTCCTCGAGGAACGAGTTCTTGGTGAGCAGGGTCAGCGTGGCGAAGCTGCCGACGGCCATGGCGGTGATGGGCAGCGCGAGGTGCCAGAAGTAGTCGGCGATCTTCATGGGCCAGGAGAGCTGGGCGAAATTGTCCGACGTGAGCCCGCGCAGCGGGAACCAGCTCAGGAAGCTGCCGCCCGAGAACAGCACGATGAGCAGAATGCCCACGAGGAAACTCGGCAGCGCGTAGCCCACGATGATGACGCCCGATGTCCAGACGTCGAAGCGTGAGCCGTCGCGGACGGCCTTGGCGATGCCGAGGGGAATGGAGATGCCGTAGCCGAGCAGCGTCATCCACAGGCCCAGCGAAATCGACACCGGCATCTTTTCCTTGATGAGGTCGATCACCGAGATGTCGCGGTAATAGCTCTTGCCGAAATCGAAGCGCAGGTAGTTCCAGAGCATCTGGCCGAAGCGTTCGAGCGGGGGCTTGTCGAAGCCGAACTGCTTTTCGAGCTGGGCCACGAGCTGCGGGCTCAGGCCGCGCGAGCCGCGATAGAGGGAGGCCTTGTCGCTCTCGCTGGTCTGGCCCTGGCCGGCAAAATCGCCCTGTTGGCTGCCCGAGACGCTCGAGGTCGCCGATACGGCGGTGCCGCTCATGCGGGCGATGGCCTGTTCGACAGGACCGCCGGGGGCGAACTGAACGACGATGAAAGTGACGGCCATGATGCCGAACACAGTCGGAATCATCAGCAGGAGACGTCGCAGTATGTAAGCGCTCATGCGCTCTCCAACCCTATAGTCCCGCTCGCACTTCCCGCTTCGCCGAACCCATCCGTAAGGTGCCGTGGGCTTTGCACCAAATCAACAGGCGGTGAGGGGCCGCGGCGGTTTTTGCCTTGCCTTTTTTCGTAACTGGTATGGAAGATTGTAGGAAGCAGGGAGGTTCATATGCATGTGGTGATCACGGGCGGCGCCGGTTTCATAGGCTACCGGCTGGCCGAGGCGGTTCTGGCGCGCAACGATATGGTGGACCAGAACGGGGTCCGGCGGGCCGTCGACCGGGTGACCATCCTCGACCAGGTGGCGCCCGAGCGCCCGCTGGCCGACGCGCGCGTGCGCATCGTGACAGGCGACGTCACGGAGCGGGCGGTGCTCGCCGATGCGCTCGATGGGACCCCCGACACGATCTTCCACCTGGCGTCGGTGGTGAGCGGCGGGGCGGAGGCCGACCTGCAACTGGGACTGCGCGTCAACCTCGACGGCACGCGGACGCTCCTCGACCTGGCGGCGGAGAGCGGACGCCGGCCCAAGCTGCTTTTCGCCTCCTCGCTCGCGGTCTATGGCGGGCCGCAGGCGACGCATGTGAGCGATGCGACCATTCCCACGCCGATGTCGTCCTATGGCGTGCAGAAGCTTTGCTGCGAATACCTCATCGGAGATTATGACCGCCGGCGCCTCATCGACGGGCGGGCGCTGCGCTTCCCGACGATCGCGGTGCGGCCCGGCAAGGCGAACCTGGCCAACTCCTCGTTCATATCGGCGGTCATCCGCGAGCCGCTGGCCGGGCGCGAGACCGTCTGCCCGGTGCCGGACGACGTGCCCATCGCGCTGATGTCGCCGGGCAGGCTCATCGAGACGATCCTGCAGGTCCATGACCTGCCGACCGAGACCTTCGGCTGGCCTCGGGCGCTGGTGCTGCCGGCGGTGCAGGTGACGGTGCGTGAAATGCTCGATGCCCTCGAGGAGATCGCCGGGCCCGAGGCGCGGCGACGCGTGACGTTCCGGGACGATCCGAAAGTCCTGCCGATGGTGCGCAGCTGGCCGGCGGAGGTCTCGAGCGCCCGTGCGGCCGGGCTGGGGATTACTCCCGACAGGGACGCCCGGACGTTCGTCGAGCAGTACGCGCGCGAGCAAGGGTTCGTATCGTGAAATTTTTCCCGATGGCCCCCTTCACATTTGCGCGAGGGTTCACCACATAGCCGCCAGCGGCTTTTGCCGCCTGTTTTTTGTGGGGAGATTTGCCGGATGCCTTTCGGTCTAGACTATTCGATGGTGTCCGCGTTCATCCAAGTCATCCTCATCGATCTCGTACTCGCCGGCGACAATGCCGTCGTGATCGGCCTGGCGGCAGCCGGGCTCGACAAAGAGATCCGCCAGAAGGCGATCCTCATAGGCATCATCGCGGCGACGGTGCTGCGTATCGGGTTCGCCCTCATCACCACCCAGTTGCTCTCTCTCGGCGGCGGCCTGCTGGTCGCCGGTGGCCTGCTGCTGCTCTGGGTGTGCTGGAAGATGTACCGCGAACTCACGGTCAGCCACGAGGAAGAGCACGAGGCCCAGGAGGCCCTGGCGAACGAAGACCAGAATGCCGACGGCAAGATTGCCGGCAAGGCGCCGCGCAAGACCCTGCGCCAGGCAGTCTGGCAGATCATAATCGCCGACGTCTCGATGTCGCTCGACAACGTGCTGGCCGTCGCCGGCGCGGCTCAGCACCATCTGGAGGCCCTGATCTTCGGTCTGGCGCTCTCGGTCATCCTGATGGGTGTCGCCGCTTCTCTGATCGCCGGGCTCCTCCACAAGTACCGCTGGATCTCGTGGATCGGCCTCGTCATCATCCTCTATGTGGCAGTGCGTATGGTCTATCACGGCATCGACCAGCTGCTCGGCCACACCCTGCCGGTGATCCCGTTCTTCTAGCCAACGGTTTCGTAACCAAGGCGATAGAAAGGGCGGGTTTTACCGGCTCGCTATAGGATTTGCTCACCGCCCGCGGGTAGCGTGCCGACCAGATGCAACTGGCCGGAGGGCAACCGTGACACTGGCAGCCGAACATGCGACCCAATCCGACGCGCCGCGCCAGGCGGCGCCGCGCCGGGCCGACCTGTCGGTCGAGCGCGTGAGCGGAGAAGCCTGGGACCGGATCGCCACCCATTTCGACGGCGTGTGCCAGGAGCAGCTCTACGTCTTTGCCAGGACCCGCTGGCCCTCGGTCGAGCACGAGGCGCTGCTGTTCCGCCTGCATGGCGAGGTGGTTGGCGGCGTGCTGGTCATGATCCAGCCCCTGCCGCTGCGACTGGGCGCCATCGCCGTTTCCAAGTGGGGCCCGCTCCTCAGGGACGAAGTGCGCGGGGACGCGGATGCCATCTATCAGGGCATGATCGAGGCGCTGGTCGGCGAATATGCCGACAAGCGCAAGCTGATGCTCTCGGTACTGCCGCGCGCGTCGCTGACGCCGGTCAACTCCGAATCCGAGTTTCTCTGGCAGCGCGGCTTCCGCAAGGGTTCGGCGCTACTGTTTCCCAACCGGTACATCGTCAACCTGCGCCTCACGGATGCCGAGCAGCGCAAGAGCTTCCACCAGAAGTGGCGCTATCACCTCAACAAGTCCGAGAAGCAGGAACTCGTCTTCGAGCATGCGCCCGCCTCGCGCCTGCCCGAGTTCGATGCGCTCTACCTGGCGATGACCGACCGCAAGAAATTCCCCGACCATTCGGCCTACGAAACCGTCGCCGGGCTCATGGCGATCGAGGACGAGGCGCTGCGGCCCGAACTGTTCTTCGTCCGGCAGGGGGAGGAGACGGTTGGCGGGGCCATCATCTTCAAGGCCGGCGACCGTGCCGTCTACCTTTACGGAGCCACCAACGACAGGGCGCTGCCGCTGCGCGCCGGGTACTTCATGCACTGGCACATCATCCGCTGGCTGCGCGATAACACGCGCGCCCGCTGGTATGATTTAGGAGGGACCGACGGATTTCAGGGTCTCCATCAGTTTAAGAAGGGGATGGTCGGTGACGCGGGGGTGATTGCCCCCGTGCCGCAGGTCGCCAACTTCGCTTCGGCGCCCGTACCACTGATGCTGGGACTGGGCGCGTTTGCCGCACGTGACGCAGTGCAGCATCTCCGTCGACTGGCGGACCGGATACGGTCGGATCGCGCAAAGCCTGATCAGGCGCGCAACGAGGATAGCGCATGAGCCTTTTTCGGCGGCTGGTTTCCCAATCCGCAGTCATCTTCGGAGCGCGCCTTTCTGGCGCCGGCATCACGTTCCTCGCCCAGGCGGGGATCGCGCGCGCCTGGGGTGCGGGAACTCTGGGCGAGTATCTCATCATCGTGGCCTCCACGAACCTGATCGCGATGGTCATGCCGCTGGGCTTCCAGACCATCGGGGCCTATTTCGCGTCGGAATATCGCGCCAAGGGGGACGGGCGCTCGCTGCGCGCTTTCCTGCTGCGCGCCTATGGGCACATCGTGCTGGTGGCACTGGCCGTCGGCATACTGGCCTGGCCCTTCGTCGGCTTCATCGGCGAGCCGGGCGAAGTGCTCAAGAGCCATTGGGTGCCCACGGTGGTGCTGGCGCTCAGCGCCTCGACCGTCTACGTGAGCTGCGCGGTGCTGGTCGGCCTCAAGCGGCCGCTCGCCGGTTATTTCTCGGAATCGCTCTTCCGGCCGATCGCGGCGATCTCGGCGTTTCTCATCTGCCTGGCGCTGGTGGAGCCGAGCCAGGGTTTCTCCCAGATGATGGCGGTGTTCGCCGGGCTCTGCTTCGTCATTGCGTTGGTGCAGTTCGGCTTCGTGGTGGCCACGGCGCGCAAGCTGCCGACCGATGTCGAGCCCGCGCCCGCGCAGGTGCGGCGCTGGTGGCGTTTCGCGGCGCCATGGGTGCTGATCGGCATCGCCACGGACTTCTTCTTCGATATCGACCTGCTGTTGCTCTCCGGGCATCTGAGCCGCGAGGACCTGGCCATATTCGGCGTCTGCACGCGCCTTTTCAGCCTGGTCTCGTTCGGCGTGGCGGCCGTTTATGCGGTCACGGTGCCCGACATGTTCGAGGCCGAGGCCAAGAGCGACAGGGAGGGCTTCAACCGCAAGGTCGGCGACGCCAACCTGGTGGCGACGGGCCTTTCGTTCGTGCTGTTCGTGATCATGGCCGTGGGCGGGCCGTTCGCGCTGATGCTCTTCGGGCCCAAGTTCACCGCGGGCGCAATTCCGCTGGCGCTGCTGTGCCTGGCCTCGGTGGTGCGTTCGGTGTTCGGGCCGGCCTCGCTCGTGCTTTCCATCCACGACCGGCCCTATGCCAGCCTGCCGTCAATCGGGCTGGGGATGGTAACGTTGTTCACGGCCAACCTGCTGCTGGTGCCGGTATGGGGGCTGATTGGGGCTTCCGTGGCCGCGCTCATCGCCATAACGGTGTGGTCGCTGGCGCTCTGGCGCACGGCTTACGCGGCGGCCCGCATCGACGTGTCGATCTTCCCGCGCCTCAGGGCGCTGCAAGCCGCTTCAACCAGCGCCTAGCGGCGGCGAGCCGCCCAAGGCGAATGCCGCTGTCATAGCCCTCCACCTGCTTGGTGTAGGGCTTTTCCATGAGCACGAAATCGAGCCCGAAGAGGTGCTTTTCGAGCAGGCAGACCTGCCGGTAGCCGTAGCGGCGCAGAAGGGCGAGCGAAGTCTCGTTTTCCGGGCGCACATAGGTGAAGACCTTGTGGAAGCGCCCGTTGTCGAAGGTCTCTTCGAACGCGCGCATGCCGTACATGCTCACCCGCGTGTCGCGAAACTGCGGGGCCACCCAGGACCAATAGCGGAAGAGCGAACCGAACTCGGGCCCGGAAATGATGGCGCCGGCCACCTCCTGGCGGTGGGTAACGGTCAGCACGTGCCAGGGGTCGGCCTCCATCAGCGCCTCGAGGTAGCCCGCCGAGAGGCGGCGCTTTTCGAAGGCCTTGAAGCGCTCGTTGTAGAAGGGCGACTCATCGATGACGGCGTGGAGCTGGGACACGATGAGCTTGATCTCGCCATGACGCGCCGGCCGGTGAGCGAGCAGGGCCACGCTCGACCGGGCGGCCGTCGCCTCAGGCGCGGCCACGGCGGCGTCGGTCATCGCGTCGGTCATGGCGCAGCGTCCCCCATTTGGCCAGATCACGGCGCATTCTAGGGTTTGGGGCGCGGTTGCCGAAGTACCGATTGCCAGCTCGGTTAACCGCGAGGACGTGGAGCCATAACGGTTAGTACCGATCGGCAAATCGTCCAATTGGCAAGTGGTATGCTTGCGGCCTCGCGCCAGTGATGGTTAGTAACGGCCCAAACCAACAAGATTGTCTGGGAGGAAAGGCATGAGCGAGCAACTCGTGTTTGAACCGAGCGCCGAGGCGAAGGCCCGCACCTGGGTCACCGCTGAGCAGTACGAGGCGATGTACGCGCAGTCGGTCAGCGATCCGGAGGGATTCTGGGCCGAGCAGGCCAAGCGCATCGACTGGATCAAGGCGCCCACCAAGATCAAGAATACCTCGTTCGAGTTTCCGAACGTCTCGATCAAGTGGTTCGAAGACGGCGTGCTCAACATCTCGGCCAACTGCATCGACCGGCACCTGCCGCAGCGCGCCGACCAGGTGGCGCTGATCTGGGAAGGCGATACGCCCGGCACCCAGGACCACATCACATACCAGCGCCTCTATGACGAGGTGAACCGCTTCGCCAACGTGCTCAAGGCACAGGGCGTCAAGAAGGGCGACCGCGTCACCATCTACCTGCCGATGATCCCGGCCGCCGCCTACGCGATGCTGGCCTGTGCCCGCATCGGGGCGGTGCATTCGGTGATCTTTGCCGGCTTCTCCCCGGATTCGATCGCCGGCCGCATCAACGACTGCGAGAGTGCGGTCGTGATCACCGCCGACGAGGGCCGCCGCGGCGGCAAGGCCATCGCGCTCAAGAAGAACGTCGACGACGCCCTCGCCAAGACCCCGGGCGTGACGCGCGTTGTGGTGGTCAAGAACACCGGCAATGCCGTGGCCATGCAGGACGGGCGCGATGTCTGGTACGAGGCCGAGGCGGCCAAGGTACCGGCCGAATGCCCGCCCGAGCCGATGAACGCGGAAGATCCGCTGTTCATCCTTTATACCTCGGGCTCCACCGGCAAGCCGAAGGGCGTGCTGCATACGACCGGCGGCTATATCGTCTGGACCTCGCTGACCCACCAGCTCGCCTTCGACTACCGGGAAGGCGATATCTACTGGTGCACGGCCGACGTGGGCTGGGTCACCGGGCACAGCTACATCGTCTACGGGCCGCTGGCCAACGGTGCGACCTCGCTCATGTTCGAGGGCGTGCCGAGCTATCCGGATGCGTCGCGCTTCTGGCAGGTGGTCGAAAAGCACAAGGTCAACATCTTCTACACCGCCCCCACCGCCATCCGCGCGCTCATGGGCGCGGGGCCGCAATGGGCGGACAAGCACGAGATGCCCTCGCTGCGCCTGCTCGGTTCGGTGGGCGAGCCCATCAATCCGGAAGCCTGGATGTGGTACTACAAGCACGTGGGCAAGGAGCGCTGCGGGGTAATCGACACCTGGTGGCAGACCGAGACCGGCGGCTTCATGATCACGCCGCTCCCGGGCGCCATTCCGACCAAGCCGGGTTCGGCCACCAAACCGTTCTTCGGCGTGCAGCCGGTGGTGCTGTCTCCCGAGGGCCGGCTCCAGGAGCAGACCAAGGCCGAGGGCGTTCTCTGCATCAAGGATAGCTGGCCGGGCCAGATGCGGACGGTCTATGGCGACCATGAGCGCTTCATGTCGACCTATTTCCAGCAGTACCAGGGCTACTATTTCTCGGGCGACGGCTGCCGGCGCGACGAGGACGGCTATTACTGGATCACCGGACGCGTGGACGACGTGCTCAACGTCTCGGGCCACCGCATCGGCACCGCCGAGGTCGAGAGCGCGCTGGTCGCTCACCCCAAGGTGGCCGAGGCCGCCGTGGTCGGCTATCCGCACGACATCAAGGGGCAGGGCATCTACTGCTACGTCACGCTGATGACGGGCGTGGAAGGCGACGAAGCCCTCAAGACCGAGCTGCGCAACTGGGTGCGCAAGGAAATCGGGCCGATCGCTTCGCCCGACCTCATCCAGTTCGCCCCGGGCCTGCCCAAGACGCGGTCGGGCAAGATCATGCGCCGCATTCTGCGCAAGGTGGCCGAGAACGATTTCGGCTCGCTGGGCGATACCTCGACGCTGGCCGATCCGGCCGTGGTCGAAGACCTGATCGAGCATCGCCAGAACCGCGGCTGAGCGGTCCTGCTCTTCCGAGACATGACGCCCCGGCCCGAAAGCCGGGGCGTTTTTTCTTGGCGGCTGTGGAAAACTCCAGGACCGTTCGCTCGAAGCGAACGATGTGTAGGTGGCCGGTTTTGCTGAAAAATCCGGAAACCCTACGGAAATGACAAAACTTTCATTGGCTTGCGGGGGCGAAGGCAGTTTAGCGATTGCAGGTTCCATTAACCGGAGAGCCTGCCTCATGATTTCCGATCGTCTCAACGCTTATGCGCCGCAGGCCCTTGCCGTGCTGCGCATCATGACTGCCCTGCTGTTCATCGCCCATGGCACCCAGAAGCTTTTCGGGTTCCCCGAAGCGCAGATGAGCCCGCCGCTGTTCTCGCTGTTCGGCCTGGCCGCCGTGATCGAAGTGGTCACCGGCATCCTGATCGCGGTGGGTTTCCAGACCCGCATCGCCGCGTTCCTGGCCTCGGGCCAGATGGCCGTGGCCTATTTCATGGTCCACTCGCCCAACAGCTTCTTTCCAAGCAACAATGGCGGGGATGCCGCCGTACTGTTCTGCTTCGTGTTCCTCTACCTGATCTTTGCCGGTCCGGGAGCCTGGGCGCTCGACGCGCGCGACGGCATGCGTCCCGCGACGGCCTGATGCAAAACCGGAGGTTGCGGCGTTTTGGGGCGCCGCAACCTCCGTGCATGCTCACTTGGGGGCTCTGCATGCCTCGGTGAGCATTGGTGCCGCCTGTAGACGCGACGCCGCTCAAATGGGAGGTCAACGGATGCAGTGTCCCGTAGACGCCCGCCCCAGGCATCTGACGTTCGGCGTAGACGGCAAAAGTGATGGCCCGCGCCAGCGCGCCAGCAATATTTCCGTTGCACAATCCCCAGACAAGCCCAACACTGGTCGATCATGGGGGCTCGGTTTTGGACCAGGACGGCCTGCTCAGACTTGTCGGTGCCATTTACGCCGCTGGCGCGGACCCGCAATTATGGCCCGATACTCTCAAAGCCATCACCGATGCCATCGATGGAAATGAAGCCGTTCTCGGCGGGGCCAATCCGCAAGTCCTGCCATGGGTGGTAGCGCCCCGAACCGACCCTGAATACCTGGCGTCCTACGGCTCTTACTATCATGTGCGCAATCCTTTCGCCAAAGCGGTCAACAGAACGCCGCCCGGTGGAGTGCTCATGGACTATGAGGCGGTCGGGGAAGATTTCTACGACAGTGAGTTCTTCAACGACTGGTGCTTGCCCCAGGGGTTCCGTTCGGCCATGTCGACCACGCTGATGCTCGAAGGCGTGTTCGCGGTGAACCTGGTGGTAAACAGCTCCGACCCCTTCGAAGACGACGCGGTGCGCACGTTCCGCACGCTCGTGCCGCATATGGCCAATGCCTTCCACCTCAACCAGCGGCTCGCCATCAGCCATATCGAGCGCTCGGGGTTGGCGGTGGTGCTCGGGGCCATCGGGCATGCCGCGTTTCTGGTCGGCGAGGAAGGCAAGGTGTTCTTCGCCAATCCGCTCGGCGAGGCGCTGCTGGCGCGCAACGATTGCCTGACGCTGCGCGAAGGCGCGCTCGAAACGACAGGGCTCGACAGCACGCGACGTCTCCACCGGCTGATCCACGGCTGCGCGCGGCGCGAAATCGGGGATGCCGGCGGCAACGTGTCGGTGGGGCGCGCGGGTGGCCGCTCGCCGGTCAAGGTCGAGGTCGTGCCGTTCAGCGCGCAGGTGTTCTGGCCGATGTCACGGCCGCCCGCGGCGCTGCTCATCGTCAAGGACCCCGAGCGCAAGCTGGCGCGGCGGCTGCGGGTGATCGAGGAGCGCTTCGGGCTGACGCCCGCCGAGGCCGCCTACGCCGTCGAAGTGATCAAGGGCGACGGGCGCGAGGCTGCCGCCGCGCGGCGCGGCATCACGCTGGGTACGGGGCGCACGCACCTGACCCATATCTTCGAAAAGACTGGCGCCCGCCGGCAGGCCGAACTGGTGCGCCTCCTGATCGAGAGCTGGCAGGAAGCGGGGGAGTGAGCGTTAACGATTCTGCCGCAATGCTGGGGCACGGTGGCGCGAATCACCCCGGAGACGCTCATTGCCCGCTAAATTCCTTCGCCCCCTGATCGCCGGGCTCGCCCTCGCCCTCATGGTTCCCGCGATCAGTGTCGCCGCCTCGCTCGAGCAGATGGCCGGGCAGATGATCATCGTCGGGTTCAAGGGCGACAGCGTCAAGGACAAGTCCGTCATTGCGGTCCGCAAGGCCGTTGCCGATGGGCGCCTGGGCGGATTGATGTACCTCAAGTACAACGTGGCGAGCCTTTCAGCCGTCAAGGCGATGAACGAAGCCTTCAAGGAAGCTTCGCCCGACCTGCCGCCGTTTCTCACCCTCGACCAGGAAGGCGGGGCGGTCGAGAGGCTGACCAAGGACGTTGGCTTTTCGGAAATCCCCAACGCCAAGACTGTGGCGGCGCGCAACGATCCCGCCGGGGCGCAGGCGCTCTATGAGGCCATGGCGAGGGATGTGGCGGGGCTGGGCTTCACGGTCAATTTCGGGCCGGTCGTCGACCTCGACATCAATCCCAAGAACCAGGTGATCACCAAGTTCGGCCGCGCCTACGGCAAGGATCCCAAGACCGTCGAGGCCTACGCGCTGGCCTTCATCAATGCCCACCATGCCGAGGGGGTGCTGACTTCGCTTAAGCATTTTCCCGGGCATGGGTCGAGCACGGCCGATAGCCATGAAGGCTTCGTGGATATTTCCAGGACCTGGTCGCCCACCGAACTCGAGCCCTATCGGGATCTTCTCGCCCAGGGGTACGACGACTTCGTGATGGTGGGGCACCTCTACCACAAGGATTATGACGGCGGCGGCAAGCGCCTGCCGGCGTCGCTTTCGCCGGACTGGATCACCGGGGTGCTGCGAGGCCAGCTCGGCTACAACGGCGTGGTGATCAGCGACGACCTTGAGATGGGGGCCATCCGCAAGCGCTTCACGCTCAAGGAAACGGTGGTGCAGGCGGTCAATGCCGGCATGGACGTGCTGCTGTTCTCCAATACGGCCGCCTACGATCCGGCGCTTGGCGATGAAATCCTCGCCATCCTGGTCAGCGAGGCTGAAAAGGACCCCAAGTTCGCTGCCCGCATCCAGCAGAGCTACGAGCGGATCGTGGCACTCAAGCACAGGATCGGAGGCTGACAGCGGACGAGGCTTGCAGGTCGCGAGCCGTTCCGATATTAAGTCAGTATTGCTGACCTAATATTGGTTCCATCCATGTCGCCCGCGCTCCTGGCCGCTTTCCTTGCGGCAGCCATCCCGTCCTTCTTCACGCCGGGGCCGAACAACCTGATGCTCATGGCCTCGACCGCCCGGTTCGGGCTGGCGCGCACGATTCCCATGGCGGCGGGCATTTGCCTGGGCTTTCCGCTGATGGTGCTGGTGATCGGGTTGGGCCTGTCGGAGGTCTTCGTCCAGTATCCCTGGCTCAAGAGCGTGCTCAAATACGTGGCGGCCGCCAATTTCCTGTGGATGGCCTGGCAGCTCCTGGGCCTCAAGATCGGGGAATCGCAAGGGGCCGACAGGCCACTGGGGTTCTTCCAGGCGATGCTGTTCCAATGGGTCAATCCCAAGGCGTGGGCCATGGCGGTTTCGCTGGTGGCGCTGGTGGTCGATCCGGGCGAAAGCCGTGTGTTGACGCTGGTTTTCGTCACGCTGGGTTGCCTGGCGCTCAGCCCGTTCTCCTCGTTCCTCTGGATGGTTTTCGGCCGGCAGCTCGATCGCGTGCTCAAGCGGGCGGGCCTGGAGCGCTTCCTGGGCGCAATTCTGGCCGCGCTGATGATCGTGGCCGTGGTACTGTTCCTTCTGTGATCCCGACGCTATAGACTGTCACATTGCCGTCGCCGTGCCGCGGCAAGTTTTGGGCCGGAATAAGGGGCAGATTCGTATATGGCTGAGACCCGAGAGGTGAGGCGCGTCCGAGCGCTGTTCATATCCGACGTGCACCTCGGCATGCGCCCGACCCGCGTGGGTCAGCTCATCGAGTTTTTGCGCTACCACGACGCGGAGACCATTTACCTGGTCGGCGACATCCTGGACGGTTGGCGCCTGGCCAAGTCGTGGCACTGGCCCAACGAATACAACGTGCTCACCCAGATCCTGCTCGACAAGGCCGCCGCGGGCGCCAAGGTGATCTACCTTCCGGGCAATCACGACGAGTTCCTGCGCGAGTATCTGGGCACCTATTTCGGCGAGGTCGAGTTCGTCGACCGCACCGTGCACACGACCGCGCAGGGCAAGACCTATCTCGTCATCCATGGCGACCAGTTCGACGTGGTGGTGCGGCACGCCAAGTGGCTCGCCTATGTGGGCGACTGGGCCTACCGCTTCGCCCTGCGCGTCAATATCGTCATCAACTGGGTGCGCCGGCGCCTGGGGCTGACCTATTGGTCGCTCTCGGCCTGGGCCAAGCACAAGGTCAAGAATGCCGTCTCGGTGATCGGGCGCTTCGAGGAAGCGCTATCGCTGGAAGCGCGCCAGTCGGGAGTGGACGGGGTCATCTGCGGGCACATTCATTATGCCGACATGCATGACAGGTTAGGTATCCACTACATCAACACCGGCGACTGGGTCGAGAGTTGCACGGCGATCGTTGAGAACGCGGATGGCGCGTTCGAGCTGATCAAGTGGACGGGCATCCAGCAGGAAGGCCGGCGTTTCCGGAGGCGCAAAGAAGCGACATGACCAGCCTGCTCATCGTCACAGACGCATGGTACCCGCAAACAAATGGTGTGGTGCATAGTCTGGAGGCGGTGGGCAACACGCTCAAGTCCGAGGGCTACAAGGTGCAATACCTGACGCCCGAGCGCTTCTGGACGGTGCCGATGCCGACCTATCCCGAGATTCGCCTGTCGCTGGCGCCGATCGGGGCCGTGGCCGAGATCATCGGGCGAATGATGCCCGACCATATCCACATCGCCACCGAAGGGCCGCTGGGGCTGCAGGCCAAGTTCTTCTGCGTCGAGCGCGGACTGGCCTATACGACGAGCTACCACACGCGCTTCCCCCAATATGTTTCGGCCCGCGTGCCGGTGCCGACCGAATGGAGCTACGCCTATCTGCGCTGGTTCCACTCCGGCGCCGCCGCCACGCTGGTGCCTACGCCCAGCATCGTCGCCGAACTTGCCGAGCATCAGTTCGAGAACCTGCGCGTCTGGTCGCGGGGCGTGGATACGTCGCGATTCCACCCAGGCGCGAAGACGGAGTTCGCCGGCCTGCCGGGGCCGCACCTGCTCTATGTCGGACGGGTGGCGGTGGAAAAGAACGTCGAGGCGTTCCTGCGCCTGCGCATGCCGGGTACCAAGATCGTGGTCGGCGATGGGCCACAACTGCCCGAACTGCGCCAGGCATTCCCCGAGGCGGTGTTCCTGGGCAAGAAGCATGGCGAGGAACTGGCGGCGCTCTATCGCAGCGCCGATGTCTTCGTCTTTCCCAGCAGGACCGATACCTTCGGGAACGTCGTCATCGAGGCGCTGGCGTCGGGCGTGCCGGTGGCGGCCTATCCCGTGGCAGGGCCTGTCGACATCCTGACAGACACGGCAGCGGGGGCGCTCGATGAGGACCTGGAGGCGGCGGTGACCCGCGCCCTCACGCTCTCGCGCGAGGCGGCACGTCAGCACGCGGCGCGCTTCACCTGGGCGGCGGCGGCGGAGCAGTTCCGCTCGGCGCTGGTGCCGGCTTCGAGCTGGCGCGACGAGGCGGCCTGAGGCGCCTGCGCTCAGGCCTGTCCGGGCGAGGTGTAAAGCGGCTCAAGCGTCTTCTTGAGCGCGTCGATGCTGGCCTTGTCCCAGCCTGGCGGATCGAGAATCGAGACCCAGCAATCGATATAGTCGCGTGGCGCATAGACGTGGCCATGGCCCATGGGCGAGGTCTGCGACAGGGCCATGTCGAGCGCCAGCTGCAGGAAGGTCACCACCGGGTACCAGGCGAGGTCTGGCGAGACGTCCGGCCCGCGCTCTCCCTCCAGCCAGGCCGGGCGCCGGTAGAAGGCGTCGTAGGAGAAGAACACCACCGGATCGCTGGCATATTGCAGGAAGACGATCCGCATCGGCCCCCATTTGGCGCCGGGGATATCGACGGCGTTGGTCTGGTTGTTGAAGCGGATGCTGGCGCCGTTGCGGAAGCGCGGCAGCCATTCGGGCGAGCCGGGTTCGCGATTGGCCGTGGCCCAGCTCCAGGTGGGGCTGGAGAAGGGTGGGCCGGCCCAGAGCGCACCCTGGTAGGGGTCGCCGAGCACGTCGTAGAGTTCGGTCGAGCCTTGCGAGGCTAGCGTGCCCAGGCTCAGGCCGTGGAGATAGAGCTTTGGGCGGTGGTCGCGCGGCAGGGTGGTCCAGTAGTCGTAGACCGCCTTGAACAGCGCCTGCGCCGCGTCGGTGCCGTAGGTCGGCTCGATCACGAAGGAAAGGGGGCTGGTGAGGTAGGAGTATTGCAGGGCCACGCTCGCCACGTCGCCGGCCTGGAGATATTCGAGCGTGTCGACGGCGGGCGGGTCGACCCAGCCGGTGCCGACCGGCATGATGACCACCAGCACCGAGCGCTCGAAGCCGCCGACGCGCTTTAGTTCATCGAGCGCCATCTGCGCGCGTTGCTCGAGCGTGGGGGCCGAGCGCAGGCCGACATAGACGCGCAGCGGCTGCATGGCCGGCCGGCCGATGACCTCCTGGATTTTTTCCTTGCTGGGGCCGGTCTCCACATAGACGCGCCCGTCGCGCCCGATCGTATCCCAGGCGACGAGGGACGCCGAACTGCCCGAGGCCAGCGGATCGGTCGGGGCGGGGGTGGGGTTCATCTGGAATTGCAGGGCATCCAACCGCTCGAAGAACGTGTCGGCGGCGCGCAGGGCGTTGCGGAGCAGGAGGCCGTTGAAGAGATAGGCGGTGAGCACGCCCACGATGACGATGCTGATGACGAAAGCCACGCGTTGCGGCACGTAGCGGCGCAGCCAGCGCGACACCAGCGAGACGCCATAGGCGATGATCGAGCCGATGGCGATCAGCAGGACGGCGGGGACGATGGCCACCAGGGCCACGTTGATGGGGTGGGCGCTCTCGACCGGAGGCATGTCCATGACCTTGCGGACCGAGTTCTGCCAGCCGGTATTGAGATAGAGCGAGATCAGCGCCACCACGATGCACAGCACCGCGGCCGAGAGCTTGATGATGAGCGAGACGCGGCCCGGCGGCAGCTTGAGCTCCATGTATTCCCAAAGCCATCCGCCCAGCGCGCCGATGCCGTAGCCGATGGCGAAGGAGGCGCCCGAGAGGATGCCCTGCAGCACGAAATCGCGCGGCAGCAGCGACGGGGTGAGGGAAAGGGCGAAGAGCAGGGTGCCGATCAGCAGGCCCGGCGTGGACAGCGTGGCGCGAAAGCGTTTGATGAGGCTGGCCACCGGGTTACTCCATCTCTCAAGGACGGGAATTCCAAGGGGATGGAAGCCTTTAGCGGCCTGCTCGTCAAGCGGGCACTTGCGAGCAGGCCGGCAGCCGGTCAGACACGGGCGCCCAGCATCTCGAGATAGTGGACGTTATACATCAGGCCCACGATGTTGCCGAAGGGATCGAGCACCGCGGCGCCGACGAAGCCTTCGCCGAATTCGCGCACCGGCTCGTGGATGGTGGCGCCCATCGCGACCATGCGGGCGAGCGTGCCTTCGAGGTCATCGACGTGCCAGTAGGCCACAACGCCGCCTGGGCCCTGCGGTGCCGCAGCCGCGCCGAGCGTGCCGAGGTAGCGGGCGTCGAGAATGCCCAGTTCGTGCTGGTGGTCCCCGATGCGGAATTCGCAATAGCCGGGACGGTCGAAATAGGGTTCGAGCCCGAGCAGTTCGGCATACCAGGCCTTGGCGCCTTCGTGGTCGAGAGCCTGGTAGCGGATGGTGGAAAGGCCGCGCAGCGGGTTGGTCATGTCTGTCTCCTCGATCTGGTGGGGAGAGGCTAGGGCAACGGGCCTCCAGATTTTGTCAGCAGCGCCAGGCGAGGGCAGCTACCATTCTTCTTGCATGGTGCTCGGCTTTGCGCGTACCTCACGATCCGGGCGGATTCCCCCGCCCGGAGCACACCTCATGTCGGCGTTTCTCCGCCTGCCGGGCCTCACCCCCGAGCTGCGCGCTTCGTTCTTTCACTTCTTCTCCTATGCGGGTGGAGCAGTAGCCTCGGTCTATTTCGGCATCTGGCTGCACGAAAAAGGCATGACCAACGACCAGATTGGCATCATCAACGCGATGCCGGTGCTGGTGATGCTCATCATCAACCAGTTCATCGGCCGGATCGCGGACCGCGCCAGCGACTGGCGGCAGGCGCTGGTGATCATGGCGCTGCTGGCGGGTACCATCCCCATCGGCATGCTGTTCGTGGACAGCTTCTGGGGCATCCTGCTGATCTGGACGATGCTGACCATTCCCGCCGGGCTCATCCCATCGGTGCTCGATGCGGCCACGCTGCGCATGACGCAGCGCAACGGCACCGATTTCGGTTTCGTGCGTGCCTGGGGCACGGTGGGCTATACCTTCTGGGCGGCGCTCGCCGGCCTGCTCATCGCGCGCTTCGGCAGCGCCGCGTTCATGCCCATCTTCGTCGTCGTCTGCCTGGCGCGGGCCGGTGTGGCGCTGCAACTGCCGCGGTTCCGCGGCGAGAAGCGCGAGCCGGTGGTGTCGCAGGTCAAGCCGCGCGCCAGCCGGCTGCGCGAGGTGCTCAAGCCGTGGTTCGTGCTGCCGATCGTGGCCTTCGCTTGCCTCCAGGCCACGCACTCGATCCTGGGTTCGTTCGCGGCGCTGATCTGGAAGGACAACGGCATCTCGGAAGCCTTTATCGGCCCGCTCATCGCCACCGCTCCGGCGGCGGAAGCGGCGATGATGTTCGTCTGGCGGCGTTTCGGCGGCCGGGTTTCGGCTCGCCACATGATCCTCATCGCCACGATCGCGTGCATCGTGCGCTGGTCGCTGATGGCGCTCAATCCGCCGGTCTGGGCGCTGTTCTTCCTGCAGAGCATGCACGCCTTCACCTATGCCCTGGGCTATTTCGGGCTGGTGCACTTCATCGCCAACTGGACGAGCGAGGATATCGCTGCCCAGGCGCAGGGCTTCGCGTTCGTCGTGCAGCAGGCGCTGGTGGTGGTGACACTGCTCGGCTTCGGCTGGGCGGTCTCGAGCATGGGGGCGCATGCGTTCTTTTTCGCCGCCGGGTTCGGGGTGGTGGCGCTCTGCTGCGTGGTGACCTCGCTCATGCTCAAGCCGACGAAAAGCGAAATGGCCGCCGCGCACTGATTGAGTTTTGCGCGGGAAACCGGCATAGCTCGAATCCGGGCGGATCCTCTCGCCCGGAGCACCTTCCAATGTCTTCGACACCAGAGGCCGGACGCCTGACGCCCGAGCTGCGTACGACCGGCTTTTACTTCACCCTGTTCATGGCCAACGGCGCAGCGGTGATGGCTCTGCCGCTCTGGCTGGATTCGATGGGCATCTCGGCCGGCGAGATCGGCGTGATCAATGCCGTGCCGATGCTGATGATGCTGCTGGTGAACCTGGTGATCGGCAAGGTGGCCGACCGGGCCAAGGACTGGCGCTCGGTCATCATCATCGGTTCGCTCCTGGCGGGCGTCATCCCGATCGGCCTTTTCTTCGTCAACGAGTTCTGGGGCATTCTGCTGGTCTGGACGCTGGCGGCGCTGCCCAACTCGGCCGTCAATCCGGTGGTCGATGCCGCCACCATGCGCATGACCCGCCGTCGCGGCACCGATTACGGCACCATCCGCGCCTGGGGCACGGTGGGCTACATGGTGCTCAACGCGGCGACCGGCTTCCTCATCGCCAGCTATGGCACGGCGGCCTTCGTGCCGCTCTTCGTAGGCCTGTGCCTCCTGCGTGCCGGCACGGCGCTGGGCCTGCCGCGCTTCCGCTCGCCGGCGCCCCAGCCCACCGTGGCAGACGCCGTGCCGGTGGCCGGAAGGGCGCGCGAGCTGCTCAAGCCGTGGTTCGTGCTGCCGATCTTCGGGTTCGCCATGGTCTTCGGCACCCACTTCATCCTCAACGCCTTTGCGGCCCTGCTCTGGAAGGAGCAGGGGATTTCGGAATCCGTCATCGGGCCGCTGATCGCCATCGGGGCGTTCGCGGAAGCGGCGATGATGTTTGCCTGGCGGCATTTCTCGACGCGCTTCTCGGCGCGACACCTCATCATCCTCTCGGCGGTGGTGGCGGCGGCGCGCTGGGTGGCGATGGCCTTTTCGCCACCGGTCTGGGTGCTGGTGCCCCTGCAACTGACGCACAGCGTCACCTTTTCGCTGGGGTTCCTCGCCTCGATCCACTTCATCACCAACTGGACGAGCGAGGACATCGCGGCCGAGGCGCAGAGCTATTTCGTCGTGCTCCAGCAGTCGATGTCGGTGATCTCGCTCATTGGCTTCGGCTGGCTGGTCGGCCTGATGGGGCCGCATGCCTATCTCGTGGCCGCGCTCTTTGCGCTGGCCGGTGGCGGGTGCGTTTGGGTTTCGCTGCGCATGAAGGCGCCCAAGCCGCGCTAGCGGATGAGTCTCGGATCGCCAAGCGCGGCCTCGAAGGCCGCGCGCAGGCGTTGGCGGTCCTCTGGTTGCGATGGCGTCTCGTTGCCGTTGAAATAGAGCCCGTGCTCGGCCATCAGGTCGAGCAGGAACACGGCCACATAAAGCCGGAACAGGCCGTCATCGGCATGGCCGGCGGCGCGCAGCCAATGGTCGACATAGGCCACCGGCCCGCGATGGGCGATCAGCGCCGCCATGGTGAGCCCCGGAGCCCAACGCGGGTCGCCGAAACAGAGGTCATCGACATCCACGATGCCCGAGAAGCGGCCGTCTGCCGTGACGATGACGTTGCGCGTGGTGGTGTCGTGGAGGAAGGGGCGTGCGGGTTGGGCCTGCAAGGGTGCCCGCCATGCCTCGACGGCCGCGGCCGCCGCATCGGCGAGGGCGGGATCGAACAGGCCGGCGGTGAGGATGCGCTGGCGCGACCGCGCCACGCTGGCGTCGACCACCTGGTCCCAGCGCGCGTGGGGAGCGGTGGCGGCAGTGGCCGAATAGCCGTAGCGGCCCTCCGAGCCAAAGGCGAGTGTCGCCGTCTGCGCGCTGGCGACGGCCCTGGCGATATCGGCGAGCTGCTGGTCGGCGAGGCCATGCATCACGTCCCCCAGGTCGGTGCCGGCGAAGCGCTCCATGGCCACCCAGGGGAATGCGCCTTCGAGTCCGGAGGCGATGAGGGTGGGCAGGGGAACGCCGAGGCGCGCGAGGCGCTCGTCGAGCTGGATGCCGTGCGCCATCTCGGCGCGTTGGGTGGGCAGCCCCATGCGTATCACGATGGGTGGACCGTCCTCGCCCGATGCCTCAAAGACATAGTGGCCCGACCCGGTCGAGAAGCGCCAGACCCGGGCCTCGGTCCAGCCCGTGGCGCTGCGCGCGGCTGCGGCCGCTTCGACCGCCGTAGGGCCGCTCACGAGATGGCCCGGTAGGCCTGGGCGATACGGGCGGCCATCTGCGCCATCTCGTCCGCCGGGATATCGAGCACGCCGTTCTCGGCCATCAGGGCGTGGTATTGCTGGTGCTCATAGGGAACGCCCCGGGGCAGCGGCACGACGTGCCAGTGAAGGTGCCGGTTGCCCTGCTGGCTGCCGAGCGAGAGCACGTAGATGCGCTCGGCGTCGAAAACCTGCTTGAGGGCCTGGGAGAGACGATGGACGCGGTCCTGGAGCGCGAGGTACTGGGCGCGCGTCAGCTCGCCCGCCAGGTCCTCCTGGTGCGCGACCGGCGAGACGAGGGCGTAGCCGGGCAGGGTCGGATATTTGCTGAGGAAGATAACCGCCTCGTCGTCGCGCGCGATGGTGTGGTGGAAGTAATCGGGATGACCGGCCAGGAACTGGCAGATGAAACAGGCGCCCTCGCGCGTGCGCCGCGTATAGGCGTCAAGGTCGAAATCCATGCGCTCGGTCATCGGCTCCCCCACGAACGGATCACGATACTAGGCAGCGCCGGGGCGCAGGCAAGCGGTCCCAAGAAAAAACCCCGCACGAGGCGGGGTTCTTGAAGTGTGACGCTTTGGAGGTTCCTCAGCTCAGTCGGCCCGAGGCGTGGGCCAGCATGGTGTAGACCTTGCCCCGATCCGACAGCAGGTATTCGCGGGTTTCGGCAGCGGCGCGCGGGCCGGAGGCGGCACGCTTGAGGAGCTGTTCGAACTCGATCATGTAGGACTGCGCCGTGCGGGCGAAGTCGGCGTCGCGCTGAAGCTTCTTGCGGACGTCGTCATAGGTGCCCTGGCCGGAGAGCGTATAGATCCGGCGCGAGAAGACGTTGGATTCGCCGGCCTGGTAGCGGGCCCATGCATCGCCGAACGCGGGTTCGTCCATCGAGCGGGCGATCTCGTCGGTGAGGCTGGAAAGGCTCGCCTGGCCCGATGCCTGCTGCTTGGCCGTGGCGTTGCGCAGCACGTCGCGCAGCCAGCCGCCATTGTCATCGCGCGAGGCGGTGGCGACATCGGCTTCGGGCTCGCGGCGCGGTGCGGGCTGCTGCACGGCCGGCTGCGGGGCAGGGGCGGCGCGGGGCGGCTCCGGCTGGCGGTATTCAGGCTGGCGATAGGCCGGGGCTTCCTGGCGCGGCTGCGGGGCAGGGCGCGCGGCAGGACGACGTTCCTCGGCATCGTGGGTGGCCGACTGCGAGCGGACGATGGCGTTGAGCTCGGAGAGGGCTTCGATCTGCTCGGCCACCACGCGGCGCATGGCGGCGGCGCTGGCACGGGTTTCTTCGGGCAACTCCACCACGCCGCGCTGCAGTTCGGCGCGGGTGGCTTCGAGTTCGGAACCCACTTCCTTGGCGGTGGCGCGCATGGCCGAGGCGGTGTCGTTGAAACGACGGGTCGCCTCTTCGATGGCCTTCTGCATTTCGGCCACCATGCGCTGCTGGGTCTGGCGCAGGGTTTCGTCGGCGCGCTGGCCCTCGGCACCGGCCGTGTTGCGCAGCTCGGCAAGGCGGGCGGCGACTTCGGTCGTGGTGGTGTTGAGCGCGTCCTGCACCGAGCCGGTGGCCGTGGAGAGCGCGTTGTTGACGTTGCCGCTGGTGAGCGAGAGCGCGGCGGACACGCGATTGGCGGTTTCCGACAGGGCGCCCGAGACCGAGCTGGTGGTGGTGTCGAGAACCGATTCCACCGAGGCCGACGATTCCTTGAGGGCGTCTTCCATCGCCTTGCGGGCGACGATCAGGCGGCGTTCGGTATCGTTGACGGTATCGGCGATCGACTGGGCGAAACCGCGCATGCGGGTATCGATGTCGTCGGCGCGAGCGGCGAAGCTGGCGGCCAGGGCATCCATGGCGCCGCGGCGATCCTCGAGGGTCTGCAGCGAGAACTGGCCGGTGGCCTGCAGGTTCTCGGCCGCCTTGCCCATGCTGTCGGTCTCGGCATGGAGACCGCCCAGGAGGGTGCTGAACTCGCTGAGCATGCCGCGGATGGTCTGCTGGAGCGCCGAGACGTGCTCGGTGACCAGCTTGCCGGCCTGCTCGGTGGAGCCGATCGCGTCGCGAACGGTGTTCGAGTAGGTCTGCGTCTGCTGGGCGACGGCGGTTTCCAGGTTCGCCAGGTTGCTGGTCGAAGCGTCGAGCACGCGCTGGAGCAGGATATTGCTGTCGTTGAGCTTGCCGAGCGCGGCGGTGACATCGGTGAGGATGCGCGAGGTCGAGACCTGCATGACGGCTTCGGCTTCGCGGGCATTCTCGGCGAGGGCGTCACGCAGCACGTTGCCGTGGTTGGCCAGCACGCCCTGAAGCAGGTTCGACTTCTCGTTGACGATCGAGGCGAACATGTTGGTGTGCTGGGAGAGCGACTGGTTGAGCGCGCTCATGCTGGCGCCGATATCGTGCGCAGCGACCGAGGCCTTGTTGGTGACCAGGTCCTCGATGGTCGAGGCAGCGTGCTGGATCTGGACCAGGGCCGAGCGCACCGCCGAGTCCATGCGGTTGGCATGGGCCGAGACTTCGTCCGAAATGCCGGCGGTGGCGACGCTGATACGCGTGGCGATGGTTTCCTCGATGCGATCGGCGCCCGATTCGAGATCGGCCATCGACTGGACGAGGGACGTGTTGATCGCGGCGTTGAGCGCGGCGAGGCGGTCGGCAGTGATGTCGGCACGGGCGGTGATGGCCTCGGGCAGGGTGCCCAGGCGATCGTCCACCAGCTCGGTCAGGGTCTTGCGGGCCGATTCCACGCCGGTCTCGATGATGTCGGCGGCGCGGCGGCTGGATTCGCCCACGGTGGCCGCGGCCTGGTCGATACGGGCGGTCACGCCGCTTTCGGCATGGACGATGCGCGAGATGGCGTCGTCGATGCCCTGGCCGAGGTTGGAATTGACCTCGGCGACCTTGCTGGCGATGAGGTCGGAGACCTCGCTGGCGCGGGTGCCCAGGGTGTCGGAAACGTTGCGCAGGCTCTGGTCGATCTTGTCATGCGCGGCCGAACCCTGCTCGTCGATGGCGCGGGCCAGCTCTGCGGTGCGGGTGGCCAGGGCATCGGAGATCGAGGCGGTGTGGCTGCCCAGGACTTCGGAAAGCTGCTGGGTACGCATGCCCAGGGCGTCCGAGAGCTGCTGGGAGCGTTCGCCGATGGTGCCGGCGAGCTGGCGGGTACGCCCGTCGAGCGCGTTGGTGACTTCGCTGGAGCGTTCCTCGAGCGTGGCGGCCATGTGCTCGGTGCGCTCGGTGATTGCCGCGGCCAGCTCCTCGGTGCGGCCCTGGAGGGCGTCGCTGAGCAGGTTGGTGTGGCTCGACAGGGCGTCGGTGAGGGCGCTGGTGCCGTTGACCAGGGCGCCGGTGATGCGGTCGGTGTGGCCATCCATGGTGGTGGCGACATTGGCCGAGTGCTGCTCCATGGCGTTGGCCAGCTTCTCGGAGCGGTTGTCGAGTGTGGTCGAGAGCTGGATGGTGCGCGCTTCGAGCTCGCTTTCCAGCGCCCCGATGCGGTTGCCCAGGGTGTCGGCGAGCTGGGTGGTGTGGCTGTCCAGCGAGTCCGCGAGGATGGCCGTGCGGGTCTCGAGCGTGGACGAGAGCGCCGAGGTCTGCGTTTCGAGCGCGTCGTTGAGCGCTGCGGTGCGGCTGTCCAGCGCGCCCGAAAGGGCCGAGGTGCGCTCGTCGAGCGTGCTCGTGAGGTGCGAAGTGCGGCTCTCGAGGGTGTCGGCGAGGTGGCTGGTGCGCGATTCCAGGCTGTCGGCCAGCTGCGAGGTGCGGGCCTGGAGCGTGTCGGAGAGCTGGGTGGTGCGGTTGTCGAGCGTGTTGGACAGCTCGGTGGTGTGCGTGGCCAGGGCGCCCGAGAGTTCGATCGTGCGGCTCGAGAGCGCGTCCGAAAGCTCGCCCGTGCGGCTCGAAAGCGCTTCGGTGAGTTCGCCGGTGCGGCTCGAAAGGGTCGCCGAGAGTTCGCCAGTGCGGCCGGCCAGAGCTTCGGAAAGCTCGGCGGTGCGGGTCGAGAGCTCGTCCGAGAACTTGCCGGTATGGCCTTCGAGCGCGGTGGTCAGCTCGCTGGTGTGGCCGGCGATGGTGTCGGACAGCAGGCGGCTGCGGTCGTCCAGGGCATCGGCGAGGATGCGCGTGTGTTCTTCCAGGCTGCCCGAGAGTTCGCGGGTGCGGTCGCTGACGGCTTCGGTGATGTACTTGGCCCGGGTGTCGATGGTCTCTGCCATCTCCTGGGTGTGGCGGGCCACGACGTCGTTGAAATGGCCGGACTTCTCGTCGAGCGCCATCTCGAGGACGTTGGCGCGGGCGGTGAAGGTCGAGGCGTGGCGGTCGAGCGCTTCGATGATGTGCTCGCCCTTGGTGCCGAGCACGTTGTCGAGCGAGTGCAGGCGCGTGTCGATGCCGCTGGAGATTTCGTCGAGGCGATTGTCGAAGGCCGAAAGCGATTCCTGGCCGGCGCTGGCCAGCGTCAGGCGGGCGCGCTCGGAGGATTCGTCGAGAGCCCCACCCAGTTCGATCAGGGCCGACTGCAGGCGGCTTTCCATCGAATTGATATGGATCGAGACGCTTTCGTCGAGCTGGCGCGACAGGGTGCCGAGCACGAGTTCGGCCTCGTTGGTGCGGGCCGAGATGTCGGTCGAGATGCGCGAGCCGATGCTCTCGAGGGCGCCGGACACTTCGTGGCCGCGATCGCGGAGCTGGTCGAGCAGCGCCATGCCGCCTTCCGAGAGGAGGGAGGCGAGGGCGGCGGTGCGGGTGTCGATCTCGGTGGAGAACGAGTTGGAGCGCTGGTCGAGCGCGTCGGTGAGCGAGCTCACGCGGGCATCGATCAGGGCGGCCAGTTCCTCGGTGCGGCCATCGAACGCGCCGGTGACGCTGGAGGTGCGGTCCTCGAGCGTCATGTTGAGGCGCGTGGCGCTCTCATCGAGCTGGGAGATGAGGTCCGAGGTGCGGTTGTCCATCAGCGAGACGAACGAATCCGTGCGCTCGGCGAAGGCGTTGTTGAGCGTGGCGCCCGCGGTTTCGAGCGCCTTGGTGAGGTTGCCGCCGTTCTCGACCAGGGTCCCCGAGATGCGCTGGCTGATCATGTCGAGGTCGAAGACCAGGCCCGTATGGGACTCGGTGATCGCTTCGCGGACCTTGTCGGTATTGGTGATGACCGCTTCGCGCTGGTTGGCGAGTTCGGCGATGAGCGCGCGCATGCGCTGCTCGTTCTCCGAATAGGTCTTTTCGAGCGCGGTGACCTCGTTGTGGATCATCACCTCGAGCTCGCCGGCGCGCGACAGGGCGCGCTCGAGGCCATCGCCGAGGGCGTTGACTTCGCGGCGGACGGCCTGGCCCACCGAGGCGACCTTTTCGGAAGCGGTGGTTTCGGGCTCGGCCAGGCGCACGGCAGCCTGGGTGATGGAGGTGGCGGCCAGGCGCAGGTCCTGCGCGCGGCGCACGAGCGTGGCGATGGCAAAGAAGCCGATGACCGGGATGATGACGATGCCCAGCCAGGTCATGAATTCGAGCGAGCCGATGAAGCCCGGCTTGGCGAAGTCGCCGCTGAAGCGCAGCGCCCCCGCAATGACCGTGCCCAGCACCCAGACGGCCGAGGCGCCCAGGGCGACCCAGGTGGGGGTGGAGGAGGCCCGGGTCTGGAGCCCGTAGAGAATCTTGGAGCCCTGCAGCCTGTCGTCGTTGGCGACCGAGCCTGCCTGGGCGGCAATCTTGTCAGCGGTGCGCAGGCGCTCCGAGCGCGGTTGCGTGGCCGAGCGCGAGGAGGGGGGCGCGGTGTCCGTATCGAACACCGATGCCTTGAGAGCATCCTCGACTGCCGAAAAGGCCAACGCGGCGGGATCGTTTGCGGGTGAGTTCGATTGTTTCGCCATACTCTTTACAACTCTTGCGTCGGCAGTTCCGACAGGGCGGCGCGCGAGTCAGTATGAAGCGCGACCCGTTTCCAGGACGACCCTCAAATCGGTACAATGCGACACAAATACGTTCGATTGCCCCGGCACCTACGCCGCCGCGCGTTGGTAACATACTTTTATACGTCAAATTTTATGCAAACCGAACCCTTTCTTAATGAAAGGTTAATTTTCACAGTGGGGAACTGCGCAAAGCCGCAGGCAGCCGGGAGTTCTTCCGTTTACCATCCGGCTTAAGCAGCGATTCAGAGCGGAGCCATAGGTTCGAATCACCGGGCGCAGAAGCGGCCGGTGAACCACAAGGATGGTGGCCTATGGCACGCTCCCTGGAAGCCCTGTTCCCCGCGGCATACGAAGCCGCGGCGCGACGCAGGCCGATCGATCTGGTGCATCTCGCCAAGCAGACGCTGGGCGACTGGGCGCTCGAATGCGAAGTGATGCGCATGTTCGATGAAGTGGCCCGCACCTATTTCGGGCGGCTTGAGGCTTCGACGAACAGCCAGGAGCTCCTGGTCAACCTGCATGCCCTCAAGGGCGCCGCCTCGGGCGTAGGCGCCTGGGGGATCGTGGACATGTGCAAGCTTGCCGAACACGAAGTGCGCCAGGGCGATATCAATCCCGAGCGGATCGACGATATCGCCATGACTGTCGAAGAGACGCGGGTCTTCATCGCCGAACTGCTCGAGGACGAGCCGATCTGAGGGGCTAGGCCTTGCGCTTGCGGTTCCGGCCGACCGGGCCGATGCCCTCCGCGTAGGTGCGGTTGCGACCATTGTGCTTGGCGGCATAGAGCAGTTCATCGGCACGCTTGAGCGCGCCGTCCAGGTCTTCTCGATCGCGCAATTGCACGACCCCAAGGCTGGCGGTCACCGACAGCCCGGTTGCGATCTCGTCAAAGCCGGTCGCCGCCACAGCAAGGCGTAGCCGCTCGGCAAAGGCCAGCGCCTTTTCGGCATCGAGCCGGGGCAGGATGGCCACGAATTCCTCCCCACCCTGGCGGGCCACCAGGTCGCCCTGGCGTGTGTTGGCGCGCAGCGTGTGGGCGAAAGCGCTCAGCACCTCATCGCCCGCGGCATGCCCATAGCGGTCGTTGACCGACTTGAAATTGTCCAGGTCGCAAACGATCAGCGAGATCGGGCGCGAGGCGTGATCGGCCATCAGCGCCTGCATCTCGCTTTCGAGGCCACGGCGGTTGGCAAGGCCGGTGAGAGGATCGGTATCGCGCTCCTTTTGGGCTTCCGACAGGGCGTCGCCCATGGTGGTGACGATGACGCCGATGCCGGTGATGAGCCCGAGGACCGCGAAGGCGAAGGTGGTGGCGTTCCAGAATGCAGTCTGGCTGAAGTCGGCGGGATCGGAACTGCCGATGCTGCCCGCGGTCAGCACCGTGCGCGGGAAGAAGTGCAGCGCCAGCACCAGCACCAGCCAGAACAGCAGTTTGTCGGTGCGGCTGCCGCGCGCCAGCGAGCGGGCGAACCAGGTCGCCACGAGCATGATGGCGCCCAACCCGAAATTGAGGATGTAGACGCGGGCGACCAGGTGGTAGTCGATCGCGGCGAAATACCAGATACCCACCACGATCGCGATGCCCATGCCGACCAGCACCGCGCCGGCGCGGCGCCGGTGCACGCGCTCGAGCACGCCGAGCGAAAAGGCCACGGCGCCGGCGCTGTAGGCGATGGCCGAAGCGACGGCATTATCCACCGAGGCGGCGGGGATCTGGCTGATCTGTATGGCGAGCCCGAGCCCGAAAAGCGCGAAGCCGGCGGCCATGCAGGCGATCTGCCCGTTCTGCTTGCGCCAGGCCCACAGGCCCCCGATGGCGGCCGCGAAAATGAACAGAAGGATCGGCTGGATGAAGGCGATATACATGGGATAGGCCTTTGAATCCTCTCGACTTCGCCAAATATCGGGCGGGCATGAACATGCCACTAGCGCGATCGGTCAAATTGCCCGGATCGCGCCGGCTCGGCGCGCTGGCCTGCCATGCAGGCGCGCGCCTTGTCGCAAGGGGCCGCCGCCGCTATATCCCTTGCAACACATCGAGAGTGCACAATCGTTAATGACTAAGATCACCTATGTCGAGCCCGACGGATCGCGCATCGAGGTCGAGGCCGAAAATGGCTCGACCGTCATGGAAAACGCCATCATGAACGGCGTGCCGGGGATCGTCGCCGAATGCGGCGGCGCCTGCACCTGCGCCACCTGCCACGTCTATGTCGATGATGCCTGGACCGAAACGGTCGGCGGCCCCTCGGTCATGGAAGAGGACATGCTCGATTTCGCCTTCGACGTGCGCGAGAACAGCCGCCTGTCCTGCCAGATCAAGGTGCGCGACGAGCTGGACGGGCTGGTCGTGAACGTGCCCACCCGCCAGGGCTGAGTCCGCGCTCCCCGGAAAGAGCCGGGCGGCAACTCCCGGTTTTTCCTTGCGCGCGAGGCGCGATGCCTGTCCGATAGCCCGCCATTTGGGGGGAATCGACCGACAGCATGACCGACCAGTCGTTGAAATCGGAGGCGTGGGCCTTTCCGGCGCTGCGTCCGCCGCGCCTGGGGCCGGGCACGTTTCTCACTCTTGCGACCATCGTCTTTGCGGCGATGTGGTTCTACCCGGTGTGGGCCACGTTCTACCGCTCGCTCTCGAGCGGCAACTTTCTCGCCGACTACTATCGCGTCATCACCACCACGCAGTTGCCGGTCTGGTATCTCAATTCGGTCGTCACCTCGGCGGGCGTTACGCTGGGCGTGCTCGTGACCGGCGCCACCTGCGGCTATGCGCTGTCGCAGCTGAGCTTTCCCGGCCGTAAAGTGCTCTGGTGGATCGTGCTGGCGAGCTTTGCGGTGCCGGTGCAGGCGCTCATCATCTCGCATTTCTTCCTGATGTTCCGCATGGGGTTCATCAACAGCTGGATGGGCGTGATCCTGCCCCAGCTGATCGCGCCCCTGGCGGTCATCGTCTACAAGCAACATTTCGACAGCCTTCCCAAGGAATTGCGCGAGGCGGGCATCATGGACAGCGCCTCCGAATTCCGCATGCTGACCAGGCTCTACCTGCCGCTTTCGGGCGGCATCACCGCCGGCCTGGGCATCATCACCTTCATCGGCGCCTGGAATGCCTTCCTCTGGCCGTTCCTGGCGGTGACCAGGGACGAAAAGATGAACGTCGCCGTCGCCATCGACCAGGTGCCGGGCGCCGGCAACTCCACCGTCGTCATGGCCGCCCTGCCGGCCATCGTGGTGTTCCTCGTCTTCCAGAAACGCATCATCGCGGCCATCACCACGCAGGGCAGCGTCAAGGGCTAGGCTCCCGGGCTCTGGCAAGTGGCCGGCCGCTCGCCAGCAGGTATCCCTCCCCACCAGGGGAGATAAGTTTAAGCTGCTTCCCGAACCGCTCCCTACCATCACCCCCTACGACGAAACCGCATTTGCTCATCGCGGCCCGTCGCAGAAATCCCTTTCCCTGCGCCGACGCCCAATCGCCGCTTTCGCGTTTCCTCGCACATGCCAATCCAAGATTGGTTTTCGCCGGGGCGGCCCTCGCCGCCAACGCCATTCTACCGGGGTCGAGCGGAGGGGAATATTAAAGCTATTGAACCCCGGCGCCTTGTGAGAACTCCAGCAAAACCAGTACTTTCGGGGCCTCATTCAAGGGTCTCCAATGGGTGCACTCAACACATTTCCGTTGAGCTACAAAGTTCAGGGTCAGCGCATCGTCATCGTCGGCGGTGGAGAAGAAGCCCTCAACAAAGCCCGGTTGGCAGTTAAGACTACCGCTCAGGTCGTGATTATCGCAACGCAGGTCGAGGCCGACTTCTCCGGTCACGACGTGACGCTGGTCGAACGGGCCTTCCGCCCCTCCGATCTCGATGGCGCCGCGCTGGTGTTCGTGGCCGATCACGGCGCCGATGCCGAGGCTGCCATCGCTGCCGCCCGGACCCGCAACATTCCACTCAACGTCGTCGACGTTCCGGCCGAGTGCGATTTCTACACGCCCTCGATCGTGGAGCGCGCGCCGCTCACCATCGCCATCTCCTCGGAAGGCGATGCGCCCGTGCTGGCGCGTCTCATCCGCGCCCGCATCGAGGCCATGCTGTCGCCGCGCCTGGGCGCCATCGCCCGGCTTGCCGGTTCGCTGCGCGAGCGCGTTGCCGCGACGCTCGGCAAGGCCGAGGCCCGGCGGTTTTACGAAGAGCTCGTCACCTCGCCGACCATCGAACGCGCCGTCGAGGCCGGGCAGGGCTCTTCGGCCGCCGCCGCGCTTCTCGATGCTCACGCGCAGACGGCGGGCAAGGGCGTCGTGTGGCTGATCGGAGCCGGGCCGGGCTCGGAGGATCTTCTCACCCTGCGCGCCCAGCGTCTGCTGCAGGAGGCCGACGTCATCGTTCACGACCAGCTTGTGCCGCAGGTGGTGGTCGACATGGGCCGTCGCGATGCCGAGCGCATCCCGGTGGGCAAGGCCAAGGGCAATCACACGTTCAGCCAGGCGCAGATCAATACGCTCATCGTCCGCCTGGCCGGGCAGGGCAAGAAGGTGGCGCGCCTCAAGTCGGGCGATCCGATGATCTTCGGCCGGGCCGGCGAGGAAGTCGCGGCGCTGCGCAAGGCTGGCCTCGACTACGTCATCGTGCCCGGCGTCACCGCCGCGCTTGCCGCTGCCGCCGACACGGCGACGCCGGTGACGTTGCGCAAGGTTTCGAGCGGGTTCGTGATGGCGACGGCGCACGGCGCTGACGATGGCGATCTGCATCACTGGGCGGCGCTCGCCGCCTCCGGGATGACCGTGGCGCTCTACATGGGCAAGAGCAATGCCGCCGAGGTGGCGCGCTCGTTCATAAAGCATGCGGCGTCCGTTCATCTGCCGGTCGGAATTGTGGCCAATGCCGGCCGGGCGGAGCGGTCGCTCTATCGCGGAACGCTGGGGGAACTGGCGGCGGGAGCCGCCGATTTCGCCGACGGACCGGCAATCATTTTCGTGGGCGAGGCGGTGGCGCATGGCGATTGGGCCGATGCCGCATCCGTCGCGATCGAGGAATACAAGGTAGCCTGACTATGGAAATCCTAACCGGGAACGAGCTGACGTCCGGCGCGACGGTTTATCTCAATGCCCAGGGCCAGTGGGTCGAAGATCTTCAGAACGCTCGCGTTTTCGGCGCGAACGAGGCCGAGGCCCGCGATGCGGCGATTGCCGCCACCAAGAAGACGCTGCGCATCATCAGCCTCGAAACCGAAAAGGTCTCGCTCGTGGATGGCGTGGTCACCCCCGAGCGCCTGCGCGAACGCATCCGCGCCACGGGCCCGACGGCCCCGGTCTTTGACCGCCAGCATCTGAGTGAGGACGGTCATGTATCGATATGATGAATTCGACGCCGCGTTCGTGGGCGGCCGCGTAGCGCAGTTCTCCGACCAGGTGCGCCGGCGCCTCTCGGGCGAGCTCAACGAAGACCAGTTCCGCCCGCTCCGGCTGATGAACGGGCTCTACCTGCAGCTCCACGCCTACATGCTGCGCATCGCCGTGCCCTACGGCACCATGTCGTCGCGGCAGTTGCGCAAGCTTGCCCATATCGCGCGTGTCTACGATCGCGGCTACGGGCACTTCACCACGCGCCAGAACATCCAGTTCAACTGGCCCCGGCTCAAGGACATCCCGGCGATCCTGGATGAACTGGCTTCGGTCGAGATGCATGCCATCCAGACCTCGGGCAACTGTATTCGCAACATCACTACCGACCAGTTCGCGGGCGCTGCGGCCGACGAGATCATCGATCCGCGCCCGGTGGCCGAAATCCTGCGCCAGTGGTCGAGCCTGCACCCCGAGTTCACGTTCCTGCCGCGCAAATTCAAGATCGCGATGACGGGCGCGCCCAACGATCGCGCCGCCATCCGCTTCCACGATATCGGCCTGCAGGCCGTGGCCAACGCTTCGGGCGAGATCGGCTGGGAAGTCTGGGTGGGCGGCGGCCTGGGTCGTACCCCGATGATCGGCAAGCTCATCAACAGCTTCGTGCCGCACGAGCACCTGCTGGCCTATCTGGAAAGCATCCTGCGCGTCTACAACCGCTACGGACGCCGGGACAACAAGTACAAGGCGCGCATCAAGATCCTGGTGCACGAAGAGGGGCTGGAGACCATCAAGGGCCAGGTCGAGGCCGAGTTCGCCGAGGTGCGCGGTGGCGTTCTCACCCTGCCGCAGGCTGAACTCGACCGCATCAACGCCTATTTCGCCCCGCCTGCCTTCGAGGCGCTGGCCGCCCAGAAGATCGATGTGGCGCGCGAGCTGATCCTCGATCCGGCCTATGGCCGCTGGCTCGAGCACAACCTCCACTCGCACCGTCAGCCGGGCTATGTGAGCGTCACCGTTTCGCTCAAGCCCATCGGCGGCGCGCCGGGCGATGCCACCGCCGAGCAGATGGAAGCGGTGGCCGATCTTGCCGAGCGCTATTCGTTCGACGAGTTGCGCGTCACCCACGAGCAGAACCTGGTGCTCCCGCATGTCCGCATCTCGGACCTGCGCGCCGTCTACGACGCGCTGGTGGCGGCGCAGCTGGCGGACGGCAATTCGGGGCTCATCACCGATATGATCGCGTGCCCGGGCCTCGACTATTGCGCGCTGGCCAATGCCCGTTCCATCCCCATCGCGCAGGCGATCTCGCAGAAATTCGCATCCGAGGAGCGCCAGAAGGAGATCGGCGATCTCAAGATCAAGATTTCCGGGTGCATCAACGCCTGCGGCCACCACCATGTGGGCCATATCGGCATTCTCGGCGTCGAGAAGAAGGGTGGCGAGCTCTACCAGATCACGCTGGGTGGCGATGCCACCGAGAATGCCTCGGTCGGCAAGATCCTGGGGCCCGGTTTTGAGGCAGATGCCGTGCCCGATGCCATCGAGCGGCTGGTCGATACCTATGTTTCGCGGCGCGAAAGCCCGGCGGAAACCTTCATCGCGGCGTTCCGGCGCCTGGGCGATGCCCCGTTCAAGGAGGCTCTTTATGGCGCTGGCTGAAGCATTTTCCGAACGCAAGCCCGACAAGCTGCGCGCGCTGGGCGTCGTTGCGCTCAACGGCATGTTCGACGAGATGGACGCGGTGGGCGTGCTGCGTCAGGCGGCGAGCGAAATCCTGCCCGGCGATCTCGCCATCGTCTCCTCGTTCGGCGCGGATTCGGCGGTGCTGCTCCATATCGTGGCGCAGGTCGATCCGAGCCTGCCGGTCTATTTCCTGGAAACGGGCAAGCATTTCCCCGAGACGCTCGAATATGTCGAGACGCTCAAGAAGCACCTGGGGCTGCGCAACGTCATCGCGCTCCATCCCGATGCCAAGGATATCGCCCGGTTCGATCCCAACGGCACGCTCTGGGAGACCGATCCGGATTCGTGCTGCCACATCCGCAAGACCGAGCCGCTCGATCCGGCGGTGGCGCAGTATGGTGGCTGGGTCACCGGCCGCAAGCGGTTCCAGACCAGGGAGCGCGGCGTGCTGCCGCATTTCGAGCTGACAAGCGATGACCGCATCAAGGTCAACCCGCTCGCCTACTTTACGGATGCCGACGTCAACCAGTACAAGCGCGAGCACGGACTGCCTGAACATCCCCTCTTTGCAAAGGGTTACAAGTCCATCGGCTGCGCGCCGTGCACCTCGGTGGTCGCCGAGGGCGAGGACCCGCGCGCGGGCCGCTGGCGGGGCCTGAACAAGAAGGAGTGCGGCATCCACTTCGACTTCAACGGGGAAATCGCGCGGCCGATGCTGGGTGCGGAACACAATCTCTTCAAGGACGGCGCCTTCATCGCCGACCCGTTCCGTCCCTGGGCGGAGGGGGACGACGCGGCCTCGGTGCGCTATACGCATGTGCCGGTCAAGACGTTCCTCGAGCATCGGGAGGCGTTCCTCGCCAACCCGCATCCGCTCGGGCTCCTGGTGGTGCCGGGCGACAAGGTCGAGGACGTTGCCGAGGACCTGGGGCGCTTCGCCTCGGTGGCGGTGAGCTTCCCGGCCTTTACCGATGGCCGGGGCTATTCGACCACGCGCCTGTTGGTCGAGCGCTACGGCTTCCAGGGCGAAATCCGGGCGGTCGGTGACGTTTTGACCGATCAGATTCCCTTGATGCGCCGTTGCGGCATCAACGCATTTGTCGTAACCCACCAACCGACGCGCCAGGCCCTGGTCGACGGGGCGTTAGCCGAAGTCGCCATTTTCTATCAACCGGTCGGCAAGACCGAGGTGCCCGTCGGCACGCGCCCCTACCTTCGCCGCGCGCGCTAGACGCGCGGCACCTCCCTGAATTTAGAGAGCAGAATGAGCGGAAACGAAATCGTCACCGATGTTGTCGTGATTGGTGGTGGCCCGGTGGGGCTTTTCTCGGTGTTCGAACTCGGGTTGCTCGATCTCAAATGCCACGTCATCGACATCCTGGACCGCCCCGGCGGCCAGTGCGCCGAGCTTTATCCCGAGAAGCCGATCTACGACATTCCGGGCTTCCCGGTGGTGACCGGCCAGGAGCTGACGGATAACCTGCTCAAGCAGATTGCCCCGTTCAATGCCGAGTTCCACTACAACCGCATGGTCAACTCGGTCGAGAAGCAGGCCGACGGCACGTTCAGGCTGGTGACCGATGCCGATGAGACGTTCATCGCCAAGGTGGTGGTGATCGCCGCCGGCGGCGGCTCGTTCCAGCCCAAGCGCCCGCCGGTGGAAGGCATCGAAGCGTTCGAGGGCAAGTCGGTGTACTACGCCGTTCGCAAGATGGACGATTTCCGCGACCAGGACGTGGTGATCGTCGGCGGCGGGGATTCGGCGCTCGACTGGACGCTCAACCTCCAGCCCATCGCCCGTTCGCTGACGCTGGTGCATCGCCGCGACGCCTTCAAGGCGGCGCCTGCCTCGGTCAACCGCATGAAGGAGCTGGTGATGGAGGGCAAGATCAACTTCCTCCTCGGCCAGGTCTCCAAGCTTGATGGCGAGAACGGCCAGATCAACCATGTGCACCTGACCATGGACGCGGGCGACCTCTCCATTCCGGCGACGCGCCTGCTGCCCTTCTTCGGCCTTACCATGAAGCTCGGTCCGGTGGCCGACTGGGGGCTCGACCTCAACGACAACCTCATCGTGGTCGATACCGAAAAGTTCGAGACTTCGGTGCCGGGCATCTTCGCCATCGGCGACATCAACCACTATCCGGGCAAGCTCAAGCTCATCCTCTCGGGCTTCCACGAGGCGGCGCTGATGGCCCAGGCGGCCAAGAAGATCGTCTCGCCCGACGAGCGCGTCATCTTCCAGTACACGACCTCGTCGACCAAGCTGCAGAAGAAGCTGGGCGTGGCCTGATGAAGATCCACGTTACCGACCAGGCCGGCGTCGAACACGAGCTCGAAGGGCTCGAGGGATGGCGCGTGATGGAAGTCATCCGGGACTGGGGCCTCAACATCAAGGCCGAGTGCGGCGGAGCCTGTTCGTGCGCGACCTGCCACGTCTACGTGGCGCCCGAATGGTTCGACAAGGTCGGCGCGCGCAGCGATGACGAGGAAGACCTGCTCGATACGGTCGGGGACGTCAAACCTACGTCGCGGCTTTCCTGCCAGATCCTGATGAGCGACGAGCTAGATGGGTTGAAAGTGACCCTGGCGGCGAGCGCCGCGCAGTAAGACACAGCGAGGCCGGGCAATGCCCGGCCTTTTCGTTTGCCGCCTTGGCCACCCCCACCCTCAATCCCTCCCCCTTGTGGGGAGGGAACAAGGGTGGGAGTAAGCCAGTAGCTCAGGGTTATTCCGCCGCCACGCTTGCCGAACGATCGCCGGCGTGCCGGGCTACCCAGCCGGTGAAACGCGCGATGTACCCTTCGAGGAATGCCTTGGTTTCCGGATCGGTGATGTTGAAGTCTTCGTCGATGAGACCGGGCTTGGTCTGGAAATAGACCTCGGGCTGGCCCATCAGCACGGTGTCGAGAACCGTGACGACGCTGCGCAGGTGCGATTGGGCGACGGCCGAACCGATGCCGCCGGGGCTGGTGCCGACCACCGAGGCAGGTTTGCCAGCCCAGGAGTTCTTGCCCCAGGGGCGCGAGCCCCAGAAGATTGCGTTAGAGAGCGCGGCGGGAATGGTGCGGTTGAACTCTGGCGTGACGAATAGAACGGCGTCCGCCGCTTCAACCGTCTGCTTGAGGGCGAGGGCGCCGGCCGGCGGGTTGGCCCAGAGGTCGTCATTGTAGATCGGCAGCGCCGAAAGGTCCGGGTAGACGAATTCGAGCTTGCCGGCGGCCAGCTTTTCCAGCGCCCTGGCGAAGCTGAGATTGATCGAGGCGGCGCGTAGGCTGCCGACGAGAACTGCGACTTTGTGCATGGGAGGTTATCCTGGTATCCAATAGTGACTGACACTATGTTAGTGACCACCTGATGCGTCGCAAGACGGCACTTTTTGGATACGGAAGGCACCATTTTGAAACCGCTAGAGCATTCGCACGATTGCCGCCCGGTGGGCGAAATCCTCAACCAGATCGGCGGCAAGTGGACCGTGCTCATCATCACGCGGCTGGCGGACGGGCCGATGCGGTTCGGCGAGCTCAAGCGCATGATCGGGGGCATCAGCCAGAAGATGCTGACATCGACCCTGCGCGATCTCGAGCGCGACGGCTTCGTCAGCCGGACGGTGACGCCGAGCATTCCGCCGCGCGTGGATTACGAACTGACCGAACTGGGCATGGACCTGCGAGGACCGCTGGCGGCGATCTCGGAATGGGCGCTCCGGAACCGGGAGCGCGTCATCGCGGCGCGCGAGAAGTTTGCCGAGGAGAACCCGGACGCGCGGCCGGGCCGCATCGGGCGGGTGGCGCTGATCGCGGCGCCGCGCCAGCCCTAGACATGCAAAAGCCCCGGCAGCGATGCTCGGGGCGTCCAATGATCGTCAAAAAGAAAAAGTGGGGCGGCAAGCTCGACCTTAATGCGCAAAGGGAGCTTACCGCCCCTAGTTTTCCGCGGATAGGTCGATGACCCTTCGGGTCTTGTTACTCCGGCCCGGATGCAAATACTTTGATCCGGGTCGGGGTTTGCATGTGATCGTCAGGGGCGAACTCCGGTTCGCCCACCGATTTAGTTCTGCTTCACCTGGGCCTTTGCGGCGGCCGCGGCGGCATTTTCGTGCTGCATCTGGTAGTAGCTCACATGGGAGCCGTCGTCGCAGCGGTAGCCGGACTTGTTGGCAGCGAAGATGTCGTCATTGCGGTCATCGGTCTGGTCGACGCCCAGCGAGTAGTTGGTCTGGTCGTGCTTGAGGCAGGCAGCGGCATTGGCTGAGCCAGCGGTAGCAAGGGCGCCCAGGCCGAGCAGGGCAACGGAAAGACCGGCGGCGATAACGTTACGAGTGCGCATTTTCTCATCCTTTGACATGAGGGGTACGCCAGAAGCCCGACGCGTGCCGGGAGGGATTGTCGTTGAGCACGCGGAAGGTGGTCTGGCGTGAAGAAGTTGTTTGTAGGCAACTTCCTCATGACGAAAACGCTACGCCCGCCTCACATGAACATCAAATTAAGTCGAGGACAGGTTTCGGACATGAACTGTTCATGTCGGCGGGACTAGGTATCCTTTTGGATACTCGGTTTATAGTTGCGAATACTGGGATACCAGATATCACGGCCGCGCGATCGCCCGTGAAAACCCGTGAGAACTCACGGGAATGCGGGGTTTGGCTACTTGCCTTGGGCCAGGTTCACCAGCTCGGGCAGGAAATCCTTAACCATGGGCTGGGGCTGGGTGGCGAAGGGCAAGGGGCGCACGACGCGCATGGCTGCTATGCCCACGCGTACGGTCATGAGCGAATTGACCACCCCTTCGCCCAGCCTGGCAGAGAGTTTTGCGGCCAATCCTTGCCCGACGAGCTGCTCCATGACCCCGTCCGTAAGCACGAGGCCACCGGTAACGGCGAGGTGGCCGAGAATCGCGCCGGCGAGTCGCAGCGAGCCGAAAAGGCTCGGCTTGGCGCCGTAGAGCTGGGCGATGGCGCCGCCCAGCCGGATGCTCTCATAGCTGACGAAGGCGATGTCGATGAGAGCGCGGGGCGAGATGGTGGTCACCAGCGCCACCCGCCGCGCCGAGGCGGCGGTGAGAGCGCGGGCGCGGGCGTCGAGTGGCGCCATGAGGGTGCGCTCGGAGAACTGGATCATCTCGGCGCCGTCGAGCATGATCCGCAGGTTTTCGTCGACAAGGCTGCGGGCTCGGGCCAGGTCGGCGCGCTGGCCGTAGACCCCCTGCAGCTCGGAAACGATGCGCCTCGCATCCTCCGGCTTGTCCGACACCAGCGTCTCGGCGGCGCGCAGGCGCAGGCGATCGAGGCTGCGCAGGCGCCGCAGCGACCAGTATTCGCGCAGGGCGAGGGCGATGACCGCCACCACGAAGGCGGCCAGTGCGGCCATGCCAGCCCAGCCCAGCCATTCATAGCGGGCGAAGAGATCGCGGATGAGGCGTTCGGCGGCCAGGCCGAGCCCCAGCGAGACGAGAATGCCGCCGGTGGTCCAGGCGAGACGCCCCAGCCAGCCCATCCCCTTGGGGTTGGGCAGGGTATCGGGCAGGGGGATTTCTTCCGAACCGGGCTCGAATTCAGCGATGGCCTCGACCTCGGCCGGCGCAAAGGCGCGCGGGGTGCGCAGTTCTTCCTCGCGCGTATCGGGCGAGGTGACGGGACGTGCCACGGGGCGCTTCACTTGAGCCAGTCTCCGATCAGGAAGTCGATGGCCCTGTCGAGCCGGATATGGGGAAGGACATAGGCGCCTTCGGCGTTCCTTTCGAGCTTCTGGGGCGGCAGGAAGCGCAGGAAATTGAGTTCGACCGCCTTGCCGTCCTGGAAGACCACTTCGGGATCGTCCGGCAGGTCGCCCGGGAAGAGGGCGATTTCGGTCTTGCCGTCGTAGGTCACCGCATCGAGGCTTTCGCCGGCCTGTGGCGTGCCTAGGATGACGTCGAGCGTCTCCCCCTTCTCCTTGATGGTGCCCTCTCGCGTCGCCCGGATGGCGGCCAGCGCCAGCGAGCGGGTCTCGGCGCCGGCGAAGCGGGCGCGGCGCGCCGCGTTGGCCAGCAGCCGGTTGAGGATGGCCTCGAGCCGGTCGTGGGAGGTGTGGTGGAGGTGGTCTGCCTTGGTCGCGGCGAAGAGGATGCGGTCGATCCGCCGGGCGATGAGGCGCAGGAAGGGGTTGGCGTCGCCCTGCCGGAAGCAGGCAAGCACGTCGGTCAGCGCTGTTTCGAGATCGTGAACGGCTTCCGGGCCGGCGTTGAGGGCGCGCAGCATGTCCACCAGCACGATCTGGCGGTCGAGCCGGGCGAAGTGATCGCGGAAGAAAGGTTTGACCACCACGTCCTTGTAGGCTTCGTAGCGGCGCTCGAGCATGTGGTAGAGGCTCGTATGGCGCACGGCCTGGCTCTGTGGGGGCAGGGGCGCAAAGGTCAGTGCCGGGCTGCCCTCGAGGTCGCCGGGCAACAGGAAGCGGCCGGGCGGCAGGGTCGAGAGGGCGCGCCCGTCGTGGCGGCTTTCGCGCAGGTAGCTGGTGAAGGCGCCGGCGAGGGCCTCCGCATCCACGTCGTTGGCTTCCTTGAGAGGATCTATGGAATCGAGCAGCGCCAGGAACGGTCCGGCTTCCGCGGCTGAATGCTGGCGGCGGGCGCGCTCCAGCGCCTGGGCGCTCCATTCGGCAAAGCTGAGCGAGAGCAACGGCAGGTCGAGCAACCACTCGCCCGGATAGTCCACGATATCGAGGTTCACCATGGAGGGGCCGCGCATGCCGGAGAACCAGCGGGCGCTCTGGTATTTGAGCGTCACGCGCAATTGCGAGATGCGGCGCGTGCTTTCCGGCCAAGTCGGCGCCTTGCCGGTCAGCGCCTCGAGATGCTGCTCGTAGGCGAAGCGGGGGATGGTGGCGTCGGGGTATTCGGCGAGCCGCGCACCGATGAACCGCCCCTCCGCCATCGGCGTAAAGCCGGGGAGGCGCCCGCCGGTCAGCAGGTTATGCACCAGGGCGGTGATGAAGATGGTCTTGCCGGCGCGCGAGAGCCCGGTGACGCCGAGCCGCAGGGTGGGCGTAAAGGCGCCACCCGCCGCGTCGGCGAGATTGGAGAGCGCTATGCCGATTTCATCGACAACGTTGGTCGGTGACTGGGCCATCGGCATCCTCTGGTTCGGGTGAGGCTAAGGTATGCCGTGACAATGGCTTTGCAAGGGCTGGCAGTGGTTTGGCGGCAATCGCCCGGGATTTTCGGCCCCGTCCGAACGATGGGGGCGCGGGAGCGGACGATCTGCAAATGTCCGCGCCGCGCCGATGACCGGCGGCTTTCGAGTTTGCCATGCCCCAGACGATCCGCATCGCTGCCCTGTCCTTATCCCTCCTCCTCCTGGGGGCGGGCGAGGTGAGCGTTGCCGGGCAACCGGCGACCGGAAGACTGCACGTGAAGGTCGAACTCGAGGGAAGTGCGCGCGAAGACTTCCCGAACGGGATCGAGTGGGCGGCGCTATCCACCAAACGTTCCATGTCCCTGGACCTGGCGATGTGGATGCCGGAGGTCGGGGGTGGGCCGCTGTTGACCCTTGGGGGCGTCGATCCGCGAAACCCATCCCTGCCTCCCGGAATGGCCGCGATCGCCAGCGCCGTGGAAGCGTGCGGCGAAGACCAGGCGTGCATCGCCAAGACCATGATGGGCATCGGTAAGCAGCTTGCGGCCGACGAGAATGCGCTCGGCAGCATGGAAGTGGACAATACGCGCTACGAGAACTGGGTGGCCGATGCCAACGGGCCATGCGCGACCGGGCATGCGAGCGTTGTCGATCTGGGGGACGGCAACGCCATTTCCCCGCCCAGCCCGGCCCGGCGCTATCACTTCGAGCGCCGCGGCGAGGCTTCCATCCTTTCGGAAGGGCCGGGGACCGAGAGCCAGGATTCGCTGTGTCCGAGCATGCTCTCGATCGACACGAAACTGGGGGTCGCGAGCCTGCGATTGCCGGCGGCGGGCATCCTCATTCCGGTGGCGCTTTCGGGCGACGCCTTCACCAGCGAAAAGCGCGTCCAGTTCATCGAGGGCGTGCACCGGATCGAGCTTTTCGATCAGCCGGCCGTGGCCGGCACGAAAACCTGGGGCGGGGAAACGGTGCTGACCGATGTCGGCTCAGTCTCGCACAATTCGGGGCAGGTGGTCGTCCCCGTAAGGACCCGCATTACCTGGGAGTTTGTCCGCGACTGAGGGGCCGCGGACATCTGGCGGGTCCGGCGACCCTGACTCCTACCCGCCGGACCCGCCGCTTTCTTTTCCCTTCCTACTTGCCGATCTCGGCGATGTCGTAGGGCGTGGTCTGGTAGATCTCGTTGATCCAGTTCTGGAACAGCAGGTGCGCATGGCTGCGCCAGCGGTTCTCGGGCTCGGCAACCGGGTTCCCGTCGGGGAAGAGGTTGGCCGGCAGCGGGGTGTTGAGACCTGCCTTGATATCGCGCTCGTACTCGTCCGCCAGCGAGCGGTTGTCGTATTCGAGGTGGTTGAGCATGTGCACGGCGCGATGCTTGGGATCATCGATCATGCAGACGCCGATCTCCTCGTTGTCGATGAGGATCTGCAGGTCGGGGCCCAGGCTCGTGCGGTCGATGTCGTTGTAGCGCGACACCGGCACCATGGGGCTGTCCGAAAAGCCGTGGAGCCAGGGCGAGCGCGGCTGGACGATCTTGTGCCGGAACACCCCGAACGCCTTGTTGTCCATGCGGTAGCGCCGGGCATCGTGGAAGTGGTGCAGCGCCGCCTGGGCGCCCCAGCAGATGAACATCGTGTGGTGCACGTTGGTCTGCGTCCAGTTCATGATGTCGAGCATTTCCGGCCAGTAGCGGACTTCCTCGAACGGGATGTTGGCGATGGGCGCGCCGGTGACGATGAAGCCGTCGAACTTGTGTTCGCGCACCTCTTCCCAGGTCTTGTAGAACGTCTTGAGGTAATCCTCGGACGTATGTTTGGACTGGTGGTCAGTGATGCGGACCAGGGTCAGTTCGACCTGGAGCGGGGTGGCGCCGATCAGGCGGCTGAACTGGGTCTCGGTGCGCTCCTTATTGGGCATAAGGTTGAGCAGGCCGATGTTGAGCGGGCGGATATCCTGGCGCGCGGCGCGCGAGGAATCCATGACGACGACGCCTTCTGCTTCAAGCGTCTTGCGAGCGGGCAGGTCATCGGGAATACGAATGGGCATGGCTTTGCCTCGATGATGAATGAACTGGACGAAGATGAACGGCGATCTGAGCGGCGCGTGACGCGCTAACGCATTCGGGCTTCGATCGCGCTCGCCATCAGGTCCAGGAATTCGTCTCCGTCACGCACCGTGGCGAGGTCCGAGGCCTCGACGGTGTAGCCGAAATTCTCCGCCAGCTTCTGGTAGCGCGGCAGGCGGTCGTGCAGCAGCGCCTCGAAGCCCCAGGCCCCGAAGCCATCGGGGTCGACGGCCTCGTCGGCCTCGACGCCGTTGATCTGCTTGTATTCGTTCCACTTGGCCACGAGGAACTCCGGCCGGTAATACATCGGCTTGGGGCTTTCGGTGAACCGGCGGATGAGTTCTGCCGCGTCCTTCTCCGTACCACGGATATAGAGCAGCGTGGTCGAGGCGGTAAGGGTCTTGACCACCGGATCGTTGGCGTCGTCGTGGTCGATGACCTCGATCAGCGAGCCGCCGGTGTCAGCGATGAAATTGTCATAGCCGTAGAGCGCTGCGGCGCGCTCGATGAAGAGCGGCACGTCCTGGAGCGCGGCGATCTCGGCGACGCGGTGCTGCTCCTGGCGGCGCTGGTATTCGGCCAGCGGCAGGCCACCCTTCTTGGTGTTGCCGGGACGGCCCAGATAACTTGAGAGCGGGTCGAGGTTGGCGAAGGAGATGTTGGAATCGATCTTGATCGAATCCGAGCGCAGCAGGTCGCGCAGGAACGGCACCTTCATGGCCTCGGCCTTGAAGTTGTCCACGATGAACTCGCCCATGTAGCGGGTGCCGATGCGGTAATCGACCGAGTAGTGGAACCAGTGGTTCTTGCGCAGGAGCGCGGCCAGTCGCGTCTTGCCGACACCAGCCATGCCGAACACCGTCACGGCGTGACGCGGCGCCTTGAGGAATTCGTCGGCACTGGTGAAGAGCATCGGACTATTCGGACCTAAAGGTGGGTGGGCATTGCGTTTACGGCATCGGCGGGGCGGAGGCAAGGTTTGGGCTCGGTGCCACCGGATCGGGCCGGGCAACACCCCTCAATTTTCTCCGCCTGACTTTGCGATCCGCCCCGTTCAAAGCACATGGAACGGCCCCGACCAGGGGTGCCGCCCCTCTCGATTGGCCTCTCGCCCACGGCAGAAACTGCCGGGGGCCGTACCGCTTTTTGCCGCAATTCACGTTTCCGGCCCGACGCGGTTCTGAGTAATATCCATACAAATCAATAGCTTAGCCGTTTGGCACGCTCTTTGCGTCTTCACAGACGAGAAACGGGCGGCACGCCGCCATAGCGGTTACGGAGTTATTGAATGGGCATTTATGGGGCTCTTGCCACGGCGGTGTCGGGTCTGCGGTCACAGTCGCACGCCATGGAGAACATCTCGGGCAACATCGCGAATTCGCAGACCACCGGCTACAAGCGCATCGAGACCAGCTTCGTGGACCTGATCCCCGACGCGCCCGTCAAGAGCCAGGTGCCCGGCGCCGTAACGTCCTATTCGCGTTCCACCAATGATGACCGCGGCGACATCCAGAATGCCTCGACCGAGACCTTCATGGCGCTCAACGGTTCGGGCTTCTTCGTGGTCGAGGCGACCGCGGGCGACACCAGCGGTACCTTCTACACCCGCCGCGGCGACTTCGACATCGACAAGAACGGCTACCTGGTCAACGGCGCCGGCTACCGGCTCAAGGGCCTGGCCATGGCGGGCGGCGTGATCACCGGGTCGGTGCCCGAGGCGATCAAGATCGACAACTCGTTCATGCCGGCCAAGGCCTCCACGACCATCAACTACCAGCTCAACCTGCCGCAACTCCCCAAGACCGCCTCGTACGATGCCACCGTGCCCGGCAGCGAGCTGATGAAGTCCTACTCCTACGGCAACTCGGGCGCGGCCAACGCCACCGCCACCGGCACGCTCGACATGACCGCGGGCGGCCCGGCTTCGACCTATGTCGCCGATGGCGATACCTTGACCATCAAGATCGGCGCCAACACGCTGACCTATACCTTCTCGGATACGCCCTCGGGCCCGAACGACATCGACCGTTCGCTGCCGATCGCCAACGCCATCGCCGACATCGAGACCAAGCTGCGCGCCAGCGGCGTCGCCGGCACCTCGAACGCTTCGGTGTCGATCGTGGGCGGCATGCTCAACGTTTCGACCGCCAGCAACGACTACACCAATTCGCTGACCGTCGGCGGCACCGCGCCGTTCGGCATGCCGGTCCCGGCGCAGACCCCCAACGTCGGCGTGTTGCCCGATCGCATCCAGTCGGGCGACACCGACAAGTTCATCTCCGAATCCATCGCGGGCGGCGGCCTCACCCTCTACTCGCCCACCGGCCAGCCGGTGAACGTGCAGATGCGCTGGGCCAAGACCTCCGATACGCCGGGCGCCGAGAGCTGGGCGCTCTACTACGGCACGGGCGATGCCGCCCCGGCCGACAGCTGGGTCAAGGCCGGCTCCTACACCTTCAACCAGGGCGTGCTGGCCGGCCTGACGGCCGCTCCGGGCGCCACGGAAGTGGGTATGACGGGCCTCACCATCAACCCGCTCACCATCGGCGGCACGGCGCTGGGCGCCATCACCATCGATAACGGCGCCAAGGGCATCACCCAGTTCGCCGACAATGCCGGCAGCGCCACTACGACCGAGCTCAAGCAGAACGGCTACGGCGCTGGCCAGTTCATCTCGGTGGGCGTCTCCGACACCGGCCGGATCGTGGCGTCCTACACTAATGGCGAGACCAAGGAAGTGGCCCAGATCCTGGTGGCCACGTTCAACGCCCCCAATGCGCTCAAGCGCGGTGACGGCGGCGTGTTCTCGGCCACCCAGCAGTCGGGCGAGCCGATCCTGTCGATGGATGGCGGCATCGTGGGTTCGTCCCTGGAAGCCTCCAACACCGATATCTCGGAAGAATTCACCAAGCTGATCGTGACCCAGCAGGCCTACGCCGCCAACACGCGCATCGTGTCGGCCGCCGACTCCATGCTCCAGGAAACGCTCAACATGATGCGCTGACGCCTGGCGCCAGTGATCCAGTGATCCCGGCGTACGCGCCGGGAAGTTGCAGCCTTATTCAGGAGACCCAGGATGGGTTTGACAGTAGCTATCGGTAACGCGCTGGCGGGCCTCAAGGCCAACCAGGGATCGCTGGAAGTCCTTTCCCGCAACATCTCGAACGCAGGCACGCCCGGTTACCATAAGCAGTCGCTCAATGTCATAGAAGTTGGCAGGGGCGACAATTCCTATGTGCGCGTGGGGCAGGTGTCGCGGGCCTTCGACCAGACCCTGCAGAACTACTACACCAAGCAGCTGCCGGATTCGTCCTACGCCAATACGCGGGCGAATTTCCTCGACCGGCTGCAGACCTACCTGGGCAAGCCCGGCACCGCTGGCTCGCTCGATACCACGTTCGGTTCGCTGCAGACTTCGCTGGATGCCCTGGCCACGAGCCCGGACAACTATGCCGCGCGTGCCGACGTGGTGTCCAAGGCCCAGGACATGGTGAGCACCCTTAACCGGCTGACCACCACCATCCAGGGCCTGCGCCAGGAAGCCGAGAGCAAGATCGCCACCAGCGTGGGCGAGCTCAACGACCAGCTCAAGGCGCTCCAGGAGGTCAACCTGGGCCTGGCCGACTACGGCATGGACCAGAACACCCGCGTCTCCATGCTCGACCAGCGCGATCGCCTGGTCAGCCAGATCGCCGAGAAGATCGACGTGCGCGTCGACTATCGCGATGACGGCACCGTGGCACTCTCGACGCGCTCGGGCATGAGCCTGCTCGACGTCAAGCGCTCGATCTTCGAATTCGAGCCTTCGGGCGGCATGGATGCCTCCTCGACCAATTCGGGCAAGCTCACGCTGCTCACACCCTCGGGCAGCCGGGTCGACCTCGTCTCCAACAACGTCATGCAGTCGGGCTCGCTCGCCGCGCTCGTGGAACTGCGCGACAAGACGCTGGTCGATGCGCAGCGCCAGCTCGACGATATCGCCGCCGCGCTCGCCAAGACGTTCTCGACCGTGCAGACCCCGGCAACGCCCGTCGCGGGCGGTGGCTACGAGATTGACCTGGCCAACCCCACCAATGGCGTGGCGCCGCTGGCACCGAGCTACCAGAATGGCGATGACCTGCTGGTTGCGTACCGCGATGCCAGCGGAGCGACCCGCAACATCCGCGTCGTCAATTCGGCCGGCACCGTTCCGCCGCCGGCGAACTATGTCGATGCCAATGGCGATGACGTCTTCTACGCCGACCTGACGCAGCCGTCCGCGGCGCTCTCGAACACGCTCAACGGCATGATGGCGGCCAAGACGCCGCCGATCACGGGCGTGGCGTTCAGCGACAATGCCGGCAAGCTGGCGGTCACCGGCTCGGGCGGGGTCACCATCAACTCGATGACGGCCCGCACGACCGCCACGGCCGACCAGGACGGCAATCTGGCGCTGCCGCTGTTCCTGGACGCCAATGGCAACGGCACGCCCTATACGGGCTCGATCGACGGGCAGGGCCAGAAGACGGGTTTCGCCGGCCGCATCCAGATCAACGCGGCCATCGTGGCGGACAACACCAAGCTGGTGAAATACGACGGAGCGGCCGGCTCGGGTGACTCGGCGCGCGTCGACTACATCGTCAATCAGTTCAAGACGATGAAGTTCTCGTCCGAATACCGGGCGGCGCCGGAGCTGGGCAATTTCCGGCTCAACGGCACGCTGGGCGACATGGTCACCCAGACCGTGGACTATCAGGGCGCCACGATTTCGGACGCGCTCTCCAAGTCCGATGCGCAGGGGCTCTCGCTCGATGCGCTCACCTCGCGCATGACCGAGACCTACGGTGTCGACGTCAATGAGGAAGTGGCCAGGCTCATGGAATTGCAGAACGCGTATGCGGCCAATGCGCGCGTAGTGTCAGTGGTGCAGGAGCTGCTCGATACGCTCATGCAGTCGGTTGGAAGGTAAGTTCAGATGCTCGTCAACAAGTCCATGTTCCCGGTCCAGGCCGGCTACAACGTCATCTCCAAGATGAACGACCAACTGGGCAAGCTGCAGACCCAGCTCGGGACGCAGCAGAAGGCCTCCAGCCTCGCCGAGATGATCGGCGGCGACCGCGCCAACTCGCTCAGCCTGCGGGCGCGCCTGACCAAGCTGACCGCCTATGCCGACAACATGACCACGGTCAACATGCGGCTCAACTTCCTGGACCAGGCCTTTACCAGCCTCTCCAAGATCAAGTCGGAAGCGCGCACGGCGGCGACGCCGGGCAGCTATGGCGAGAACAACCTGGTCATGGTCAACCTGCAGAAGACCTCGCAGGATCGGCTGAGCCTGGTCATCGATACCCTCAACGCCCAATATGGCGGCCGCTACCTGATGGGCGGCAACGTCACCGACTCCGCGCCCGTCAAGAGCTACAACGTCATCATGAACGGGCAGGGCGGCTCGGCGGGCCTGCAGACGGTGGTCAACGAGCGCAAGCAGGCCGATCTCGGCCGGGCGCTGACGCTGGGCGACCTGGGGCTGCCCAAGGTCGATATCGTCTCGGGCCCCGTGCGCGACGGCGACGGCAAGCCGGTGACCGATGCCACCGGCAATCCGGTCACGGCGCAGAACACGGTCATGCTCAAGGGCGACGGCATGGAGCAGCTTGGCTACAAGCTCAACTCCTTCACCTCGAGCACCACGGACGTGTGGGCGGTGGCGCCCGATCCCAACGGCAACCCGACCCAGATCGGCGTTTCGTTCAACCAGTTCCCGCTCTCGCCCTCTCCGGGCGACACGGTCACGCTCAACTTCACCAAGCCGGACGGCACCGACGGCAGCATCACGCTGACGGCGACGAACACGGCTCCGGCCGGCCCCGGGCAGTTCGTCTACGATCCGTTCGACGAGAACGTGACGGCCCAGAACTTCCAGGCGGCGCTCCAGACCGAGCTCTCCGGGCTCGAAGGGCCGCAACTGGGTCGGCTCGACGTGACGCAGGCCGCGCTGCCGGCGACCAACACCACGACCATCACGCAGAACAACACCGTCTTCGGCTACCAGCTCTCGAGCGTCTCGACGGACAGCTCCAAGATCAACGTGGCGCAGAATGCCGGGCCGCCGGCGACCATGGACGTCAAGTTCGCGGCCAATCCCAAGGCGGGCGAAAGCGTCTCGTTCGAGCTCAAGCTGCCGGACGGCACGACGACCACGATGAAGATGACGGCCGTGCTGGGTGCGCCCGGCCCGGGCGAGTTCCAGATCGGGGCAGACGCGGCCGAGACTTCGGCCAACTTCACCATGGGCGTCCAGGCGACGCTGGGCGATCTTTCCAAGACCACGCTCTCGGCCGCTTCGACCTACCAGGCGAGCAACGACTTCTTCTCGGCCGACGGGCACCCGATGCGCGTCGATACCGCCGGCCCGCCGCCGGTGGCGCTGGAGGACGCGGTTGCCCTGCGCGACGGCTCGGCCGATACCGTCATCTGGTACACCGGCCAGCAGAGCGGCAATGCGCGTCTCTCGGCGACGGCGCAGATCGATGACACCACCAAGGTCGGCTATGGCGTGCGCGCCAACGAGGACGGCCTGCTCCAGATGGTGCGCACGCTCGCTTCGATGAGCATCGAGAGCTACCCGACCGACGACGTCACCTCCAAGGGCCGGTTCGACGCCATGGTCGAGCGGCAGATGTCGAACCTCTCCTCGGACACGGCGGCGATGGACGGCTCGGTCGAGGGGATCTCGCTCGAACTGGGCGTGGTCAAGAACTCGATCGGCAACACCACCGAGCGCAACACGGCCTATGCCTATCAGCTCGAGACGATGCTGACCGATGTCGAGAATGTGAACATGGAGCAGACCGCCATGGAACTGCTCGCTCTCAAGACGCGGCTGGAGGCGAGCTACCAGACGACTGCCTCGGTCGCTCAGCTCAGCCTGGTGAATTACCTGCGCTGATACCAACTGCAGCAGCCCAGGACGGGCGCGAGATCCAGAAGGATCGAAAGGGCGGGGAAAACCCCGCCCTTTGCTTTTTTGTGGGGCACTGCGCCCGCCCCACCTTCGATCTTCCCGGTTCAAGCAGGTGAGCACGATCGCCCCAGCACGTCTCCCTCCCCCTTGTGGGGAGGGAACAAGGGTGGGGGAGAAGCGCGCTCTGACCGTTGGGCTCACCCCCACCCTCAATCCCTCCCCACAAGGGGGAGGGAGGCGAGCCGTCATGGCCTGCCGCTGAACTACCACCACCTCGATCTGTCCGGGACCATTGCACCCCGCCACCGGAGCTGGGGGAGGAAGTGCATCCTCCGAAAAGCAAAACCCCCGCCGAGGGCGGGGGCTTTGAAGGCCGCAAACTAACGTCAAGGGAGGATGAAGTCAGGAAGTGGTTCCGCGCAGGCCCGCTGCGAGCTGGCGGTTGATGTTGATCAGCGAACCGAGCTTGGCCTGGTTGGGCAGCTCGAGCTGTTCGCGGGTTTCGTTCATCACGAAGATGCCGAGGTTGGCGATGTTCTGGCGCAGGTTGGCCGGAAGGGGGCTATCGTCGCGGGTCACGGACGACAGGAAGACGGTCCAGATCTTGCGATTGAAGGTCAGGGCTTCGGAAAGCTGAGGGTAGGAATTTTCCCAGTCGTCACGTACGCGCTGCAGGGACATAGCGGCTTTTACCAGAAGCGCCGCTTCCCTCTCGCGCGGCGTTTCAACTGTCTTGGCGGTCTGCTGGTAGGCCAGCGCCCCGTTGTGCTGCATTTGATAGAAGGTCCTGTTCGTAGTCGATCAGACGCTTTGCCGTCTTCAATGCTTTGTAGAGAGCCCCGGTTAAAATCTCGTTGTTTATCTGATCGATAAGGGGTGTCATCGATGGAGCCGCCTCTACGATATCATGCACAAGCGTGAAGTATTCCTTGGTGACGGCTTCGACATTTTCGCCAATATACATCAGCTGGATGGCCAGGTAGATGCGCTTGGCCGGGGAGTCGGCGGTGTCGTAGGTGAGGATATCCTTCTCGCGCAGGATAGGGGCCTTGCCGTCGATATAAAGGCGGGTGCGCTGGTCGGAATTGGTGATCACGCAATTGCCGATCAGGAGCCGTTCGCCGGGCTTGAGTTCGACTTTCAAAGACATGGGCTTGGATACTCCTGTGGGCGCACTGGGCGGGCGCAGGACCGTGTGCGCGCCATTCTAGCCAGCTAAGGTGACTAAAGCGCTACCAGCGCAGGGCCTTCCTGGGAAGAGCGTTGGCGGCAGGGCAGGGGGCCCGAAAGCAGAAAGGCGGGCCGAAGCCCGCCTTTCCGTCTAACCGTTTCCGGCAAGCCTTGCGGCTTAGCGGAGGAGCTGGAGGACCGACTGGTCAGCCTGCGAAGCCATCGACAGAGCCGAGGACGACAGGGACTGACGGGTCTGCAGAGCGAGGAGGTTTGCGGCCTCTTCGTTCATGTCGGCCAGGGTCAGGTTGTCAGCACCCGACTGCAGGGTGTTGATCATGTTCTTGGTGAAGTCCTGGCGGTTCTCGACGGACGACAGGTTCGAACCGAAGGTCGAAGCCTGCGAACGCAGGGTCGAGAGCGACTCGGAGAGCTTGCCGAGCAGGCTGTCGATGCCCGAGTCGGTGTCCAGATCGGTACCCTCGAGGTAGTTGATCGAGAGGTTGGCCGCGGTGATGGCGCGTTCGTTGCCGTTCGCGTCCTTGGCCTGGATCTTGATCGAGGACGAGCCGTTCTCGTTGAACGTGATCGTCAGCTGGTCGCCACGGAGCAGGTTGATGCCGTTGAAGGAAGCGTCATCAGCGAGCTTGTCGAGCTGGTCGCGCAGTTCGTTGAACTGCTTGGCCAGGTTGTCGCGGACCGTGTTGCCAGCAATCTTGGAGGCAACGGCCGGGCCAACGCCAGCGCCGTCTTCGTCGAACGAAACGTCGAGTTCCTGGGTCGAGAGGTTCTCGACGCGGAGCTTGCCGTTGTCGTTGGAAGCGCGGAGCTGACCAGCGAACGAGCGGTTGATCTCTTCGACGAACTGGTCAACAGCACCGGTCGAGGAGTAGGGCTTCACTTCGGCCTTACCGGTGGACACGGCGCTCGAACCGAAGGTCGAGACAGCGTCGGTGCCGGTGATGGCGATCGTCTTGGCTTCGGCGGTCTTGGCGACGATGGAGAACTTGCCATCGGCGTCAAACTTGGCTTCCAGCGCGGAGTCGAGACCGCCGGCCTTCAGCTGAGCGTTGACCTGAGCGATCGTGGCATCCTGCCAGTTCTTCTTGTCCAGAGCGTTGGCAACGGAACCGATGCCGCCCTTGACGCCCGAGATCGAGATATCGGCGCTCTTGCCGTCGAACGTGACGGTGAACTCGTCCTTCTCGGCGGCAACGGCTTCAACCTTGGTACCGACGGTGCCATTGGTGGTGACAGCAGCCGGGATACCGGTCACGGTCGGGGAAGTCGCACCCGAGGCAACGTTGGTCAGGGTGAAGGCACCCGTGCCGGAGTCGTAGTCGACGGTGTAACCGCCGGCTTCGGCGCTGGCCTGCAGGCTTGCCAGGAAGTCTTCGGCGGTCGCGCCGGAGTTGACCGTCTGGCCACCCACGGTGATCGCACCGGAAACGTCGGTCCAGTTGAAGGTGGTCGTGCCGAGCACGTCAACCTGCGAGGAACCCGAGACGTCGACGGTCGGCGAAGCAGCCGAGGTGTCGACGGCTTCGACGATGACCTTGCCAGCATTGGCGCCGGTACCAGCGGTAACGGTGTACTTGCCAGCTTCAGCCGAACCATCGAGGGTCGTCTGGATCTTGGTGGCGAGAGCGGCGTCCGAAGCGACGTCAGCACCAACCAGAGCCACGGCAACGCCACCAACGGTGATGCTGTCGCCGCCGGCGAGGCCGGTACGGGTGATCAGGCTACGAGCGCCGGCGCCGGTGGCCGAAGCGTCGGTCGACTGCGGGCCGAGGTAGGCGGTAGCGGCCGAAGACTTGACTTCAGCGTTGATGCCGGCTTCCGAGGTCTGCAGCTTGATCGTCTGCGGGGTGGCGCCGAACTGGCCGCCCGTGACGGACAGGGTCGAGTCAGCGGTCACCGAGTAAGTGCCGGTCTGGAACGACTTGTCCTGACGAGCCTGACGCAGGGTCGACTGCATCGATTCGACGGTCTTGGTGATCGAGGTGATGCCGTTGTTGGCAGCTTCGATGGTCTTCACGCCGTTGGCCATGGAGTCCATCAGGGAAGACATGTCCGACGCGCGGCTATTCAGCGCCGAAGCGGTGAAGAAGTTCGTCGGGTTGTCGAGCGCGGAATTCACCTTCTTGCCGGTAGCGAGACGCTCCTGCGTCTTGGCCATCAGCGAAGCGGTATTCTGCAGCGACAGCAGGTTCGTACGAACCGATTTCGTGAGGGTGATATCGGACATATGGCTTTCCTTCTGGGTATCCGAGTTTGCTAGTGCCTCTTCCTGAGGCGTTGCTGACTATGGAACCGAGCCGATAAAAATTGGTTAAACGCGCCAGTGCATTGCGACCATCGGCAGGTACGCAAAAACCCTTGTCCGAAGGGCCTTCGGACAGGTTTTCGGCGCAGCGCGCAGCGAAAAAGATTTCGATGCCGGTTACACTTACCGCAATGGCTAACGGATCGTATCGGAGCGCGAGTCGGGCGGGCTCAGATGGTCTTGTCGCGCAGGCGCAGGCCGGAATCGGGGGGCGCCCACTGGGTGCGACGCAGCGGGATTTCGGGCTTGGCGCCGCTCTGGCGCATGCCGTTGGCGAACAGGGTTGCCGCAAAGAGCGTGGAGGCGGGCAGCGACTCGTCGGTGTCGACCGCGGCGGCCAGGGCCCGGGCCTTCTTGCGCAGCGCATGGAAGCGGCGGGTCGCTTCCTGCTGGGCGGAATCATCGTGGCTTTGCTGCTGGGGCTTGGGGCGGGGCTGTCTCTCATCGATACCGATGGCAGACATGGAAACCGGAGTCGGTGCGATCCTGGCGGTCATGGGCGCTTTCCTAGGCCACTAATCTTTGGGACCCAGGCTAGGCAGAAATGCTTAGGCGCGTGTTTGGCAAAGGCGCCCGATTCGATTCAAGTTTTATCGATTGGCGCAAACAAAAAGGGCGCCCGCCGGGCGCCCTGGTCGTCTCGAAGCGGTGCCGCTCAGAGGGTCTTGCGGATGGCGATGCCGGCCGAGCCCTGGGTGACGGCGGGAATGGTGCCGGATTCGTCGTAGGTCCGCGTGCGCTCGCGCGCGGCGACCACGTTGGCGGTCTCGGTCAGCAGTGTGTCGGTGAGGTTGCGGGCGCTGGCGATGACCTTGAGGTTCTCGGCCATCTGCGTGGCCAGGCGCTCGTGGCCGTTCTGGAGCCGGTCGAGCTCGACCGGCGCCTCTTCGCGCAGGCGGGCGATCTGGCGCTGCACCGAGCGGGCCAGGCCCACATAATCCTGGGCGAGCCGGGTCTTTTCGGGCGTCAGGTGGCTGGCCTGCCGGAAGCTGCCGGCGCGCAGGAGAGTGGTCTCCTCGTTCATGATCGCCACCAGTTCGTTGAGGGCCGCTTCTGCGCTAGCGCAGAGCTCGGTTGCGGGCATGTCATCGAGGGCAGCGAGGCGTTCGGCAGCGGACATCAGCGGTAGGCTCCGTTTACTGGTACTTGTACTTGCGAGTTGGTCTGGGAGGCCTCCTGGATCTGAAGGAGGCCATCCATGAGCTGGTCGGCGAGGCCAACGCCGCCGGATTCAGCTATGGAATTTGCGAGCTGCTCGGACTGCATGCCGCGCCACGTCTCTTCGCCGAACCCGCCGCCGAAACTGGCGCTGTCGGTCTTGATGGACGAGAACATTTCCTTGAGCAGGGTGTTGAGGAAGACGCCTTCCAGCTCGACGGCCTGGCCGCGAAGCTGATCGGTATGGCCGTTGGCCGAAGTGGTCTGAATGCCCGAGACGTTCATCACATCACCTGGATTTCGGCCTGGAGGGCGCCGGTGGCCTTGATGGCCTGGAGGATGGCGATGAGGTCGCGCGGGGTGATGCCCAGGGCGTTGAGGCCATCCACCAGCGATTGCAGCGTCACCGATTCCGGCACGACCGTGAGGTCGCTGTTGGTCTGGTTGACGTTCAGGTTGGTCGAGGGCTCCACCTGAGTGGTGCCGTTGCTGAAGGGCAGGGGCTGCACGACGGTCGGGTTTTCCGCGATGGTGACCGTGAGGCCCGACTGGGCCACGGCAACCGTCGAGACGCGCACGTCGCGGCCCATGACGATGATGCCCGAGTTCTCGTCGATCACGACCTTGGCCGGGGCGTCGGTCTCGACCACGAGCTGCTCGACGTCGGTCAGCAGGTCCACGATATTGCCGTTGAAGCCCTTGGGCAGGGTCACGCGCACCGTCGAGGGATCTTCCGGGGTCGCGGTTGGCACGCCGATGAAATCATTGATGGAGAGGGCGACGCGGCGCGCAGTGGTGAGGTCGGGGTTGCGCAGCGCCAGGCGCAGGGTGCGCTGGGCGCCGAGCTCGAAACCGATCTCGCGCTCGATGATGGCGCCCGAGGAAATGCGGCCGGTCGTGGGGACGCCGGAGATCACAGTTGCGGCATCGCCCTGTGCCTTGAAGCCGTTAATGGTCACCGGTCCCTGGGCGATGGCGTAGACTTCGCCATCGGCGCCGAGGAGGGGCGTAACCAGCAGGGTGCCGCCCTGGAGGCTGCCGGCATCGCCCATGGCGGCGACCGAAACGTCGATCTTGGAGCCCTGGGTGCCGAACGGCGGCAGGTTGGCGGTGACCATCACGGCGGCAACGTTTGCCGTGCGCACGGATTCGCCGCGGGTGTTGACGCCGAGCCGTTCAAGCATGGCCTGCAGGCTCTGCTTGGTGAACGGGGAGGAGTTGAGGCTGTCGCCGGTGCCGTTGAGGCCGACCACCAGGCCATAGCCGACAAGCTGGTTCTCGCGGACGCCCTCGATATTGACGATGTCCTTGATGCGCGCACTGGCGGCCTGGGCCGGAGCGAAGGGTGCAAGGATCGTCGCTGCGGTCAAAAGACCGGCGAAGATGCTTCTCCAAACCTTCTTGTTCATGGTCGTTCCCCGTTTCAGTAGCAGCCCATCCCCATGGGCAGCGATTTCTCGGCGTCTGCATTGCCAGAACCGTGCCAGTTTCTTAGGGCGCTGATTTTTCGGGGTTTTTTGCGGGAGCGCGGCGTAATCGACGCGAAAGCGGCAATTCCTGCCGGGCCGCTTAATGCGTTGTTAACCCAAACGGGCAGAATTTGCCGGTGTTGAAACGAGTGAGACTGATTTGCGTATTGAAGGCTATTCCAGGACGGCGGGTGTAGGGGGCAAGGCTGGCGCGAGTCGCAGCAGTGCGTCGGGCGCCGTCTTCCAGCCCGACATGGGGGAAATGCCGCGCGTGGCCAATGCCCGCGCCATCAGTCCGACTGCCGGTATCGACGCGATCCTGGCGCTGCAGGCCATCGAGGATCCGGTGCTCAAGCGGCGCAAGACCGTGCGGCGCGGACGCGCCCTGCTCGATACGCTCGAGGCCATCAAGGCAGACCTCCTGCTCGGCCGCGTCGGGGAGAGCCGACTCAACCATCTGATGGCGCTCATCGGCCAGGCCCGCGAGCAATGCGACCCGGAACTGGACGCCCTTATCGATGACATCGAATTGCGGGCGCGCGTGGAACTGGCCAAGCTCGGGCAATACCCGGCTTTCTAATCCACTCACGAATTAACGTGTTTTGCGATCCGTGCTTGCCCGGTTAACGGCTGTTCACTATATAGGCCGTCCTCAGGGGCGCATTGGAGTTGAGTCCAAGGAATGTCATCTGTTGCCGAACTAGACGTGTACCGGCCCAGCGAAGACGAGCCGTTCATGAACCCGCGCCAGCGGGAGTACTTCAGGCGCAAGCTTGAAAACTGGAAGGAAGAGATCCTGCGCGAAAGCCGGGAGACGCTCGAGAACCTCCAGGAAGAGAGCCAGAACCATCCGGACATGGCCGACAGGGCCTCGTCGGAGAGCGATCGTGCGCTGGAGTTGCGGACGCGCGACCGGCAGCGCAAGCTGATCTCCAAGATCGATGCGGCGCTCAAGCGCATCGAGGATGGCACCTACGGCTATTGCGAAGAGACGGGCGATCCGATCGGGCTGGCACGCCTGGATGCGCGTCCGATCGCGACGTTGTCGCTCGAAGCGCAGGAAATGCACGAGCGCCGCGAAAAGGTCTATCGCGACGAATAAGCCGAAGAGGCACGAATTCCGGGGCCCGCAGCGATGCGGGCCCTTTTTTTGTCTGCGGCTTGCCCCCACCCTGGTTCCCTTCCCACGTGGGAGAGGGAGACCCGCCGGCATCGCTTCCCTCACCCTTGTGGCGAGGATTGAGGGGGTCGGCCGCAGGCTCAGCCCAGGCTTATCTGCCGCGTCACTCCGATCGCCTCGAGGAATGCCGGATCGTGGCTGACCACGAGCAGGGCGCCGTCATAGGCGCCCAGGCCCGCTTCCACCGCTTCGATGGCGGTAATGTCCAGGTGGTTGGTGGGTTCGTCCAGGATCAGCAGTTCGGGCGGACGGGAGCCGCCGAGGGTGCAGGCGAGGCCGGCGCGCAGCATCTCGCCGCCGCTGAGCGTTCCCACCGGCTGCAGCGCCGCTTCGGCGCGGAACATGAAGCGGGCGAGGGCGGAGCGGACCGTGGTTTCGTCGTCCCCCGGATTGATGGCGCGGAAATTGTCGCGAATCGTGCGCTCGGGGTCGAGCAGGCTCACCGTCTGGTCGAGTAGGGCGTGGCGGGCGGCGATGGTCGCCGTGCCGGCGAGCGGAACCAGCTCCCCCGTCAGGAGGCGCAGCAGCGTCGTCTTGCCCGAACCGTTGGGGCCGGTGATCGCCAGGCGTTCGGGACCGATCATGGTCAGGTTGAAATCTCGCACTACCGGCGTGTCCGCCTCGGGACCGCCGGTCAGCCCGTGGGCCTCGAGCACCGTTTTGCCAGAGGGTAGGCCGGTCGGAGCGAGCCGCACCGACAGGTTCTGGAGAATCTCGATCTGGGCCCGGGCCTCGGCGGCTTCGCGGGCGGCGTCCTCGCGTTGGCGGGCGGCGATGTTGGCCTGTTCGCCGGCGGTCTTCTGGGCGTTGTCGCGCCGGCCGTTGAGCAGGATCTTGGGAATGTCGCCCCGTGCCCGCTTGCGGGCGCCGGCGGCGTCCTTGTGGGCCTTGCGCTCGCGCACCGCCTGCACCTTCTGGTCGATCTCTGCAATCCGGCGCTCGGCGGAGGCGAGGTTCTGCTCGGCGGCCGCCAGTTCGAGCGCCTTGCGCTCCTGGTAGTGGTCGTAATTGCCGCCATAGGTCTTGGCGCCGAGCGTGGTCAGTTCAACGATGGCATCCATCTGGGCGAGCAACTGGCGGTCGTGGCTGACCACGATGGCGCCGCCGCGCCAGCCGCGCAGCACCTCGGCCACCGCGGCGCGACCTTCGGCGTCCAGATTGTTGGTCGGCTCGTCGAGCAGGATGAGGTCGGGTTCGTCGAAGATGAGCGCCGCCAGGGCAATGCGCGTGCGCTGGCCGCCGCTGAGGGTGGCGAGCGGGCGCTCGGGGGTAAGGGCGGGCAGCCCGACGCGTTCGAGCGCTGCCTCGAGCCGTGAGGGCAGGGTCCAGTCGGCCTCGCCGGCATCCTCCAGCGTGCCTTCGCCCGCCTCGAGCCGGGCCAGTCGGGCCAGGGCTTCGGTCGCGCCGAACGTATCGGCAACGGTTTCCCCATCCACGCGCACGGACTGGCGCAACATGCGGATGGTTCCGGACACGGCGATATCGCCCGAAGCCGGTTGCAACTCGCCGGTGATGAGCTTGAGGATGGTGGACTTGCCCGTGCCGTTGCGGCCGATCAGTCCCGTACGGGCGGGGCCGAAAGCAAGGTTCAGGTCCTGGAAGAGAGAATGGCCGTCAGGCGTTGAATAGCTGACGGAATTGAGAGCAACGAAGGAGGGCATTGATGACGGAATCCTGATGAGCGATGCGTGCGAAGCAGTCGTTCAAGGTGGATTCCATACGGGACCGTCCTGTTGGTGTTGCGGATGGCGCGAACATAGGGAGGTCGGGAGGCGATGGCAAGGGGGCGCCACAAACCCTCTGCCGGCCCGGAGCACGGGGAGCCATGGTGGCGCCACTCGGGAGGGGGCTGTAGGGCCCCCGGCGAAGATCGGGGGACGTGCGGAGGACACCGGTGGCGGGGGCCGGGGAGTCCCGGCCCGTGCCTCTTATGCCCCGTAGCGCTGCTTCAGGTGCGCGATGAAATAGTCTGCGTTGAGCGGTTCGCCGGTGGCGCGGGTCATCAGTTCCGGGGTCGACCAGCGCGAGCCCTGCAGCCAGATGTTTTCCCGGCGCCAGTCGTTGAGCGGAGCGAAATTGCCCTGGCGGATATCGTCGCGGACCGAGGGTGTTGCTTTTTCGAGCGCTGCCCATTGCTGGGCCGCCATCATGGCGCCCAGGGTGTAGGACGGGAAATAGCCGAAGGCGCCGCCTGGCCAATGCACGTCCTGCATCGGGCCGTCCTTGGGGTTATCCAGGGTCGAAAGGCCCAGGTACTCGTTCATCTTGGCGTCCCAGGCTTCGGGGAGGTCGGCAACTTCGAGCTTGGAGTTGACGAGGTCCTGCTCCAGCTCGAACCTGAGGATCACGTGGAGCGGGTAGGTCACCTCGTCGGCGTCGACGCGGATATAGCCGCGCTCGACGTGGTTGACGCGATTGAGCACGTCCTCGACATCCCAGCCGCGCACCGCGTCACGACCCAGGTGCTTGTGCACGAGCGGCAGCATGAACTCCCAGAATTCGGGGCTGTGGGCGAGCTGCATCTCCACGAACAGGCTCTGGCTTTCGTGCACGCCCATGCCGCGCGCCTTGCCGAGCGGCCAGTGCGACCACTCGGGCGGCAGGCCCTGCTCGTAAAGGGCGTGGCCGGTCTCGTGCAGCACGCCCATGAGCGAGGACAGGAATTCGTCGGTGCGGTAGCGCGTGGTCATGCGCACGTCGCTGGGCACGCCGCCGCAGAACGGGTGGTGCGACACCGCCAGGCTCCCGTGGTGGAAGTCGAAACCGACGGCGGCCATGGCGGCGAGGCCAAGGTCGCGCTGCTTTTCGACCGTATAGGGACCTTCGAAGGGCTTGAGCGGACGCAGGGTCTGGCGGCGGTTCTGCGCAGCCAGGGCCTCGGGCAGGAAGCCCTTGAGGAAGCTCTTGAGCCGATCGAAGACCGGCGTGATGTCGGCAACGCGGTTGCCGGGATCGTATTGCTCCATCAGCGCGTCATAGGGGGCCAGGCCGAGCGCGGCGGCGCGCAGCTGGGCCTCTTCGCGCACGAGTTGGACCACGCCTTCGAGCGCGGGGCGGAAGCCCTCCCAGTCGCTCTTGGCGCGCAGCTCGCGCCACAACTGCTCGGAAAGCATGGTGGCCTGGGTGCGCCGGCGCACGAACTCGGTGGGCAGGCAGGTGGCGTTGGTGTAGCTGCGCTTGAGTTCGCGCAGGGCCTTGCGGCCATCCTCGGTGAGGTCTTCGGACTCGGCCTTGTCGATCCAGTCGGCGATTTCCGGCGCGGTGGCCTGCTCGTGGTACATGCCGGCCAGGTTCGACATGGCCTCGGCGCGCTTTTCGCCGCCGCCCGGGGCCATATGGGTCGCCTCGTCGGCGCCGAGGATGGAAAGGGCGTGTTCTAGGGCTTCGAGCTTGTGACCGAGTTCGTCGAGCTTCTGGAAGGACATGGCAGGCTCCGCAGGAATGGAGCGACAGGTTTAGCCCAATGTCGGGGAAGGGGGAACCGGGCCCTACTTAGGTTCAATAGCTTGTCAGGATGGAGGGCCTTGCGTGTCGAGCCGCCCCCGCGCCATGGTGCCGCGCCTCGTATATCAGGAGTCTCCCATGGCCGATCTCTCCACCTTTCCCATCACCAAGCGCTGGCCGGCGAGCAAGCCGGACGTGCTGCAGCTCTATTCGCTCCCCACGCCCAACGGCGTCAAAGTCTCGGCCATGCTGGAGGAGACCGGGCTGCCCTACGAGCCGCACCTGATCAAGATCGGAGAGGACGAGACCTGGACGCCCGAATTCCTCTCGCTCAACCCCAACGGCAAGATTCCGGCGATCATCGATCCGAACGGGCCGGACGGGGAGCCGCTGGGCCTGTTCGAATCGGGCGCGATCCTCGTCTACCTAGCCGACAAGACCGGCATGCTCATGCCCAAGGATAGCGCGGCGCGCTACGAGACCATGCAGTGGGTGTTCTTCCAGATGGCCGCAGTCGGGCCGATGTTCGGCCAGGTCGGCTTCTTCTACAAGTTCGCCGGCCGCGAATGGGAGGACAAGCGTCCGCTCGAGCGCTACGCGGGCGAATCCCGCCGCCTGATGGGCGTCTTGGAGACTCGCCTCGAGGACCGGGAATGGATCATGGGATCCGAATACACCATCGCCGACATTGCCGCCTTCCCATGGGTGCGCAACCTCGAAGGGTTCTACGGGGCCGACCCGGTGATCGGATTTAAGGATTTCCCCCGCACCATGGCCTGGATGCAGCGCGCCGCCGCCCGACCGGCGTCCGTGCGGGCGCTCAATATTCCGGGCCGGGACTAGGCGGAAGTTCGGGGGAAGCGGGATAGTCTCCCCCAAAAACTAAAAGGCGCAGCCCACGGGGTGTGGGGCTGCGCCATTTGGCTCTATTCTGGAGCCGGTTGCCTTCGCCGCACATTGGGGGAATTGCGGCGAGGCAGGGATTTCTAGAAGGGCAGGATCGCGTCGAGGACCTGCTGGCCGTAGCGCGGCTGCTGGACGTCGGTGATCTGGCCGCGGCCGCCGTAGGCCACGCGGGCTTCGGCGATCTTGGCCGAGGGGATGGTGTTGTCGGCGCGGATGTCTTCGGGGCGCACGATGCCGGACACGATCAGGTCGCGGACTTCGAAGTTGACGCGCACTTCCTGGTGCCCCTCGATCACGAGATTGCCGTTCGGCAGCACCTGGGTGACCACGGCGGCAACGGAGGTCTCGATGTTTTCCTTGCGGTTGACCGAGCCGGTGCCCTTGTCGTTCATGCCCGAGGTGGTGTCGATGGCGGCGCTGGAGTCGACGTCCGGCACCACGTTGTTGAAGATCGAGCCGAGCACGCCGCCGACGCCGGCGGTGTTGGTCGAGGTACGGCCCCGGGCCGTCTGGTTGGAGATCTGGGCCTGGTCGTCGATGGTGACGAGCACGGTCAGGATGTCGCCGACGCGGTGGGCGCGCTGGTCCTTGAAGAAGCCCTTGGCCGAGGTGCGATAGAGCGAATTCGGCAGGTAGGTGTCCTCGATCGCCTGCGGCATCGGCATGGAGACGGGCTGGTAGCCGGCCATGGTGGTCGGGTCCTGGATGGCCGTGAGCGGGGGAGCCTGGCCGACCTGGGAGAGGCGGTCCATGGTGGAGCAGGCGCCCAGGAGCGAAGCGAGGGCGACGACGGTCGCGATCTTGAAGGGGTTCATTCTCGTTACTCCTTAGAGCCCGGCGACGTTGATGGGGCCGGCCTTGATCTCGACGGCGCCGTTGGCCAGGGCCACGCCGGTGAGGACCTTCTTGGACATCGAATTGAGGACGGAAACCGGCTGTCCGAGGCTGGCCGAATTGAGGGCCTGGCCCTTGACCGTCAGGGTCATCGGTCCGTTGCGGAAGTAGACGGTCACCGCCTGGTTGCGGGCCACGACTTCCGGGTCCGACACGTCGGTGGCCTTGAGCATCATGCCGGCGCGGCTGGGGCGCTCGAGGGTCTTGCCGACGAGCTGGTCGATGCTGGTGAAGCCGGAGCTCTCCGCGAAACGGAGCGGCACGAGCTTCATTTCGACGTCCGCCGGGGTCAGCACGGTGCCGGCCGAGAGATTGGCCGCCAGGTGCGGAGCCTCGATCATCAGGCTGATCTGGCCGGTGACGTCGAGCGGCTTGTCGACGCCCGAGACCACGAAGCGCGCGGCGAAGGCGCCGCTGGCCGGCATGTAGCGCATCGAGACCAGCTTGGCCGGGTCGGTGGCGTTGTCGGCGTTGATCTGGGGCAGCATGGTGTCGAAGCTGGCCTGGGCGGTCATGCCCGGGGTCAGGATGCCACGGTTCTTGAGGTCGGCGGCGATGAGGCCGGTGAGGATGGTCTCGTCGATCGCGGTGCCCTGGCGGGCCACGCGCACCTTGTCGATGCCTTCGGCGTCGAAATTGGTGACGCCCGCCTTGATGGCGGCGGCGCGGATGGCCTCGATCGAGACCACACCGGCGGTGCCGGGGGCAGGGGAGCGGAACATGGCCTGCTCGGCCCTGAGGCCGGCGCCGTCGAACATGTCGCCCACGGTAACGATGGCAGTGGTGACCATCACGTCGGCCTTGAGCGTGGGCGCGGCGAGCGCGGCGTTGAGCGTCAACAGGCTCGCCGGGAGGACCAGGAGGGTCTTGAGGAGCTTATGGGACATTCTCACGACTCCCTATCAGCGCATCTGGGTGGTGGACTGCATCATCTCGTCGGCGCCGGAGATGACGCGGGCGTTCATCTCGTAGGCGCGCTGGGCGGCGATGAGGTCGGCGATTTCGGTGACCGAGTTGACGTTGGAGGCTTCCAGGTACCCCTGCATGAGGTTGCCGGTGCCATCCACGTTCGGCGTGCCGATCTGCGGGGCGCCCGAGGCGGCGGTTTCCAGGAAGAGGTTGTCGCCAGCCGACTCGAGACCGGCCTTGTTGACGAAGCGGGCGAGCTGGAGCTGGCCGAGCTGGGTGGCCGCCGTCTGGCCAGGCAGCGTGGCCTCCACGATGCCGTCGGCCGAGATCGAGAGGTCGGTGGCGTTGTCGGGAATGGTGATGCCCGGCTGCACCTGGTAGCCGTTGACGTTGACGAGCTGGCCGGTGTCATCGCGCTCGAACGAGCCGTCGCGGGTGTAGGCGGTGCGGCCGTCCGGAAGCTGGATCATGAAGAAACCCTCGCCGCGCACGGCGATATCCATGTCCTTTTCGGTGGCGGCGACAGAGCCCTGGCTCATGATGCGCGGGGTGGCCACGGTGCGCACGCCCGAGCCCACTTCGATGCCGGCGGGGACGAGGGTGCCCTGGTCCGAGGTCTGCGAGCCGGCGCGGCGGTAGGCCTGGTAGAGCAGGTCCTGGAACTCGGCACGCTGGCGCTTGAAGCCGGTGGTGCGCATGTTGGCAATGTTGTTCGAAATGACTTCGACATTGCGTTCCTGGGCGGCCATGCCGGTGGATGCGATATAGAGCGCTTTCATCGGTTAACTCCTTTAGGCCTGGGTATCGCCGAGGCGCTGAATTGCGGTGCGGCGCAGATCGTTCTGCTGCTGCATGAGGCTCGAGAGGCTTTCGTAAGCCCGCGAGACGCGGATCATTTCGGCCATCTCGGTGACGCCCGAGACGTTGGATTTCTCGACCACGCCCTGGATGACGCGGGTGTTGGCGGCGGCATTGGCGCCGGTGCCGGTGAAGAGGTTGCCGCCGGTATGCTCGAGCGCCTGCGGGTCGGCGAACTCGACCACGCGCAGCTTGCCGCGCCCGCCCTGGGAGGTGGTGATAGAGCCGTCGGCGTTGATGGTGACGTCGTCGGTCTGGCCGGTGAACTTGATCGGGCCGGATTCGGTGAGCACCGGATTGCCCGAGAGGTCGACCAGCGTGCCATCCGAGGCGATCTGGAAGGAGCCGGCCTTGGTGTAGCGCTCGCCGGCCGGGGTCTGCACCACGAAGTAGCCGTCGCCCGAAAGGGCCAGGTCGAAGGGGTTGCCGGTCTGCTGGTAGGCGCCCTGCGTCATGTCGCGTACGGTTGCCCAATCCTGCGTATAGGAGAGGATCTGGTCCTTGAAGGCGAAGTCGCGGTCGCGCGCCGTCGGGCTCTTGTATTCCTCGAACAGGATGTTCTCGGACTTGAAGCCGGTTGTGTTGATGTTGGCCAGATTGTTGGCCACCACATCCATCTGCCGCTGAAGAGCCATCTGCTTGGAGAGGCTGATGAGCTGCGCATTTTCCATGGCGCGATACCCCGTTAATAATCCCCGGACCTGCCCTGCTTCCCCAAGCCAGCAGGCCCGACACCTTCGTTGCAGAAAGCGTGCCAAGTCGAAAAACGCAGCAAAAACAATGAAATGTAGGGTGTTTCGCTGTTTGCAATCGGCAGGAAAGGAATTGCCCGGGGCAGAAAGTGCCCGGCAATTTCTGCCGCCTGGAGGGGCGAAAGTAACGCTTCGTTAACCAACCTCGCGCGAAGGTTAACGGGTCGTCGGAATCGCCCGACGGCAGGGGCTCTGGGGGCTTTTCAGGACTATGGCGGCTGAAGCCGAAATCGAAGAGGGCGCTGGTGCGTCCGCTGCGACCAAGAAGAATGGTCGCGGCCGTATGCTATTGATCGCGGGCGTTGCGGCCGCCGTGATCGTGATTGGCGCGGGGAGCTATTTCTTCCTGTTCGCCAACAAGCCTAACGCGACGGTGGAAGACACCGCCTCGGCAGCGGCCGCTCCACATACCTTCATCTTCAACCTGCCCGAAATGACGGTGAATCTCTCGAGCCCGGAAGGGACCGAGAACTTCATGAAGCTGACCATAGCGCTTGAAGTTGCCGACGAAGAGATGATGAAGTCCATCCAGCCGCGCATGGCCAAGGTGGTGGACGCGTTCCAGGTCTACCTGCGCGAGCTGCGCAAGAGCGACCTGGACGGCTCGGCCGGCATCTACCGGCTCAAGGAGGAACTGCTCCGCCGCGTGAACGTGGCCATCGCGCCCGCGCATGTGGAGAACGTCCTCTTCAAAGACATCCTGGTGCAGTGATGGCGGGGCCGAACGACAAGGACAAGATTTCGGACGAGTGGAATCTCGACGAGATCACCAAGGGCGGTTCCTCCGACTCCTCTGAATCGAGCGATTCCGGGCTGAGCGCCGAATGGGCGGCGATGCTCGACAATGACGGGGCAGGGCTCGATGCCGGCGACACCGCCGACCGCGTCCTCAACCAGGACGAGATCGACAGCCTCCTCGGGTTCGATGCCAGCGCCGGCAGCAATGTCGAGTTGTCTGGCGTGCAGGCGCTGATCAATTCGGCGCTGGTGAGCTACGAGCGCCTGCCCATGCTCGAGATCGTCTTCGACCGCGTGGTGCGGTTGTCGACGACTTCGCTGCGCAATTTCACCTCCGACAACGTCGAAGTGTCGATGGATTCGATCTCTTCGGTGCGTTTCGGCGATTATCTCAACTCCATCCCGCTGCCGGCGATCCTGTCGGTCATCAAGGCGGAGGAGTGGGACAATTTCGGCCTGCTCACCGTCGACTCGAGCCTCATCTACTCGATGATCGACGTGCTGCTCGGCGGTCGCCGCATCGGCAGCGCGGTGCGCGTGGAGGGTCGTCCCTACACGACCATCGAGATGGCGCTGGCCAGGCGCATGATCGAAGTCATCCTGGATGACATCCACAAGGCCTTCGAGCCGCTGACCCAGATCAACTTCAAGCTGGAGCGCGTCGAAACGAACCCGCGCTTCGCGGCCATTTCCCGGCCGGCGCATGCGGCGATCCTGATCGAGCTGCGCATCGAGATGGACGATCGCGGCGGCAAGATCGAAATCCTCCTGCCCTACGCCACGATCGAGCCGATCCGCGAACAGCTCCTCCAGAATTTCATGGGCGAGAAGTTCGGCCGCGACCCGATCTGGGAAGGGCATCTCGCCACCGAAATCTATGCGGCGGACGTGGACGTGGAAGCGGTGCTGCACGAGATGGAACTGCCGCTTTCGCGCGTGCTCAGCCTCGCCCGGGGCGAAACCATCATGTTCGACCGGAGCCCGAACGATCCGGTCAAGCTGCGTTGTGGGGACATCGACCTGACGCAGGCGATCATGGGGCATATTGGCAATAATGTTTCGGTCCGGACGATCCGTCCTCTCAATCCGCCCAAGGTGACGATGGCGGCTTTCGAGGCGATCGATGCGGCCGGGGAGATTTAAGAAATGACTTTTGGAATTTTGGTCGAAGGCTCCGTAGCCATCCTGCTCGCCGTCACGATCGGCTACTGCATCGTGCTCAATTCGCGCCTCAAGCGCCTGCATGGCGATCGCGATGCGCTGCGCCAGACGGTGGCGGACCTGGTGCAGGCCACGAACCTGGCCAACGCCGCCATCAAGGAACTCAAGGCCACCGCCATCGAGACCGACGAGACGCTCAATGCGCGCCTGGGGGAAGCCGAGCGCTTCGGGGTCGAACTGGCAAGCCACATCAATGCCGGCCAGGCCCTGATGGAGCGCGTGGCCAAGTTCACCAGCGCCGCCCGCCACTCGCGCTCGCTCGAACCCGAGCCGCGCGCCGACGAGCCGAGCCTGGTCAAGGAAGCGCTCAACCGCCTGTCGACGCATGAACGCATGCGGGGTAACGCAGCGTGAAATCGATCCGACTTCTCCCGATCGTCGTCTTCGCTTCGCTGGCACTGCTGGCGTTCAAGACGATCGGGCTGGTTACCAGCGGCGGGTATGTGCTGACCGGCACGACCGAAGTCGCGGCGGCCGGTGGTGGCGGCGGGCATTCGGCCCCGGCCGAAGGCGAGGTTGCCTCGCCCGGAGAGACCATCACCATTCCGCCCGAGCCCACGCTCGAGGACCAGTCGCCCACCATCGATGACGGGGCGCCGACCATGGCGCTCAACCAGAAGGCGGCCGCCGGCGGCCATGGCGAGGCTGCGCCCGCAGCCGGGGAAGGCGGTGGCCACGGTGCCGAACCCGCGCCCGAGCCCGAAGTCGCGGTGCCCGATCTTGCCGCCGATCCCGCTGCCGAAGCCGGCCATGGGGAGGTCGCACAGGATGCCGGGCATGGGGACGCCGCCGATCACGGCGATGCCGCGGCGGCCGATGCACAGGCCCTGGCCGAGGGCCAGCCGCTCAACGAAACCGAGCGGACCATCCTCAACCGGCTGGCCGAGCGGCGTACCGAACTCGACAGTATCGAGGGCGAACTGGCGACCCGCCAGCAGCTCGTCGAGGCCGCCGAGCAGAAGCTGGCCGAACGCACCGCTGCCCTGCAGGCTATCGAGGCGCGCATCAACGGCATGGTCGACCAGCAGAAGGCGGTGGACGAGGCCCAGTTCAAGAGCCTGGTCTCCATGTACGAGAACATGAAGCCGGCGGATGCAGCCAAGATCTTCGACTCGCTGGACGTGGACGTGCTGGTGCGGGTGGCAAAGGCCATCAACCCGCGCAAGATGGCTCCGATCATGGCCAAGATGAGCCCGACGGTGGCGCAGGTCCTGACCATTCAGCTTGCCGCGGTGAGCCCGATCACCCAGCCGACCACGATCGCCAATGCAGGGTTGCCGTCGGACCTTCCGCAGATCGTCGGACAATAGATACTGCTCTGGAGGCAGGCGGAAGGCGGGCTCCGGCCCGCCTTTTGTTTTGGGGCGCAGAAAAAGCCTCCGGACTGCTTTAGCGCCCCGTTAAGTCCAAGCCGCTAATTTGCCTGGGTAAATCTGGGCGCGGTCGGACAGTGTTAGTATCAGTGAGTGCGTATGTGAGGCGGGCGGTTGCCAGCGCGGCGGTGAAGTGCGCGATGGCCTTGTCCCTGGTGGTGGCGTTGTCGGTGCCGGCTTGGGCGGCGGACAAGGCGCAATTGTTCGTGACGGCCGAGCAGGGGTTCGGCCGCATGATCCTGAGCTTCCCGGGCCTCTACGAGATGCCTCCGCACCAGGTGAAGGTCGACAACGGCGTGCTCGCCGTCACCTTCTCCGAACCCATCGACATCGTGCTGCCCGACGTCACCAAGATCCTGCCCGACTACATTTCCGTGGCGCGGGTCGATCCGGATGGACGCGGCGTGCGCTTTGCCCTGCGCACCAAGCTCAACTTCAACCCGATGGAAGCCGGCGAAAAGCTCTTCCTCGACCTGATGCCGCCGACTTGGCAGGGGATGCCTCCCGCGCTGCCACCCGAGATCGTCGCTGACCTGGCGCGGCGCGCCGAGGAAGCCGCGCAGCTGGCCGAGCAGAAGCGCCTGGCCGAGGAAGCGGCCATCATCAAGCCCACCGCCGAGCTGCGCGTGGGCCGCAACCCCACCTTCACCCGCCTGCAGTTCGACTGGACCGCCGACACCAAGGCCTCGTTCAAGATGGACATGAGCAATGTCGGCACGCTGACCTTCAACTGGCCGGTGCCGGTGGAGCTCTGGCAGCTCAAGGCCGACATGCCCGCCGAAATGAAGGTCGTGGACAATGTCGTCGGGCCCGCCGGCAGCGAGATCAAGTTCCGCGTCGCCGATGGGGTGACGCCGCGCTTCTATGCGACCTCGAACCGGCAGTTCATCATCGATCTCGACGTGCAGGCCCCGGTCGAGGCCAAGCCGATCGACGCGGCGGCGCTGCTCGAGGCCAGCAAGCCTGCCGAGCCGGCCGCCAGCGCAGCCCATGACGGCGAGTTCCAGGGGCCGGCCATGGCCAGCATCACGCCGTTCTTCGCGGCCGTGGGCTCGACGGTGCGCCTGGTGTTCCCGTTCAACCAGGATACGCCCGCCGCCGTCTTCCGGCGCGGCGACTCGCTCTGGATGGTGTTCGACACCATGACCGGCATCAATCCGCCGCCGGCCAATCCCGGGTTCGACGCCATCGCCAAGAGCTTCACCATCGTGCCCTCGGGCGACTCGCAGGTGATCAAGCTCGAACTCAATGGCGACCGGCTGGCGACCCTCGGTTCGCAGGGCAAGGCCTGGGTGCTTTCGCTCGGCGACGTCCTGCTCACTCCCACCGAACCGCTGGCCATCAATCGCCGCCTCGATACCGAGGGGCTCTATGAGATGACGGCCGACCTGCAGCGGCCGGGCAGGGTGCATCAGTTCTCCGATCCGGTGGTGGGCGACAAGCTTACCATCGTCACCGCCTATCCGCCGGCGCGCGGGGTGACCCGTGACCAGGCGTTCGTCGACTTTTCGGCGCTGCGCTCGGTTCATGGGCTCGTCGTGCGGCCCAACCGCGATGGCGTCGAGGTCAATATCGACTCGCGCCTCGCCGTGATCCACAGCCCGGCGGGCCTGACCGTTTCGTCCGCGGACACCCGTCGCGTCGTCGATTTCGGCGACCAGAACGCGGCCCGCAGCAGCTACATCAATCTCAACGCGCTCCAGGAAACCAATCCGCTGCAACTTGCCATTTACCGCGATCGTCTCCTCGAGGATGCGAGCCGGGTGGAAGGCAAGGCGCGGGACGCTGCCCGCCTCGAGCTGGCGCAGTTCCTCACGGCCAATCGCTTCGGCATCGAGGCGCTGGGCGTGCTTCGGGTGATGGAGGGGTCGCTTTCGGATGGTTCGCTCAAGAAGCAGATGCTGCTGACGACCGCCATCGCCAATACCGAAGCCTTCCGTCCCAAGGAAGCCCTCGAAGTCCTCAATGCCGATTCGATGGCCGACGACATGGATGCGCTGCTCTGGCGCACCATCGCCAAGACCGATGCGGGTGACTATCGCGGCGCACGCAGCGACTCGATGGGCGCCGAGGCCGTGCTCGAGAGCTATCCGGCCTGGGTGCGCTCGCGCTTCCTGCTCTCGGCGCTGCGGGCGGCGGTCGAGACCAACGATTCCTCGCTAGCCGCTCATTTCATGGGCATGGTTGACGTGGCGCGGCTGGAGCCGGAGCAGGTCAGCGACCTGCGTGTGCTCGCTGGCCGTGTCGACGAGCTGATGGGCAATAACGAGCAGGCGCTCGACACCTATGGGCAGGTGATCGCGGCGGACTATCGTCCCTCGCGTGCCGAGGCCGTCTACCGGACGCTCGCCATCCTCCAGCAGGAGGGGCGCATCGACGTCGCCAAGGCGACCGCCACGCTTTCGGCCGAGTCGATGCTCTGGCGCGGCGGCGAGCTGGAAGCGCAGATGCAGAAGCTCCTGGCCGAGCTCTATTTCGAGCAGGGCGAATATCGCGCCGGGTTCGAAGTGGCCAAGCAGGCCTCGACTTTCCACGGCGATAGCGTGCCGGCCAACAGGCTGGCCGAGGAAGCGGCGGGCGAGTTCGCCGAGCTCTACCTCAACGGGCGCGCCGATGCGCTCGATCCGGTGGATGCGCTCAGCCTCTTCTATGACTATCGCGAGCTGACCCCGCCGGGTACGCGCGGCGACGAGATGATCCGCAACCTGGCCCGGCGCCTCGTCAAGGTAGACCTGCTGGCGCAGGCCGCGGACCTCCTCCAGTACCAGATCGACAGCCGACTCAAGGGCGTGGCGCAGGCGCAGGTGGGGGCCGACCTGGCCGTCATCTACATTGCCAACCGCGATCCGGAAGCAGCCCTGCGCGTGCTCAACAAGACGCGCCTCGCCGATCTTGCGCCTCCGCTCGAGCGGCAGCGCCGCGTGCTCGAGGCGCGGGCCATGATCGATGCCGGGCGCGACGACCTGGCGCTGGACATGCTCTCGCGCATGAACGGGCGCGACATCGACCTCCTGCGCGTGGACGCGCACTGGAAGGCAAAGCGCTACGCCAAGGCGGCCGAGCTGATGGAGGCGCTTTACGCGCCGCCGACCGATGGGTCGCCGCTCTCGCAGAACGGGCGTCTGGCGGTGGTGAAGGCCGCGGTCGGGTATGTGCTCAGCAACGATTCCCTCGGGCTTTCGCGCATCCGCGCCAAGTTCGGCGACCAGATGGCCAACTCCCCGCAATGGGCGATGTTCGATTTCGTGACCAGCCAGATCTCGGCGCCGTCACCGGCCGAGTTCAAGCAGGTGGCCGCGGCGGTGTCGGGCATGGATTCGCTCAACGCGTTCCTGGCCTCGTACCACGAGATCTATGGCGGCAAGGGCGCATTGGTGCCCGACAAGGCCGGAGCGGCGTAAGCGCCGCTCCTCCAGTGCTAGCCGCTGATGAAGCTTCGCACCAGCGAGCCGGCCACCAGGTTCCAGCCGTCCACGAGCACGAAGAAGATCAGCTTGAACGGTAGCGAGATGATCACCGGCGGCAGCATCATCATGCCCATCGACATGAGCACCGAGGCCACCACCATGTCGATCACCACGAACGGGATGAAGAGCAGGAAGCCGATCTCGAAGGCGCGGCGGAGCTCGGAGATCATGAAGGCTGGGATCAGGATCTGCAGCGGAATGGCCGCCGGCTCGTCAGGTGGCTCCTGGCCGGACAGGTCGTAGAACAGGGCCACGTCCTTGTCGCGCACATTCGCGGCCATGAAATCGTGGATAGGCACCGAGCCGCGCTCGAACGCCTGCTGGATGGTGATGGTGTTGTTCATCAGCGGCGCGATGCCGACATTGTAGGTCTGCGTCAGCGTGGGCGCCATGATGAACGCGGTAAGGAACAGCGCGAGAGAGACCATCACCGAGTTCGGCGGGGCGGTCTGCAGGCCGATGGCCGTGCGCAGCAGGGACAGCACCACCACGATGCGGGTGAAGCTCGTCACCATCACCAGAATCGAAGGCGCCAGCGACAGGACCGTGATGAGCCCGATCAGCTGGACGGCGCGCTCGGTCAGCGACGCATCGGCGCCGAAGTCGATATTGAGGTCCTGGCCGAAGGCTACGGCCGGGACGATCAGCGCGCCGAGCAGGACCGCAAGGCCGAGCGCCTTGCGCACGTGGCTAGTGCGAGCCGGCCTTTTCGGTTGCCGGGTTATCGCTTTGAGAATTGTCACCACCGGCCGCCTGCGTCTCTTCGTGGGAATGGCCCGTTCTAGCTGAGTCGGCGCCGACCGAATCGCCATTTGCGAGGATTGCCACAGGTTCGGTGTCCTCGCCGGCGCGCATGAAGCCGGTGTGGCGCAGGGAAGTGGGGCGCGCGGGCTGGGCATGGGGTGCGGCAAGTTCACGCAGCTTGGCCGAGGCCAACTTGGGTCCCGGGTCGGCCGCGGGGGCCGGAGCAGGGGTTGCCGGCTGCACCTGGGGTTGGGCCGGAGCAGGCCGCCGAGCCGCCGGCTGGCGCTGCGGAATCGGCTCGGCGGGAATGCCGGCCTCGACCACGAGGTCCTGCGGACCACCTACGAGAATGAGGTGTTCGACATCGTCGCGCCGCACGATCACGAGCTGGCGCTTGGGGTCGATAGCCAGGCTATCCACCACGGAAAGCCTGCGATTCTTGCCTCTTCCGACGTTGTTGGAGGCGCGGAAAACGACCTTGAGCAGCCATAGGGCAAGGATGATGAGTACGAGAACGACGCCCAGCGCCAGGATGGCGTTGAGAATCGCTCCTTCGGTGCCCCCGAACAGGCCCGTCAAAAATTGCATCTAGGCGTCTCCAGAATCACGCACGTCGACAACAGGTGGGAAGTAATTGCCTATATAGACCGTGCCAATTGCAAATTGCGAGTGTTTCGGTCCGTTAAAACCCTAGGATTAACGACCTGTTAACCATTTGGGCGGCACAAATTGCCCACTCGGTTAAGGGACTAGAAACCAAATGGGGCTCGGGCAAATACCGCTGTTCGCAGCGATGACGGAAAAGATGCGCTGGCATCAGGCGCGGCAGAACCTGCTGTCGCAGAACGTAGCGAACGCCGAGACCCCCGGCTACCAGGGGCGGGACCTGAAGGCCTTCGACTTCGAAGACCACATGGCCAACAAGTCGACGGCTGAGGTCACCACCACGGCGACCAACCCCAAGCATATCGCGGTTTCCAGCGGCACCGGCGACGGTTTCCAGTCGCGGCGGCTGAACAGCTTCGAGATCACGCCGGAAGGCAATGGCGTCACGCTCGAGGACGAGATGATGAAGGTCACTGGCAACCAGATGGACTACCAGGCCGTCACCACCCTTTACACACGCTCCGTGCGGCTCCTGCGGACCGCATTGGGCAAGTCTGCCTGAGGAGGGAAGCGATGAGCGACTTCTACAATTCCATCCGGATCGCCGCGACGGGCCTGCATGCCGAAACGGCGCGCATGCGCGTCATCGCCGAAAACCTTGCCAACGCCGATTCGGCCGGCAAGACGCCCGGCGAGGACCCCTACCGGCGCAAAATCCCGACCTTCAAGGCCATGTACGACCAGGAATTGGGCGGCACCACCGTCCAGGTCGGCAAGCTCGCCTACGACATGAGCGAGTTCACCACTCGGTACGAACCCGGGCATCCGGCGGCGGATGCCAGCGGCATGGTTCGCTACCCCAACGTCAATGCGCTGGTGGAAACCATGGACATGCGTGAAGCGCAGCGCACCTACGAAGCCAACCTGAACGTGGTGACGGCGACTCGCACCATGCTCGGGCAGACGCTCAGCATTCTTCGCGGATAAGGAATTAGACGATGGCCACTCCCTTCAACGCAGCAGCGGCCGCATACGGCAATGCGGCCAAGCTTCTCACCCAGGCGAGCGAAGCCTCGCCCGAAATGCTCAACCAGGGCGGGCAGGGCCCCGACTTCGCCAGCATGCTGGCCTCCAGCGTGCAATCTGTTGTGGATAGCGGCCACCATTCCGAGCAGTTGTCGCTTGATCTTGTGAACGGCAAGGCGAATGTGGTCGACGTGGTGACCGCCATCTCGCAGACCGAAATGGCCGTCGAGACCATGGTCACGGTGCGCGACCGCGTGATTTCGGCCTACGAAGAAATCATGCGGATGCCGATCTAGCCCGGGGCACGGCCCCCAAGGGACTCGCATGACTGGACTCCAAGTCCTCGATATTGCCCGCGAAGGCATATGGACGCTGATCATCGTGGCGGCGCCCATGATGCTGGTAGGGCTGGTCGTGGGCGTGATCATCGCGCTCTTCCAGGCGCTCACCCAGATCCAGGAACAGACACTGGTCTTCGTTCCCAAGATCCTGGCCATCTTTATCACCATGCTGATCGCGCTGCCGTTCATCGGCGCGGAGATGGCCATGCTGATGGTGCACGTTTCCGACCTGATCGCCACGGGCGGTTGATCGATGACGATCGGCCTCAACTGGCTGCCGGAAACCGCCTACCTCTATCTCATCGTTTTCGCGCGCGTCGGCTCCATGCTCATGTTCATGCCTGGGCTGGGCGAGCGCTCGATTCCCGCGCGCATGCGCCTGGGCTTCGCGCTGGTGTTCGCGCTGGTGCTCTATCCGCTGCTGCGGCCACAACTGCCGGCGCTGCCGACCGAGATCATGGCCATCATCATGATGCTCTTCCACGAGATCATCATCGGGCTGATGCTGGGGGCGCTGATGCGCTTCTTCGTGTCGGCGGCGCAGGTGGCCGGCGCCATCATCGCCTTCCAGGTCGGTCTTTCGGCGGCCATGATGGCCGACCCCAACCAGGGCGGCGTGCAGGGGGCCGTGTTCGGCACGTTCCTGTCGTTCCTGGGGATCGCCCTGATCTTCGCCACCGATCTCCACCACATGACGCTGAGCGCCATCTACGACAGCTACATGGTGTTCTCGCCCACCGAACCGCTGATGGTGGGCGATGCCGCCCAGGCGGCGATCCGGGCGGTGACGGGCTCGTTTCTCGTCGGCGTGCAGATGGCGGCGCCGTTCATCGTCTTCGGCCTCATCTTCAACCTGGGCATGGGCATCCTCTCGCGCCTGATGCCGGCGCTGCAGGTCTACTTCATGGCCATGCCCGCCAATATCTGGGTGGGGCTGCTGCTTTTCGGGCTGCTGCTGGCCATGATGATGGGCTGGTACCTCACCCATTTCGAGGCCGAACTGGCCACCTTGAGGGTGTGATGGGGCAGGGCGCAGCGCATCGAGTGATTCTGCTGGGGGCCGCCTATGAGCGATGAAGCCCCCGAAGAATCCTCGAAAACAGAAGACCCCTCCGCCAAAAAGCTCGAGGACGCCCACAAGAAGGGCGATGTCGTAAAGAGCCAGGAGGTGACGACCTGGTTCATGCTGCTGGGCGCCGCGGCGCTGATGGCCATGCTGGCGCCGTCCACGAGCGCGAACCTGAGCGGCACCTTCAAGACCCTCATCGCCAATGCCGACCAGTTCGAGGTGGGCGGGCCGGCGCTGGGTGCGTTCCTCTGGGGGTTGTGGGGCTCGATTATCCTTGTGGCGCTGGTGCCGCTGGTGGTGCTGACCGCCTGCGCGGTGGCGGCCAATCTCATCCAGCACCGGCCGCTGCTCTCGCTCGAGCCGATTACGCCCAAGCTTTCCAAGGTGTCCCCGCTCGCGGGCGCCAAGCGCCTGTTCTCGAGCGAGGCGCTGGTCAACTTCGCCAAGGGCCTGGCCAAGCTCGGCATCGTGGGCGCCGCCATCTTCATGGCCGTGTGGCCCGAGCGCGACCGCATGGACACGATGATGACCACCGACCCGGCGATCATCCTGGATACCTTCCAGTCCCTGGGCATGAAGGTGATCATTTCCTCGCTGATCGCGGTGACCTTCATCGCTCTCGCCGACTACCTCTACCAGCGCAACAAATGGTGGAAGCGGCAGAAGATGACGGTCCAGGAAGTGCGCGACGAGTTCAAGCAGATGGAAGGCGACCCCAAGATCAAGGGTCGTATCCGCCAGATCCGCATGGAAAAGAGCCGCCAGCGCATGATGGCCGCGGTGCCCGATGCGACCGTGGTGGTGATGAACCCGACCCACTTCGCGGTGGCGCTCAAATACGACAAGACCATGCAGGCGCCGCTGTGCGTGGCCAAGGGCGTGGACGCGGTGGCGCTGCGCATCCGCGCCGTCGCCGAGGAGAATCGCGTAGCGATCGTGGAGAACCCGCCGCTGGCGCGCGCGCTCTATGCGAGCGTGGAAATCGACGAAACCATCCCCGCCGAACACTTCAAGGCGGTGGCGCAGGTCATCGGCTACGTCATGCGGCTAAAGAACACGCGTTCCTGGCGAGGTTCTGAACCGCGAAATTAGCCTTTGGCCTACCCAAGGCGTTAAGCCATTTGCTACCACAGGATAGGCTTGATTCGGTGGTGACATAACCCGCATGGCAGCTTCTCCGCTCGACGAGGACATTTATCCCGAACCTCTCGTTTCGCGGCCCCGTGGCGGGTCGGGATTGTGGCGCGTCGTCGCGCTCGCCGTGGTGCTCATCGCCCTGGCCAGTGCCTATGCCGCTTTCAGCGAGCAGATACCGGCCGATGCCATGCTGCTGGCCCTCGGGTTGCTGGCCGTGGTGGGCGTTTTCTGCCTCTTCGCGCTGGCTGCCGGGCTCTTCCGGTTCGCGGGCAACGAGGAAAAGCGCACGCTTTCGCGCGCCGTGGTCGACAGCCTGCCGTTCGGCGCTGTGGTGACCGACCGGGAAGGCAAGATTTCCTACGTCAACGCCCAGTATGGCGGGTTCGCCGGGGGCATTTCCAACGGCGTGCCGGTGAGCGTGCCGCGTCTGTTTGCCGGCCAGCCCGAGGCGAGCGAGGCGGTCTATCGCCTCTCGCGCGCCGCCCAGGATGGCCGTCCGGCCACCGAGGACATTCGTCTTGTCGGCGGGCTCGAGGGCGCAGCCGGCGATTTCGGCCGCCCCTTCTGGTATCGCGTCGCCGTGCGGGCGCTGCCTGAGGTCGATGGGGCCGACAAGCCGCTGGTGCTCTGGTCCGTGGAAGAGATCACGCGCGACCGCGAGCGGCAGGAAAACGCCTTTCTCGAGCTGCAGCGCGCCATCGATTATCTCGATCACGCGCCCGCGGGCTTCTTTTCCGCCGATGCCGACGGGCGGGTGCAATACCTCAACTCGACGCTGGCCGACTGGCTGGGCTATGACCTGGCCGAGTTCGAGGCCGGCACGGTGCACCTGGACGACATCTGCCGCGGCGACAACGCGAGCCTCTTGATGCGCGGGCGCGGCGATGGCGAAATCCGCACCGAGATCATCGATATCGACTTCGTGCGCCGCAACGGCACCTCGATGGCCGTGCGCCTGCTGCACCGCGCCGCCCGGCTTGCCGATGGCGAACTGGGTGAGACCCGCACGCTGGTGCTCGACCGCAGCCGCGGCGCGGACAGCGAGGAGGCGTTGCGCGCCGCCGAGGTGCGGTTCTCGCGCTTCTTCAACGATACGCCGTTCGCCATTGCCACGCTCGACGGGGAAGGGCGCATCGTGCGCACCAACGCTCCGTTCAGCCGCATCTTCAACTGGTCCGGCGAAAAGCAGGCGCTCGAGAACATGCCGCTGGTGAACCTGCTGGTGGAGGCCAATCGCGCGGCCTTCCAGGTGGCCGTGACGGCCGCCACGCAGAACCGCTCCGAGATCACGCCGGTGGATGCCTCGCTGGCGGGCGAGGGCGACCATGCGGTGCGCCTTTATGTTTCGGGCTCCGAGCAGAGCGAGGATTCCGCCGAGCGCGTCAATGTCTATGCGCTCGACATGACCGACCAGCGCAAGCTGGAGGCGCAGTTTGCCCAGGGCCAGAAGATGCAGGCCGTCGGCCAGCTCGCTGGTGGCGTGGCGCACGATTTCAACAACGTGCTGACCGCCATCATCGGTTTCTCGGACCTGCTGCTGCTCAAGCACAAGCCGGGCGATCCCTCGTTCGGCGACCTGATGTCGATCAAGCAGAGCGCCAACCGCGCCGCCGGCCTGACGCGCCAGCTCCTGGCGTTCTCGCGCCGGCAGACGCTGCGCCCGCAGATCCTCGAAATCCCGACCAACATCGACGACCTCACGGTGCTGCTCAAGCGCCTGATCGGCGAGACCATCACGCTCGAGGTCAACCACGGGGAAAAGATCTGGCCGGTGCGCGCGGACCTCGTGCAGCTCGAGCAGGTGATCGTCAACCTGGTGGTCAATGCGCGCGACGCCATGCCGAACGGCGGTAAGATTTCCATCCGCACGGCCAATATCACGGCGGCGCAGTCGTCCGACTTCCATTTCACCGGCATGCCGCCGGCGGACTATGTGCTGATCGAGGTCGAGGATACCGGCACGGGCATGAGCCCGCAGGTGCTCGAGAAGATCTTCGAGCCGTTCTTCTCCACCAAGGAACTCGGCAAGGGCACGGGCCTGGGGCTTTCGACGGTCTACGGCATCATCAAGCAGACCGAAGGTTACATCTATCCGGTGTCCCAGGTCGGGGTGGGCACGACCTTCAAGATCTTCCTGCCGCGCCATCGTGCCGCCGAGGGCGAGCTGACGCAGAAGGCCGTGGCCGCGCCGGTCAGGGACCTCACCGGCCACGAGCGCATCCTGCTCGTGGAAGACGAGGAGAGCGTGCGCGCCTTCTCGGCCCGCGCCCTCAAGACCACCGGCTACGAGGTGTTCGAGGCGGATTCGGGCGAAGAGGCGCTCGAGGTGCTCGATGAGATCGGCTACGAAGTCGACCTCATCATCTCGGACGTGGTGATGCCCGAGATGGATGGCCCGGCGCTGCTCAAGCGCGTGCGCGAGAAGCGGCCGGACATCAAGGTCATCTTCGTTTCCGGCTATGCCGAGGAGAGCGTGCGCAAGGACATCGAGGACGACCAGAGCGTCGAATTCCTGCCCAAGCCCTATTCGCTCGACCAGATCAATTCCAAGGTCAAGGAAGTGCTCGCCGCCACCGGAAGCGGGGCGGCCGAGTAAGGTTGGCGCGGGGACGCTCGTTCGCCCCGCACGACACCTGCCCCTCCGGTCCCTCTTTCCCGGCGAAGGCCGGGGCCCAGTGATCGTGCGGCGTTTCGGGGCGCGGTTTACCCCTTCGACCGCTTTAGGCGGCCTTGCCGCCAGGCAGGGGCGTGCCGTCGGCCAGCAGGCCCTTGTCGGCCAGTGCCGTCCAGAATTCGTCCGGAATCTCGACGCCCCACCAGGCGAGGATGCCGTCGAGTTCCTCGGGGCTGCGTGGCCCGGGGAGTACGGCACAGACGGCGGGATGGGTCAGCGGGAATTGCAGCGCGGCGGCCGGGAGCGGCACGCCGAACCGGGCGCACACCTCCTCGATGGCGCCGACGCGAGCGATGACGTCGTCAGGCGCCTTGACGTAGTTCCAGGTGGTGCCGCCCACGAGAATGCCGGAGTTGAACGGCGCCGCGGCCACCACCGAAGCCTTGCGCTTGAGGCAGGTGGAGAGAAACGGGTCGAGCGAGGTCTGCTCGAGCAGCGTATAGCGGCCGGCCAGCAGGAAGACATCCCAGTCGCCGAGTTCGAAGGCGTCCATGAGCACCTCCCACTCGTTCACCCCCAGCCCGATGGCGCCGATCTGGCCGGAGGCCTTGAGTTCGAGCAGAGCCTTGTAGCCGCCGGTTTCCAGCTGCTTCCAGTAGGGCTTGTTGCCCTCCACCCCGTGGGTAGCGGTGCCGATGTCGTGGACGTAGAGGATGTCGATCTTGTTCAGGCCCAGCCGCTGCTGGCTGTCCTCGAACGAGCGCATGATGGCATCGTAGGAATAGTCGAAGACTTCCTCGAAGGGTAGGGCGCCCATGAACTGGAAGTCGGCCGGGCGCGGGCCGAAATGCGGCTTGAGCAGGCGCCCTACCTTGGTGGAAAGCACCGTCCCCTCGCGCCGGTCGCGCAGCACGTCGCCCATCAGTCGCTCGGAAAGGCCGGTGCCATAGCGCGGGGCGGTATCGAAATAGGTGATGCCGGCATCGAGCGCGCGCGCGACGGTGGCGCGGGCGACTTCGGCGGGGACCTTTTCGCGCATGCCCGCGATGGTCGCGCCGCCCAGCCCCAGGGTCGAAATCTCGAGACTGGTCTGGCCGATGCGGCGGGTCTGGAACGTGGTTTTAGCGCTGGTCATGCGGCCCTCCCTCAGGTTGCCTCTAACTGACATGTTAGTTGGCGGAGGTAAAGCCGCCTCAAGCCGGGCGGGCAAAAAAGCACGGCGCGAGTTGCCGGCGGGCATCTCGCGCCTGGGCCTCCTGATGGGGAGCGGCGCACCCTGGCGGGGGCGCCGCTACCGTCCTCAGTTGTCCTTGCAGAAGCCGGGGTCGGCGGTGGTGCAGACGTCCAGCCCGGTATAGAGCGGGTCGTCCACCTTCTCGCCGTTGATGAGCTGGATCATCACGTCCGGTGCCTTCAGGCCCATTTCATAGGGGCGCTGGCCGATCTGGGCGTTCGAGCGCCCTTCGCGGAAGGCCTGGGTCTGCGGGGGCAGGGTGTCGCCGGCGATGATGATCAGGTCGCCCGACTTCAGCTTGGGCATCACCTGGTCGGTCACCTGCGCATAGGCCTGCGGGGCGAACTGGGCCCAGCCGCCGACGAGGATGAAGGCTCCCAGGTCCGGGTGGGCGGTGAAGACGTCCGCCATCTGCTGGTTGGCAAGGTCGGACTGGTCGTTGGTGAAGACCGGGCAGCCTTCAACTTCCGTCCAGCCGTTCTGGCCGGTGAGCTTGTCCACGTTCTTGGCGCCGGCGGCGGTGTCGCGGAAGCCCTGGGCGCGCGCGGCGATATTGGCCGCCGAGACGTTGCCGAGCTGCAGGCAGACGGTGGCTCCCTGCGGCTTGAGCTTCATGGCCTCCTCGGCCATCTTGACGCCCATCAGGTAGTTGTCGGTGCCCAGGTAGGTCTTGCGCAGCGCCTTGTCCTCTGGGTTGAGGTCGGCGTCGACCGTCATCACCGGAATGGTGGGCGCGGCGGTCTTGAGCATGTTGGCCATGGCCGGGGCGTTGGAGGGCGAGATGGCGATGGCCGCCACGCCCTTGGTCAGCAGGTCGTTGACGATCTGCACTTCGCCCGCTTCGTCCGTGCTCGAGGCCGGACCGGTGTACATGCAGGTGTATTCGCTGTCGGCGTGGTCCTTGTTCCACTGCTGGCAGCCCAGGTTGATCTGCTCGAAGAAGGGGTTGTCCAGGCCCTTCACGACGATGGCGAGGGTCTTCTTGTCCTGCGCCTGAGCGGCGCCTGCGGCGAGAGCCAAGAGGGCTGCGCCGGCAACTAACAATGCGGTCTTCCTCATACTAGTCCTCCCATTGCGATTATCGCTCCCCTCAACGGGGACCTCCCGAGGCCGGTCATAAGGCAGGATGGACGCGCAAATATCGGCGCGCCGTCAGGTCGAAACCTCCTCGACGAGTTCGTGGACACTAGGCGGATTAGCTTGACCAACGTACATCAAACCGATTTGCGCAGACGCGCCAAATCGTTGGCTAAAGCCGTCCGGTGTCGATGCAGAAAAGTCTCCTCGATCAGAATATTACTGATCCCTTTCGGGTTCCGTCAACGTGCCGCGAGATGAAAAGCGAAACAATTTTGTTTTGAGTGCTATCTGGACTCGCGTCAAGCTCAAGTACGGGAAGAGAAATCTGGGAAAACTACAGCATTGGTCGCGCAACCTGTCAGATAAGGTGCATGAACGTCTTGTCAGATAACTTTCGTGTGCATTGACGCTGTGCGCGTGCTGCCCCTATAGATTACCGATCGGCGTGGAGGCGCTTGCGGAGTTCCGGGGAGGGGATGCCGCTATGGCGGTGCTTGAGCTTGAGAATATTTCCAAACATTACGGCGCCATCCAGGCGCTGAGCGATGTTTCGCTGTCGCTCGAACCGGGCGAGGTGGTGGGCTTGGTGGGCGACAACGGCGCGGGCAAATCCACGCTGGTCAAGATCATCGCGGGCAATTTCCACCCCAGCGGCGGCATCATCCGCATCGATGGCGGCACCGAGCAGTTGCACGGCCCCAAGGATGCGCGCTCCAAGGGCATCGAGATCGTCTACCAGGACCTGGCGCTGGCCGATAACCTCACCGCCGCCGCCAATATCTTTCTCGGGCGCGAAAAGACCATTGGCTGGGGCTTCCTCAAGATCCTCGACTACCGCGCCATGTACCGGCGCGCCGGCGAGCTCTTTGCCGAGCTCAAGTCCGAGACGCGGCCGCGCGACGTGGTGCGGCGCATGTCGGGTGGGCAGCGCCAGGCGGTGGCCATCGCGCGCACGCGCCTTTCCAACCCCAAGATCGTGCTCATGGACGAGCCGACCGCCGCCATTTCGGTGCGGCAGGTGGCCGAAGTGCTCAACCTTATCCGCCGGCTCAAGGACCAGGGCATCGCGGTGGTGCTGATCAGCCACCGTATCCCCGACATTTTCGCCGTATGCGACCGACTGGTGGTGCTGCGGCGCGGCCTCAAGGTCGCCGACAAACGGGTGGCTGATTCGTCGCCCGAAGAAGTGACCGGGTTGATCACCGGCGCCATCAAGCAGGCTTAGGGAGCGGTCCGATGAGTGCAGACGAAACCCTGGGCCAGGCGATTGAGGGACGTACACATCGCGGGCCGGTGGCCTGGCTGCTGAGCCGGCAGGTGTTCTGGGTGCTGCTGGCGGCCATTCTGGCCTGCCTCGCCCTCTCGATACTCACCACCACTTTCGCCACGCCCGGCAACCTCTTCAACGTCACCCGCAACTTCACCTTCGTGGGCATCATCGCGGTGGGTATGACGGCGGTGATCATCACAGGCGGCATCGACCTTTCGGTGGGCTCGACCGTGCTGGTCTCGGCCATCGTCACTTCGGTGCTGATGTCGGCCGGGCTGCCGATCACGGTGGCGTTTCCGGCGGCCATGGCCGCTTCGCTCCTTGTCGGGCTCATCAATGGCGTGCTCATCGCCATCATGGGCATGCCGCCCTTCGTGGTGACGCTGGGCATGATGTCGGTGGCGCGTTCCATCGGCATGGTGATGTCGCAGAATAAGATGATCTACCAGTTCGGCCCCGACCAGGCGCTGCTGCTCCAGATCGGCGGCGGCTCGACCTTCGGCATTCCCAATCCCGTCTACGTGCTCGCCGCGCTGGCGCTGGTGACGGGGCTGGCCATGCACTGGACCAGGTGGGGGCGCTATCTCTTCGCCATCGGCGGCAACGAGAAGGCGGCCGTGCTCACCGGCGTGCCGGTCAAGGCGGTCAAGATCTCGGTCTATATGTTCGTGGCCTTCACGGCCGGGCTCACCGGCTTTCTCGAGGCCGGATGGCTGGGGAGCGTCACCACCAACCTGGGGCAGGGCATGGAACTCACGGTCATCGCCGCAGCGGTGATCGGGGGCGCGAACCTTGCCGGCGGCTCCGGCACGGCCTTCGGCGCCGTGGTGGGGGCGGTGCTGATCGAGGTCATCCGCAACAGCCTGATCCTGCTCGGTATTTCGACCTTCTGGCAGGGCACGTTCGTAGGCTGTTTCATCGTCATCGCCGTGGCCTTCGACCGGCTGCGGAACCGGGAGACGAGCGAATAGGGGGAGCGCAGGCTCCCCCTCGGAGCACCGCTCAGTAGAGCGGCTTGATCTCGATGGTTTCGGCCTCGTCCCAGGCCACCGCGTTGCGCAGCGGCGCGCCGAACTGGGTCTCGGCGATCTCGAAGACGTCGCCAGGCTCGGTCTTGATGCCGTCCGCAAAGCTCAGGGTCGCCGTGCCGAACATGTGCACGTGGATGTCGCCGGGGTTGCGGAACAGCTCGTACTTGAAGTGGTGGTATTCGAGGTTGGCGATGGTATGGGACATGTTGTCCTCGCCCGACAGGAACGGCTTTTCCCACAGCACCTTGCCGCCGCGCAGGATGCGCGACATGCCCTCGATGTGGCGTGGGAGATCGCCCAGCCGCAGTTCCGGGCCGAACGAGCAGGCGCGCAGCTTGGAATGGGCGAGGAAAAGGTAGTTCACCCGTTCGGTCACGTGGTCCGAGAACTCGTTGGCGAGGGCGAAGCCGAGACGGCGCGGGTTGCCGTCCTGGTCGATGATGTAGATGCCGGCGATTTCCGGCTCCTCGCCGGCGTCCTTTGCGAAGGCCGGGGAGGGGATGGGGCGGCCGGGCGGCACCACCGAATAGCCGTTGCCCTTGTAGAACCACTCCGGCTGGACGCCGACCTGCCCCGGCGCGGGCTTGCCGCCTTCCAGGCCCATGCGGAACATCTTCATGGAATCGGTGAGGTTTTCCTCGGTCTTGGTGCCGGCCGACTTGTGCATGGCATTGCGCGTGGCGGCGGACCCGAGATGGGTCAGGCCCGTGCCGGTGACGTAGAGATGGGCCGGATCTGGGTGGTCGATGGGCGAGAGCAGGCGGCCTTCGGCGACGATCGCGTCGCGGTCGAGCGTGGCGCCCAGGCCCTTCTCGGCGATGATGGTGCCGATGGTCACGTTCCGGTCGATGGCGGCCAGCGTCAGGTCATAAACGCTCGCTGCGTCCTTGATGAGCCGGGCCACCCCGTTCTCGATCGCCGCTACGGCGCGGTCGCCATTGTCGTCCTGGAACTGGATGAGATTCATTTGCCTGGCGCCCTCCCTCAAGCGGTGCGCGCATAAAACGCAAGCTGGCGGGGCGGGGCAAGGGGGAAAACGGTCAGCAATCCAAAAATCCGGTCTTTATCGGAAAACGTGATGAAAATCGGTGCGCGCCGGAGCCGGAGAAATCCCAATTGGCGGCGGGAGGAGCGCGGGGGAGTATCGGCAGGAAAAGCTGGTCTCGGGCCGCGTGAATTAGTTTTTGCCGTTCTCATTTTGCGTGTTGACAGTTTGGAAACAAAATGAGAACAAAATAGGCACATTAGATGGACGGGGAATAGCGGCTCAGCCGCGTTGCACCGGTGCCGATGGCGTGAAATAAGGAGCGGGACTCATGTCGACTACACCACTGCGCGTTATCGAGGGAAGCATGGATAAGGACAAGGCGCTCGCTGCGGCTCTCAGCCAGATCGAGCGCAATTTCGGCAAGGGCTCGATCATGCGCCTTGGCGAGAATTCCTCCATCGAGGTCGAGGCGATCTCGACCGGGTCGCTGGGCCTCGACATCGCCCTGGGCATCGGCGGGCTGCCGCGTGGCCGTATCGTGGAAGTGTTCGGGCCGGAAAGCTCGGGCAAGACGACGCTGGCCCTGCACGTGATCGCCGAGGCGCAGCGCAATGGCGGCATCTGCGCCTTCGTGGACGCCGAACATGCGCTCGACCCCGTCTATGCCCGCAAGCTCGGCGTCAATGTCGATGACCTGCTGATTTCCCAGCCGGACGCCGGTGAGCAGGCACTCGAGATCGCCGATACGCTGGTGCGTTCGGGCGCCATCGACGTGCTGGTGGTCGATTCGGTGGCCGCGCTCACGCCGCGCGCCGAACTCGAAGGCGAGATGGGCGACTCCCTCCCGGGCCTGCAGGCGCGCCTGATGAGCCAGGCCATGCGCAAGCTCACCGCCTCGATCTCCAAGTCCAAGGCGATGGTGATCTTCATCAACCAGATCCGCATGAAGATCGGCGTGATGTTCGGTTCGCCCGAAACCACCACGGGCGGCAATGCGCTCAAGTTCTATTCCTCGGTCCGCCTCGATATCCGCCGCATCGGCGCCATCAAGGACCGCGAGGAAGTGGTCGGCAACCAGACGCGCGTCAAGGTGGTCAAGAACAAGCTGGCTCCTCCGTTCCGCCAGGTCGAATTCGACATCATGTATGGCGAGGGCATTTCCAAGGTCGGCGAGCTCATCGACCTGGGCGTCAAGAGCGGCATCGTCGAGAAGTCGGGCGCCTGGTTCTCCTATGATAGCCAGCGCCTCGGCCAGGGCCGCGACAATTCCAAGCAGTTCCTCAAGGACAATCCGCAGATCGCCGCCCAGATCGAGCAGGGCGTGCGCGAAAGCGCCGGCCTGCTGGGCGATGCGCTGATCACCGCGGGAACGCCGGAATCGGATGCCGAGGGCACCGAGGAATAAGCTCGGCTCTGTCCGAGAGAGATTGTGGGGCGTCGCACAAGCGGCGCCCTTTTTGTTTCGAGGCCCCGAGCCGCGCCCAGGGGAGAGAGCTGCTGACGTCCGGCTAAGCCATGCCCGTAGCAAGTTTGCCCTAATGCAAGTTGACCTCATTCGCCCCGGCAGGTCTCCCTCCCCCTTGTGGGGAGGGAACAAGGGTGGGGGTAGCTCCACCCTCGGTGTCTGCGGCCTTCCCCCGCCCTCGATCCCCTCCCCACGAGGGGGAGGAAGCCGGGAGGCGGCAAGCGCCGTGGACGTCGCGCCCCGCCTGAGCCTTCCATTGCTCCACCGCGCCGCTGGACGAACCATCACCCGCGCGATAGAAAGCCCGGTCAAATTTCCAAGGGTGCGCTCGGGGGCGCGCCACCTTCCGCGAGGAACGCCTATACCATGACCAGCGTAAACGACATCCGGTCGAGCTTCCTGAACTACTTCGCCAGGGAAGGGCACGAACCGGTGGCATCGAGCCCGCTCGTGCCCCGGAACGATCCGACGCTGATGTTCACCAATGCCGGCATGGTGCAGTTCAAGAACGTCTTCACGGGCGTCGAGAAGCGTCCCTATTCGACGGCGACGACGGCACAGAAATGCGTGCGCGCCGGCGGCAAGCACAACGATCTCGACAATGTCGGGTTTACGGCGCGTCACCACACCTTCTTCGAAATGCTGGGCAATTTCTCGTTCGGCGACTATTTCAAGGAGCGCGCCATCGAGCTTGCCTGGAACCTCCTGACCAAGGAATGGGAGCTCCCGCGCGAGCGCCTTTCGGTCACGATCTACCAGGACGATGACGAGGCTCACGCGCTCTGGAAGAAGGTCGCCGGGCTCTCCGACGACAAGATCGTGCGGCTGGGCGCCAAGTCGAACTTCTGGCAGATGGGCGATACGGGGCCGTGCGGCCCGTGCTCGGAAATCTTCTACGACCACGGCGATCACGTCTGGGGCGGCCCTCCGGGTTCGCCCGAGGAAGACGGCGACCGTTTCATCGAGATCTGGAATCTCGTGTTCATGCAGTACGAGCAGCAGAATGACGGTTCGCGCTCGGGCCTGCCGCGTCCCTCCATCGACACCGGCATGGGCCTGGAGCGCATTGCCGCGGTCATGCAGGGCGTTCACAACAACTACGACATCGATCTCTTCAAGACGCTGATCTCGGCAGCTGCCCAGGCGACCGGCGCGCGTGTCGATGGCGACGGCAACACCTCGCTGCGCGTCATCGCCGACCACCTGCGCTCGATGTCCTTCCTGATCGCGGAGGGCGTGCTGCCCTCCAATGAAGGCCGCGGCTACGTGCTGCGCCGCATCATGCGCCGCGCCATGCGCCATGCCACGCTCCTGGGCTCGAACGAGCCGGCGATCTTCAAGATCGTGCCGACGCTGGTGCGTGAGATGGGCCAGGCCTATCCCGAGCTCGTGCGCGGCGAGGCGATGATCGAGGAGACCATCCGGCTCGAGGAACACCGTTTCCTCAAGACCCTGGGCCGTGGCCTCCAGATTCTTGCCGACGAAACCAAGGACCTGGGCGAGGGCGCAGTGCTCGATGGCACCACCGCTTTCAAGCTCTACGACACTTACGGCTTCCCGCTCGACCTCACCGAGGATGCGCTGCGTACGCGCGGCATCACCGTCGACCAGGCCGGGTTCAGCGCCGCCATGGAGGCCCAGAAGGCCGAGGCGCGCAAGAGCTGGGCCGGTTCGGGCGAGAGCGCCGACGATACCATCTGGTACACGGTCGCCGACAAGGTCGGACCCACCGAATTCCTCGGCTATGAAACCGAGAATGCCGAGGGCCAGGTGACCGCGCTCATCAAGGATGGCGCCATCGTGGATGCGCTCAAGACCGGCGAGGAAGGGTTCGTGGTGCTCAACCAGACCCCGTTCTACGGCGAGAGCGGTGGCCAGGTCGGGGATACCGGCGCCTTCAAGGGCGAGGGTGTCGCCGCCGAGGTCGTCGATACCTCCAAGCATCACGGCGTCTTCACGCACAAGGTCAAGGTGACCGAGGGCGAGATCCGCAACGGGCAGTTCCTGAGCCTGGACGTCGATCATTCGCGCCGGTCGGCCATTCGCGCCAACCACTCGGCGACCCACCTGCTGCACGAGGCGCTGCGGCTGATCCTGGGCGATCACGTGGCCCAGCGTGGTTCGCTCGTGTCGCCCGACCGCCTGCGCTTCGATTTCGTGCACACCAAGCCGATGAGCCCGCAGGAACTCGCCGAGGTCGAAGACCTCGCCAACGAGATCGTGCTGCAGAATTCGCCGGTCGAGACGCGCCTGATGGGCGTGGAGGAGGCCAAGGCCTCGGGCGCCCGCGCGCTGTTCGGAGAGAAGTATGGCGATGAAGTGCGCGTGGTCTCGATGGGCGACCCCACCGGCAATGCCGTGGGCTGGTCGGTGGAGTTGTGCGGTGGCACCCATGTGCGCCGGACTGGCGATATCGGGCTGATTTCGGTGGTCAGCGAAAGCGCCGTGGGCGCGGGCGTGCGCCGCATCGAGGCGCTGACCGGCAAGGCGGCGCGCCATCGCGGCAACGACAATGCCGCCATCGTTTCCAACGCCGCGACGCTCCTGCGCTCGGGCCCCACCGAGGTGCTCGACCGGATCGAGGCGCTCCAGGAACAGCTCAAGCGTTCCGAGAAGGCGCTGTCCGATGCCAAGCAGAAGCTCGCGATGGGCGGCGGCACCGGCGGGGCGCCGGCTGCGGCCGAGACCGTCAACGGCTATAATTTCGTCGGCCGCGCCGTCGATGGGCTTCAGCCCAAGGATCTGCGCGGGCTCGTGGACCAGGCCAAGAAGCAGGTCGGCTCGGGCGTCGTCGCCATCATCGGGGTCACCGAGGATGGCAAGGCGGGCCTGGCGGTCGGCGTCACCGAGGATCTGGTGGGCAAGGTGTCCGCCGTCGATCTGGTGCGCGTCGGCTCTGCAGCGCTGGGCGGGCAGGGCGGCGGCGGCCGGCCCGACATGGCCCAGGCCGGCGGGCCGGATGGCTCCAAGGCCAGCGAGGCGCTGGCGGCCATAAAGGGCGCCTTGGCGGGCTAACTGGAAGAAAACGGAGGCCGGCGGAAACGCCGGCCTTTTTCTTTTGTCCGATCAGGGCTCGGGGCCCTGGACCTCGACAATATTCTTGCGCGCCCCGTCGCGCCGGGCGCGGAACTCGGCAAAGCGCCCGGCAATGCGGGCGCTGGCGCCGTCGGCAAAGACGTTGAGCAGGCCGGCGACCACCACCACGACGATGCCGACGATGGCCACGCCATCGGGGAATTCCGAAAAGAACAGCGCACCGAAAAAGATACCCCAGACGATCTGGCTGTACTGGATCGGGGCCACGGCGCTGGCCGGGGCGTGCTTGGTGGCCAGCACCAGCATGAGGTGCCCGGTGCCGATGACGGCGCCGGCAATGATCAGCAGCGCCATTTCCATGAGGTTGGGCATGTGGAAGCTTGGGATCATGGCCAGGCCATTGAAGACGATAGCCCAGAGCGCGGGGATGGCGATGAGCGTCGTGCGCTGCTCCTGGCTGGCGATGAGGCGCAGGATGGTGGTGGTGCCGGCCGAAAAGCCGACGCAGAGGAAGGCCGTGAGGTGTCCGAGTTCGAGTTCGCGGAAGCCGGGCCGCACGACCACCATCACCCCGGCGAAGCTGAGCAGCACCAGCACCCAGCGCTGCAGGCTCACATGCTCCTTGAGCACGAAGACCGAGAGAATCGTGATGCAGACCGGGATGAGGAAGACGATGGCGTAGGCTTCGGCCAGCGGGATGGTGATGAACGAATAGGTCACCAGCACCGCGCTCGCCAGGCCGAAGAAGGCGCGCAGGTGTACCAGGCCCGGGTTCTTCATGGCGAAGATGCCGCGCCAGCTCTCCTGGGGCGGCTTGGTCAGCAGGGCCGGGATCAGCGAGAAGATGTAGGTGAAAAAGCCGATCTCGAAGATGCCCACCGAGCCGCCGAGCGCCTTGATGAGGGCGTCGGCGCACGAGTAGACGGCGTAGGCGACAAAGGCGAACAGAACGCCGATCGGCATGGGCAACTCCCTGTCGGTCAGGCGGCCTTCTTGCTGGGCTGGGCCGGTTTCACGTCATTGGCTGCGGGCGGGGCGGCTGCGGCGGCGGGGCCGCGCAGGATGGCGAAGCGGGCGATGGCGCGCCGGCGCGTCTCGGCGGGCACCACGTTGAGGATGCCGGCCGCCGCGACGATCACCAGGCCCACATAGGCGATGGCGTCGGGGAACTCATGGTAGAAGGTGGCCCCGAAGATGATGGCCCAGAGGATCTGGCTGTATTGCGTGGGCGCCACGAGGCTTGCCGGCGAGAGGCGAGTCGAGCTGATGAAGCAGAGGTGACCCACCCCGCCGAGCACGCCCATGGCCACGAAGAACGCCCACTGCTGGAGGCTGGGGACGACGAAGGTCGGGATCATCATCAGGCCGTTGAAGACCAGCAGGTAGGCGGTAGGTACCCCGAAGATCGAGACGCGCTTTTCGCGCGGGGCGACCGTGCGCAGGATGGTGGTGGTCATCGAGCCGAAAAGGGCGCTGCCGACGGCGGCCAGGTGACCCCAATGCAATTCGCGGAAGCCTGGGCGGACGACGATCAGCACGCCCACGAAGCTCGCCATCAGCAGCAGCCACTTCTGGAGCGGCACGTGCTCCTTGAGCACTACCACCGAGATGATGGTGACGAAGACCGGGGCGAGAAAGGCGATCGAATAGACTTCGGCCAGGGGGATGGTGGTGAAGGCAAAGATCACCATGGTCGCGCCCAGCACGCCGGTGACGGCGCGCACGTGGAGCAACCAGGGATGGTTGAGCTTGAAGGTGTCGCGCCAGCGTTCGGTCTTGGCCTTGCTAAGGACCGCCGGGATCAGCGAGAAAAGGGCAGAAAAAAAGCTGATCTCGAACACCGACAGGTGCCCCGAAAAGCTCTTAACGATGGCGTCGCTGCACGAATAGAAAGCGTACGCACCCAGCGCAAATAGCACGCCGACCGGCATCTGGGATATCCAATCATAACAGATATCGCACCGCTGCGCGGGGGCTGGGGAGGCGCGTGGAGGAGGCAGGGGCCGCAGGGAGGTGGCGGCGCATTCCTGGGAACTACAATACGCACACTATGCCGAAATTGTGAGCGCTTTCTTGCCACAGCGAAAAGAATTCGTTGCCGCGGGCAGGAAGATGATTGTGGTGGAGCGCCGGAGGCTCCGGGGCTAGCCTGCGCGCAGGAGGAACACCCGATGAGTCCACAGGAAATGCCCGCGGGGCTGCGCCGCGCGGTTATCGTCGTCGCGCTGCTCAATCTCGCCTATTTCTTCGTCGAGTTCGCAGTGGCGCTCCATATCGGGTCGGTGTCGCTGCTCGCCGACAGCGTCGACTTCCTTGAAGATACCTCGGTCAATCTGCTGATCGCCCTGGCGATGGGCTGGTCGCTGGCGGCGCGCGCCAAGGTGGGCATGGCGCTCGCCGCGGTTCTGCTCATTCCCGCGCTTGCGTTCCTCTGGGCGCTCTGGGGCAAGTTCAGCAATCCGATCCCGCCCGAGCCCTTCGCCCTTTCGGCCACCGGGCTCGGTGCGCTGGCGGTGAACCTCACCTGTGCCTTCATCCTCGTGCGTTACCGCCATCACAGCGGCAGCCTTACCAAGGCGGCGTTCCTGTCGGCGAGAAATGACGCCTTCGCCAATGTGGCCATCATCGCGGCGGGCCTGGTGACGCTGGTCTATCCTTCGGTGTGGCCCGACGTCATCGTGGGCCTGGGCATTGCCGCGCTCAACGTGGATGCCGCGCGCGAGGTATGGGAGGCGGCGCGGGGCGAACACGAGGCGGCGGCCTGAGGTCATACGCCTTCGGGCGTGCCCTTGAGCGCCGGGCCGATGACCTCGATCCTGTTGGTCCAGATGTACCCGTCAAAGCCCTGGGGAACCTTGGCGAGTTCCTCGAGCGTGTCGATGCCGGAGGTGCCGGGGTCGCCCGCCTCGAAGGCGCCGAGCAGGATCACTTCGCTGCCCGCCGCGTGCATTCGCTCGAGCAGGAGGTTGGGCCAGCCCCAGAGCCAGGGCGCAACGTTGATTGGCAGCATGATGCGCGTGTTGTGGCAGGGGCCCGGCACGTAGCCGGTCCAGCCGAGGCCCGCGTACTGGGTAACGCAATCGATGGTCGCCTTGCGCGTCCAGGCATTGTCGATGCCGAGAAGTTGCTGAGCCCGCATGGTCGGGGGATCTCCGCCATAGACGCCCCAGATTTCGGCGCGCCACACCGGATCGTCGTTCACGACGGCGGCGAGCATGTCGGCCTCGCGCTGCTCGTTGCTCTTGAAGTTGACGAGGAACCGCCCCTCGGGGAAGGCGGCCAGCACTTCCCTCAGTTCGGGCATCATGCCGACGCCTTGCCCGCGGAAGGGAAAGGTCTTGCCGCCATCGGCGGTGTAGCCGTAGGCGATGTCGAGCGTCTTGAGGAACGCCATGGATTGTTCGCGCGTGACCCCGCTCGCCTCGGTGTGGCAATCGAGCGTCCAGTCGTGGAGCACGGCCAGCTGGCCGTCGGTGGTGGGGTGGATGTCGAACTCGACGATATCCGCGCCGGCCGCGAAAGCGGCTTCCATCGAGGGCAGGGTGTTCTCGAAGAACCCGTGCGTTGGCGTCTCGATGCGCTCGGCGCTGCAGCCGTCGTTGCCCAGCCCGTTATTGTCGAAGGTCTGGTGGACGCCGCGATGGGCGATGAGTGCCACCTTCGCGTCGGCGGGTGGGGTAACCCGCCAGCTTGCGTTCCACACGAAGACAAGCGCGATGAAAACCGCGAGTCCGATCAGAATCTTGCGCAGCATAGTTCCAGTCTTCTCTCAGGATGCCGTCAGGCCGGGCGGGAGCGCTCGTTGAAGCGCGGCCACTTCTTGCGGGGCGTTGCCCGCGCTGTGGGTTCCCTGATGAGATAGAAGACCTGGGTCTGGCGTTGCGCCGGGTCGTCCGGTTCGCCCTGCGAGACTTCCCAGTGGACGCCGGCGAGCTTGCGCTCTCCCTCGGCGGACCAGGAGCGGATGCGTTCGTGGACGTGCGGCAGGAGGTGATCGGGGCCGGTATGGGTGGCAGTGACGGCGCGCCCGGTGGGCACGGCGACGCATTGCAGGTCATCGTCGCCGCAGAACGGCTCGGTGACCTCCACCCCGATATCGACCGTCACTTCCTCTTCGCCGCCCCAGTAGATGACGACGTTGCGGCCGCTGTGCTGGAGGCCACGCTCGCGCACGCGCTCCCAGACGGGGGAATTGCTGATGGCGTCGGAAAGCGCCGATAGCGCGACCCTGTCGCGAACTGCGGCCAGGAGCAGGGGGGCAACCTCGATGATGCCGATGTCGAGCAGCGGGATCATCGCAGTTCGATCCCGGCGCCGCTCGATGCATCCTTGGTGACCGAGGCCGGGTTGCCGTGGACTTCGATGTCGCTGCCGCTCGACGCATTGGCGACGAGGCTCTTGCTGGCGAAGACTTCGGCGTCGCTGCCGCTCGAGGCGCGGATGGCGACGTCCTGGCACTTGAGGTCGCGCCCGTCGAGGTCGGAGCCCGACGAGATGTCGAAGGTTGCGCTCTGGCAGGTGCCGGAGAGGCGCAGGTCCGAGCCCGACGAGGCGGAAGCGACCATTTCGCCTGCCTCGACGCTGGTCACGGTCAGGTCGGCGCCGCCCGAGGCGTTGGCTTCGGTGCGCTGGCCGGCGAGGCCCTTGGCGGTCACGTCCGCGCCGGCGCTGGCCTGGAGGAAGTCGAGCCGGGGGGTGGTGATGTGGATAGTGATGCGGCGGTCGCCAAAGCGCAGGTCCAGGATACTGCGCTCGATCCAGGCGAAGAGCCGGTCGTCGCGAACTTCCACGCGCAGATCGTCGAGATCGCGAGGATCGCGCGCTTGCGCGGTCACTGAAACGGTGGGGCCGACAGTAATGTCGGCATTGAGTCCTGAAGAAATATCGACGCCCGAAAATGGGGCGACCTCGAATGTCTTGGACTGTGCGAAAGCGGCGCCCGATACGGCGACGACCATTGCTCCGGCTAGCCCCACGGCAGCAAACACGCTCATCTTTGTCTCCATGTCCCGATGGATGAATTCAAAGCTGGGAGGTGTGTTACTAGCCGTTCAAGGGGCAGCCGGATAATTCTTTTCAATGATGAGGTCATCACGCCGGAGAGGGTTTTCCGGCGCGAAGGTGGGGGAATCAGCCCTGGCTGTAGCGTGGCGCGGCGCTGTCGCGCGACACGAAACGGCTCAGGGATTGCCGCGCGGCGTCGAAGCGTGCCCATTCCTCGGGGTCGGGCAGGGAGGGGATGGTGACCAGTTCGCCCTGGTCGAGTCCGGCAAGGGCTGCATCCACCAGTTCGGTTGCGTCCATGAGGATGGAGGTTGGCATCTTCTCCATGTCGACGCCGGCCTTCTCCCAGATCGCAGTGCGCGTGGCGCCGGGCAGGACCGCCTGGACGCGTACGCCGTGCGGGCGCAGTTCGAGGTCGAGCGCCTGGGTGAAGGTGAGCACGAAGGCCTTGGTGCCGCTATAGGCGGCGCTGGTGGGGTTGTGGAGCACGGCCATGGCCGAGGAGATGTTGATGATGGTGCCGTGCCCGCGCTTGACCATGCCGGTCGCAGCGGCGTTGGAGAGCAGCGTCAGCGCGTCCACGTTGATCGCCAGCATGTCGGAGAGCCGCGCCGGGTCGGCATCGACCAGCCCGGTGGAAAGGCTGATGCCGGCATTATTGACCAGCATCTCGATGGCCGGTTCGGCCCTGAGCCGTTCGGCGACCGCGGCCTGGCCGGGGCGGGTCGAAAGGTCGGCAGGCAGCACCTCGACCTGTCGGCCGGTGGCTTGGCGGATCGATGCGGCCAGGGCTTCGAGCTTGTCGCGGTTGCGCGCGACCAGAACCAGATCGTGCCCGCGGGCGGCAAGGCGTTCCGCATAGAGAGCGCCAATCCCTTCGGAGGCGCCGGTTACCAGGGCATAGCCCGCGTGGTCTTGGACGGTCATCTTGTGTTCTCCATTGTAAGGCCGCTCGCGGGCGGCGATGGCAAATACATGATGATCATAATTTAAAACGTCAAGCGCAGGCGCGACCGAAATTTCGGCTCAGCGCGGCAGTAGGGCCTTGCGCGCCACCTCGAGGATTTCATCGGAGAGGGGAGAGCCCTCGGTCGCCCGCGAAAGCAACAGCGCGCCCACAAGGGTGGAATAGCTGGCCAGCGCCTGGCTGCGCGAAGCGACGGCGAAATCGTCGCGCAGGATGTCGAGGATACCCTCGATGCCCTGGCGATAGGCTTCGCGCACCGGGCTGTCCGCTGGCTCGCGGCCGACATCGGCGCCCAGCGAAATGGCCGGGCACCCGTCGCCGGGGTGATCACGGTGGTCAGGACTGAGGTAGTTGTCGATGAGCTCGGCTCGGGCTGCCGCCGGGTCGCCGGGGTGGCGGGCGGCAATGTCCTTGAAGTAGTCGTCCAGCCAGGCAAAGGCGCTCTGGCAGGCAGCGGCGGAGAGCGCCTCCTTGGAGGCGAAGTGGCCGTAGAAGCCGCCGTGGGTCAGGCCGGCGGCCGCCATCACCTGGGGCACGCTGGTCTCCTTGAGGCCATTGGCCCGGAAGAGGTGGGAGGCCGCCTCCAGGATCTGCTTATGGTTTTCGTCCGCCTGCTGGCGCGAGACACGGCCCATGATCGGCTCCTTTGCTGCGCAACATATATATGATGAGCATCCTTCAACGACAAACGGCGCCCAGGAGGGCGCCGTCAATGGTCGAAAAGGATTCAAATTTTATCGATTGGAGGGCTTACGCCATGGCCTTCTGGAGGTTGGCGTCGATGGCATCGAGGAAGCCCAAGGTCGAGAGCCAGGGCTGATCCGGGCCGACCAGGAGCGAGAGATCCTTGGTCATCTTGCCGCTTTCGATGGTGTCGACGGTGACCTTTTCGAGCGTGGTCGCAAAGCGCATCAACTCGGCATTGTCATCGAGCTTGGCGCGGTGGGCGAGGCCACGGGTCCAGGCGAAGATCGAGGCGGTGGAGTTGGTCGAGGTCTCCTTGCCCTGCTGGTGCTGGCGATAGTGACGGGTCACGGTGCCGTGCGCGGCTTCCGCTTCCACGATCTTGCCATCGGGCGTCATAAGCACGGAGGTCATCAGGCCGAGCGAGCCGAAGCCCTGGGCCACGATGTCGGACTGCACGTCGCCATCGTAGTTCTTGCAGGCCCAGACATAGCCGCCGCTCCACTTGAGGGCGGAGGCGACCATGTCGTCGATCAGGCGGTGCTCGTACCAGATCTTCTTCTCGTCGAACTTGGCCTTGTAGTCCTTCTCGAAGATCTCCTGGAAGATATCCTTGAAGCGGCCGTCATAGGCCTTGAGGATGGTGTTCTTGGTCGAGAGGTAGCAGGGTACGCCGCGGTTGAGCGCATAGTTGAACGAAGCGTGCGCGAAGTCGCGGATCGAGTCGTCGAGGTTGTACATGGCCATGGCTACGCCCGAGCCGGGCGCGTCGTAGACGTCGTGCTCGATGGTCTGGCCGTCTTCGCCCACGAACTTGATCGAGAGCTTGCCCTTGCCCGGGAAGCGGAAGTCGGTGGCGCGGTACTGGTCGCCGAAGGCATGGCGGCCGACGATGATCGGCTGGGTCCAGCCCGGCACGAGGCGCGGCACGTTCTTGCAGATGATGGGCTCGCGGAAGATCACGCCGCCCAGGATGTTGCGGATGGTGCCGTTGGGCGACTTCCACATCTTCTTGAGCTTGAACTCTTCGACGCGCTGCTCGTCGGGGGTGATGGTGGCGCACTTGATGCCCACGCCGAATTCCTTGATGGCGTTGGCCGCGTCCACGGTCACCTGGTCGTTGGTGGCGTCGCGGTTCTGGACCGACAGGTCGTAGTAGCGAATGTCGAGGTCGAGGTAGGGCGTAATGAGCTTGTCCTTGATCGCCTGCCAGATGATCCGGGTCATCTCGTCGCCGTCGAGATCGACCACCGGGTTAGCGACTTTGATTTTGCTCATCGATAACGCTCCATAGGGGTTTGAAGGCCCGCGTGGGCCTGTTGTTCGGCGCCCCTATAGCATTGGTGATGCCGCGCGCAAAGGCCGCAGGGAAGATCAGGCGTGAAGGGTTGCGCCTGAGGCCGCGCGGGGCCGCTTGGCGCCGCTCCGATTGCGTTCGCGCTCGAGGATTCGGTCGGCATCGAGCGAGCGGATGGGGATCGAGCGATCGTGCGGGATGTCGTGGCTCAGCTGGAGCGAAAGGTAGCGCGCGCAGCATACGCGCAGGAACGAGGCGAAGTTCTCCAGGTCATGCCCTTCATCGAGGGATTCCTGGTAGAGGCGGGCGATGAGCTGGCTCACGCTCAGCCCGTCGCGCGCGCCCAGTTCTTCGAGCACATTCCAGAAGAGGGTTTCGAGTCGAACGCTGGTTGCCATGCCGCCGATGCGCATCGAGCGGGTCTGGCTCTGCCAGAGGTTGGGATCAGCGTTGATGAACAGACGGCACATGGCTGGCGCTCCTCCCCGAGCGTGGGCCGGTCGGGGAGACCGGCCCGTCTCAATCAGGCAGCCGCCTTCCTGCTCTCATGTTCGATCCGCGTGCCCAGGACCGTGAGGAACTGGCCGATCCAGGCAGGGTGAGCTGGCCAGGCGGGAGCCGTCACCAGATTACCATCGGTTACCGCGGCATCAATGGCGATGTCGGCATAGGTGGCCCCGGCCAGTTCGACCTCGGGCCGGCAGGCGGGGTAGGCCGAGCAGGTGCGGCCCTCGAGCACGCGCGCGGCAGCTAGGATCTGGGGGCCATGGCAGACGGCCGCGACCGGCTTGTCGGTCTCGAAGAAGTGCTGGACCATGGCAATGACGCGGGCGTCGAGCCGCAGATATTCCGGCGCGCGCCCGCCCGGAATGACCAGCGCGTCGTAGGTTTCCGGCCGGATGTCGGCGAAGGTGGCGTTGAGGGCGAAGTTGTGCCCGCGCTTTTCGCTGTAGGTCTGGTCGCCCTCGAAGTCGTGGATGGAAGTGGCGATGGTGTCGCCGGCCTTCTTGTTGGGGCAGACGGCGTGAACCGTATGGCCGACTGCCGTCAGGGCCTGGAAAGGCACCATGGTTTCGTAGTCTTCGCCGAAGTCGCCGCAGATCATGAGTAAGCGCTTGCCGCTCATCGTATCCTCCTCGTTGTGGCGGTTTTGCCTTGCCCGGCACTATGTCACGCACGAGGAGGGGGTGGGTGTTAGCGGGATACTACACTTGACGGCCGTGTATATGCACGGCACCATTTACGCATGGAAGACGACTTTTCCCAGTGCCTGGTGCTCAATACGCGAATGGCGGCTCGGGCCGTCACGCGGCGGGCAAACCGCAAGCTGCGCGGGTTCGGCGTAACGGCCACGCAGTTCTCGATCCTGACCGCGGCGAGGCAGAGGCCCGGGCGTTCGATCACCGAGATCGCCGAGAGCATCGCCATGGAGCGCACGACCCTGTCGCGCAATCTCGACCTGATGGCTCGCAAGGGCCTGGTCCGGCTCGAGGGGGCGGAGAAGGGAAACGGGCGGCTGTGCTCGCTCAGCGAGGAGGGGCAAGTGCTGCTGGACAGGATCGTGCCGATCTGGCGTGCCAGCCAGGCGGAATTGCGCGAACAGCTCACGCAGCCGGACTGGCCCTCCACGCTCAAGGCCCTCCAGGAGCTGGCAAGGCTTTAGGCCCAAACACTATTTAGCCCGATTTGACGGGCACCCGTCGATCACCACAGGAGACCAATGCAATGCTGAAACCCGATCCGAACGATCCCATTGTCGTGACCGGCATGGGTGTCGTGAGCCCGCTTGGGGTCGGCGTCGACAAGGTCTGGGAGCGACTGATCGCCGGCAAGAGCGGCATCGGCCCCAATACCCGCTTCGACGTGAGTGAATTCGCCAGCAAGATCGGCGGACTGGTCAAGCGGACCGAGGAGGATCCGGAGGCCGGGTTCGACCCGCTGGTCGCGGTCGACGGCAAGGACGTCAAGAAGATGGACCTCTTCATCCAGTACGGGCTGGTAGCGGCCCAGGAGGCCATCCGACAGGCCAACTGGTTCCCCGAAAGCGAAGAGGACAAGGAAGCCACCGCTACGATCATCGCCTCCGGTGTCGGTGGTTCCCCGATCATGGCCGAAACGGCCAAGATCATCATCGAGAAGGGTCCGCGGCGGCTCTCGCCGTTCACCGTGCCCGCATTCCTCGCCAATCTCGCCGCCGGCTGGATTTCCATCCGCTACGGCTACAAGGGGCCCATCGGAACGCCGGTGACGGCCTGCGCGGCCTCGGCCCAGGCAATCGGCGACGGCATGCGCCTCATCATGACGGGCGAAGCAGAAGTGGCGGTGGTGGGGGGCGCCGAAGGTTCGGTCGATCCGATCTCCATCGGTGGCTTTGCCGCCTCTCGCGCCCTCAACACCACTTTCAACGATGAACCGGAAAAGGCCTCGCGGCCCTTCGACAAGGGCCATGCCGGGTTCGTTCTGGCGGAAGGCGCGGCGGTTCTCGTCATCGAAAAGCTCAGCCATGCCAGGAAGCGCGGCGCCACGCCGCTGGCCGTGGTGGCGGGCTATGGAACTTCGGCCGACGCTTATCACCTGACGGCAGGCGAACCTACCGGCGCCGGGGCGCAGCGCGCCATGCGCAATGCCATCAAGATGGCGGACGTCTCTCCCGACGCCATCGGCTACGTAAGCGCGCACGCGACCTCCACCGAGGTAGGCGATGCGGCCGAGATCGAAGGCATCAAGGCGGTGTTCGGGGATCGCGGCAAGGACCTTTCGGTTTCCGCGACCAAGTCCTCGACCGGTCACCTGCTCGGCGCAGCCGGAGCCATCGCGACGATCTTTACGGTGCAGGCCATCCGCAACGGCCTGTTGCCCGCAACGCTAAACCTCGACGATCCAGAGCCGGTTGCCGATGTCTTCGACCTCGTGCCGAAGGTGCCGCATGCCAAGGCGCTGGACTACGCCCTGGTCAACGCTTTCGGCTTCGGTGGGGTCAACGCATCGCTGGTCCTGGGCAAGGCCCCGGCCTGAGTTCGTTCGAGCGGGTAGCCGGTTCGTCGGCCGCCCGTTTCTCTACACCGGTACCTGGCTTGCCGCATGCCGCTCGGATGTGGCGATCCAGTCGCGCAGGTCGTCATCGTCCTCGATGACATCTGGATCAACCCAGATGAAGCCGCGCATGGCCTTGCCGCCATGCATCATCTGGGTGGTGCCCGGGCGGGCCAGGGCCTCTTCGTTTGAGGTTTCCTTGCCGACCTTGACGAGGATCCGCCCATCCTTCTTTGCCGCCACCAGAATGTGGCCGTTGAGCAGGAAGGTGTGCCCGCCGAACATGCGCTTTTCGGTGATGCGCGGGTCGCCATCGAGGATGGTGCGGATGCGGTCGCAGAGATAGGTGAGCGTTTCGTTGTCGCGCGTCATTTGGGCGGCAGGGTCCTTACGAAGGTTTCGCAATAGGCGATCCAGTCGGCGAGGGCGTCGTCGGTCTCGATCCCCTGGTCAGCGACGGAGAGGAAGCCCTTCATCGGCTTGTCGCCCATATGCATGATCGCGGCGCCGGGGCGGGCCAGCGCTTCCTCGACCCGGTCGGGGGCGACGCGGGCCATGAGGGCGCCCTTGGCGGTCGTGCCCACCAGCATGTTGCCGTTGAGCATGAAGCCTACCCCTCCGAACATCTTCTTTTCGACGATCTCGGGACGGTCCGCGAGGATAGCGCGAATGCGTCCCGCCATTTCGTCTGAAGCTGCTGACACGTCAGATTTCTCCACTGTCGCGGTAGCGGACATAGCGGGGCAGGTCCGGCGCGATGGCATCCCATTGGTGGTGCGAGCGCGCGAAGATCAGTTGATTGGGTGCGAACCAGCCTGTGTCGGCGCCGAACAGGCCAACCGGCAACATGATGGCGTCAGGCGCGCGGCTGGAGCGCCCGGCGATGGGCGTGCCGCAATGCGGGCAGAAGCTGCGCGTGAAAAGCGCGCCCGAGTCGGCGGGGCGCTCGAAGCTCGAGACGGGGCCGGTGATGGTCACGTCCGACGGGGCGGCGAGTGCAACCGTGGCGTGGCCGGTGCCTGTGGCCTTCTGGCAATCGAGGCAGGAACACATGAGCATCGCAAAGATCGGGCCGTGCACGCGGACAGCGACCGCGCCGCATGCGCAGCGCGCCGAAAGATCGACCGATGGCTTTGGCGCTTTGGACATGCCGGAGGCTGGCACGGGCCAGGCGAACTTGCAATTGCGGCCAGCGCGGCTTACCACCGAAAGGTTGCCGCCAATCCGGATATTGCCCATGGTCTACGCCCCGGATTATCCGATCCTGACGCACCGACTTCGGTTGCGTCCGTTCACGCGTGGAGATGTCGAGGCGGTGTTCGCCTACCGCCAGCGCGAAGACGTGGCGCGCTTTCTATTCGATAGCCCGATGTCCCACGAGACGGTCACCGAGGCGATCCAGCAGCGGATTTCTCAATCGGCGGTGGAGCAGGAGGGCGACAAGCTCGTTCTGGCCGTGGATCTGCGCGAGACCGGTGAACTGGTGGGAGAGATTTCCCTCATCTGGCGCAGCGAGATCGCCCGGCAGGGGGAACTCGGATATATCTTCAATCCGCTCTTTCACGGGCACGGCTACGCCACGGAGGCGAGCGAGGCGCTCCTGCGTATAGGATTTGAGGATCTTGGGCTGCACCGGATTATGGCGCGATGCGATGCGCGCAACCGGGCGTCATGGGGCGTCATGGAGCGCCTGGGCATGCGCCGGGAAGCACATTTCCGCGAGCATGCGCGCTTCAAGGGCGAGTGGGACGAGGAATTCGTCTACGCAATTCTTGAGGATGAGTGGGCGGCTCGCCGCGTCCCCGCGATCGCCGTCGGCGAAAGCACGTAGGTTGGCTTTCGATTGATTCCACGAGCACGGCGTCCTAGTCTGAAAGGACGAGCTGCGTACCGGCTCGTACATTCAGCATAGCGTCATCGGACCGGTGTATAAGCCGGGTTGTTGCAGCGTTTCGGTCACAAGGCCGGCGCCCGGCGAAGCTTGGCCACGATCTACCAAGCCACCGGAAATTAGCAGGTTTTTTCACGTGCATAGCGGGAACCGAGCGGTGCGAAGCGCCGTTTGGACTGTGGGCTTGGAGCGGCGGGGCGCATAACGAAACACTCGTGTTGTCGGTGCGATCGCTGTCGTATTTTTCAGCGGAGGAACGCGACGACATGACTCAATTGCAACTTCCGGTTGAAACAGACCGGCTCGTTCTCAGGATATTCGAAAAGGCAGATATCGAGGCCGTAATGGCTTATCACGCCTTGCCCGAAGTGCAGCGCTACCTGGATTGGAAAGCGCGCGACAAGGTGGAAGTGGTGGCTGCCGTAGAGGCCATGCGCGGGCAGATCACGCTGCAACGCCCCGGAGACATCCTGAGCCTGGCGGTGGTGCGCAAGTCCGACGACCAGTTGATCGGCCAGGTTTCCCTGCGCTGGGTCGACGCCACGGCGGGGCAGGGCGAGATACGATTTGTCTTCAGCAAGGTCTATTCCGGTCAGGGCTACGCGACCGAAGCGGTTTCCAGGCTTCTGGACGTCGCCTTCGACAATTTCGGCATGCACCGGGTGTTCGCCCGCTGCGACGCGCGCAATACGCGCTCGGCCAAGCTTCTCAACCGCATGGGGATGCGGCTTGAGGCTCACTATCGCGAGCATGCGCTTTTCCAGGGCGAATGGGACGAGGAGCTGCATTTCGCGATACTCGATCGCGAGTGGCGCCGGTCCAGCAAGGTTAGGGAATTGACCCACCGGGTGGCCTGACCACCGGGTATGCGCAGCGAATCGTAATGAAGCTTGCTGCCTACGTCGATATGCATTTTTGGAAGGCCTGCTATGAACTAGGCGCTGACGTTCGCCTTTTTTTGTGCTTGGGTGAACGGGCCGCGTACAGCTGACGTGAAGAGGGGCTCGTCCAGTGTTCCAGCGCGGTGCTCGAACACTTTGAGGGCCCTATGAGTGAGACTTTGTCCGATCCCGCACCGGCGGGACGCGGCGCGTGGAATGCATTTACTTTTGCTCTGACCATTTTCGCCGTGGTTTTTGCGGCGGCACTTCTGGGGGGCTTGTCGCGCCCCTACGGTTTCCTGGCAACGTTCTGGCCGGCCAACGCGCTTCTGGCTGGCCTGCTCTACCGCAACCCGAGGGCGTGGAGACTGCCCGCTTCGGTAATGGCATTCATCGCTTTCGTCCTGGCCGACCTGGCCGTAGGCGATCCGGTGACAACGGCAGTCTGGTTCACCTTGGCCAACCTGGCCGGGGTATTCACCATAACCGTGCTGCTCGATCAACTCGATCCCGGCGATGCCACTTTGCAGCGGCCGCAGGGCGTGTTGTTCCTGCTGATCTTCGCGGCGGTCGGCTCGAGCGTCGCGGCCTCCGTGGGATGCTGGGCGGTGCCCGAACTGACCGCACAGTCGGTGGCTGCGAGCTGGATGAGCTGGGCAGCCTCGGAGCTTGGCAATTACCTGTCCCTGTTACCGGTCGTGCTGTCCGCGCCGACGCTGGGGGCGATCCTAAGGAAGCGCCAGTTCACACTGCCCCCGATACAGCTCTACTGGCCGCAATTGCTGGCCCTGAGTGCCAGCCTGGCGTTGACGCTGGTGGTGCGCGACCAGGTATCGATCGTCTTTCCCATCCTGGCGCTGCTCTGGTGCGCGCTCAGTTTTTCGGTCTGCGCGACGGCTATCCTGGTGATGCTCTATTCGGACTTTGCCATGTTGGCGCTGCGCTTCGACCTGATCAACCTGGGGGTGGAGGACACGAGCGGGGCTATCATGTCGGTGCACCTGGCGCTCGCGTTGGTGGCAATGGGGCCGATCATGGTTTCCAGCGCCAATTCGGCCCGCAACGCACTGCTCAAGCAACTCGAGAAGATCGCACGGCACGATGCCCTCACCAACGCCCTGACGCGCAGCGCCTTCTACGAAACGGCGGACCAGATGATGGGACTCATGGCGACGACGGGCGCCTATGTCGGCGTGCTGGTACTGGATGCCGACCATTTCAAGAGGGTCAACGACGAACACGGCCATCCTGCCGGAGACAAGGTGCTCGTTGCGATTTCCGCGGCGATCCAGGCTGCCATCCGGCAAAGCGACGTCTTCGGCCGGGTCGGCGGGGAAGAGTTCGCGGTGGTGCTGCCCAATGTGGGGCACCGGGAGGCGACTGCCATCGCCGAGCGCGTGCGCAGCTCGGTGGAAAAGCTGGCGGTATTCCTCGATGATGGAACGGTCCTGCGCACCACGTTGAGCGTCGGGGTCGCCCATGCATCTGCTGTGGGAACCAACCTCGACCAGATGATCGCGGTGGCGGATCGGGCGCTCTATGTCGCCAAGGGAGAGGGCCGCAATCGGGTAGCCTTTCTCCGGGACGAAGAGGAAAGGGGGCATGCCGTCTCTTGATCTTTTGCCCGCTTTCTTCCTATCTGCCGGCCAACAAGGATGACATCCATGGCCGGCACCGACTCTTCGCAGACTTTCAACTATCGCCCCAGCCCGGCGGTGATCCTTTGTGAACCGCAGCTAGGCGAGAACATCGGTACCGCCGCCAGGGCCATGGCCAATTTCGGGCTGTGGGACCTGCGTCTGGTCAATCCGCGCGATGGCTGGCCCAATGAGCGCGCCGTCGCGGCAGCTTCGCGTGCGGACCATGTGATCGAGAAGGTCCAGGTGTTCGATACGGTCGAGGCGGCAGTGGCCGACCTCTCGCTGGTCTATGCCACGACGGCGCGCCGGCGCGACATGCAGAAAGAAGTCTTCGGCCCCGATGTCGCCGGGCAAAGGGTCATCGCGCATATCGCGACCGGCCAGAAGGCTGGGTTCCTGTTCGGCCGCGAGCGCTGGGGCCTCTACAACGAGGAGGTGGCGCTTTCGGACGCCATCGTGACGCTCCCGGTCGAGCCGGCTTTCGCCTCGCTCAACATCGCGCAGGCGGTGCTCATCATCGCCTATGAATGGCGCCGGCAGACCGATGAGGGCGCGCAACTGCCCTTTGACAGCGGCTTGGCCGAACCAGCGCCGCGCGAGGAACTGGTAGGGCTCTTCGAGCACCTGGAAGGCGTGCTCGACCAGACCGGGTTCTTCACGACCCCCGACAAGCGCCCGAGCATGGTCAACAACTTGCGCACGGCGCTGACGCGCGGACAGTTTTCTTCCCAGGAGGTTCGCACGCTGCGCGGCGTCATCTCATCGATCGATCGCCGCCACGAGCGACCCAATCCCAATCGGCAAAGGCCCAGGGACAAGGACGAGGAACAATCCTCCTAAAGCAGTCTTTGACTGTGACCGGGCGGCGTGGCATTTGCTTTGGGCATAATGGACACCTCCGCTTCGGCGCCTGAGCCTTCCCGTCAGGCATTCACCTATTTCGGTTTTCGCTGTTTCTGGCTGGCTACGCTCACGACGAGCTTCGCCGTCCAGATCATGGCGGTCTCTGTTGCCTGGCAGGTCTATGACCTGACCAGCAGCGCTGCCCTGCTCGGACTGGTGGGACTGACGCTCTTCACGCCCGCGCTGTTGCTGGTGCTAGTCACGGGACTTGCGGCGGACCGCTTCAACCGGCGGGCCATCATGGCGGTGTGTCTCGGCTTCGAGTTTGCGGCGGCCATCGCGCTGCTGGTGTTCGTCGACCTGCAGGCGCACGAGATCTGGCCGATCTTCGTGGTGCTGGGCGTGCTCGGCACGGCCCGGGCTTTCATGGGGCCGGCCAGCCAGTCGCTGGCGCCCAATCTCGTGCCGCCCGAAGCGCTTTCCAACGCGATCACCGTCAACGCATCGGCCTGGCAGTTCGCCTCGATCCTGGGGCCGGTGGCCGGCGGCTTGCTCTATGGCATTTCGCCGGTGGTGGCGTTCGGCGTGGCGGCGGCGCTGGTATGCGTGTCGATGGTGAGCGTGCTGCTGATCCCCAAGCCGGCCAAGCGCGACTCGCACCAGGCGACGAGCCTCGAGACCATGCTGGCGGGTTTCCGCTACATCCTTTCCAACAAGGTGGTGCTGGGGGCAATCTCGCTCGACCTTTTCGCGGTGCTGATGGGTGGTGCCGTGGCGCTGCTGCCGATCTATGCCAAGGACATCCTGCATGCCGGGCCGACCGAGCTGGGCTTCCTGCGGGCGGCGCCGGGGATCGGGGGCATTGCGATGGCAATTGCTCTTTCGCGCTTCCCCATCCGCGATCACGCCGGGCGTATTCTATTCTTCTTCGTGGGGCTCTTCGGGTTCTTCACGATCATCTTCGGCTTTTCGACATCGATCTGGGTGGCGATTCCCGCGCTGGCTCTGGTCGGGGCCTCGGACATGGTGAGCGTCACCATCCGCGAGACCATCATGCAGCTCTGGACGCCCGACTCGGTGCGTGGACGCGTGACGGCGGTCAACAGCGTCTTCATCGGCGCTTCGAACGAACTCGGCGAGTTCCGCGCCGGAATGGTGGCGGCGTGGCTGGGTGCCGTGCCGGCGGTGGTGATCGGCGGGGTGGGCGCCATGCTGGTCGCCGGCATTTGGAGCCGAGCCTTCCCGGGCCTGCGCAACCAGCGCGCACTCGATCGCAAAATGGTTTCCGAACCTCAGTCGGCTGCGGCCGAATGACGTTGGCTTGAAAGAAGGTAGGCACATGACTCTGTCGATTTATCGGGCTTCGGTTCCCCTCTATCTGCGCGGCTTCAGCCAGCTGAGTGGCATCATGGACAAGGCCGGGGCCAATGCGGCGGCTCGCAAGATCGAGCTTTCGGTGCTCGTCAATTCGCGCCTGGCGCCGGACATGTATCCGTTCTCCGGGCAGATCCAGCGCGCCAGCGATACGGCCAAGGCCACCGTGGCGCGGCTTGCCGGCGTCGAGATGCCGAGCTTCGCCGACGACGAGACAACCTGGGAAGAGCTGCGCGCGCGCATCGCAAAGACCGTCGACTTCGTCAAGAGCGTGCCCGAGAGCGCCTTTGAAGGGGCCGATACGCGCGAACTCACGGTCAAGCTGCGCGACCGCGACCTGACGCTGACCGGCGCCGACTATCTCTTCGATCGGCAGTTGCCCAACTTCTACTTCCACATCACCACGGCCTACGCGATCCTGCGTCACAACGGGGTGGATGTGGGCAAGCGCGATTATCTGGGCGTGTGAGGCCCGCCGGGCGGCGTGCAAACCTCGCGCCGCTTGACATAATTCCTTCACGCCTCTATCACGCGCGCACCTGTTCAGCCTTTCGGGGCAGCAGGCGCACCCGGGATCTTGATTAAACGAGGTCTGTCGGCTCCAGAGCGAAAGCGCTGGGGCAGAGGAGGGCGCGGTCCATTTCTCTTCGTTCACAAAGGACACGCGATGACGAAGCGCCATTCAGTTAAGTACAAGATCGACCGCCGTTTGGGCGAAAACCTATGGGGTCGCCCGAAGTCCCCGCTCAATGACCGTGCCTATGGCCCCGGCCAGCACGGCCAGCGCCGCAAGGGCAAGGCTTCGGACTACGGTCTGCAGCTGCGCGCCAAGCAGAAGCTCAAGGGCTACTACGGCTCGATCACCGAAAAGGCCTTCAAGCGCCTTTACCAGGAAGCCTCGCGTATCAAGGGCGATACCGGCGAGAAGCTGATCGGTCTGCTCGAGAGCCGCCTGGACGCCGTGATCTACCGCGCCAAGTTCGTTCCGACCGTGTTCGCAGCCCGTCAGTTCGTGAGCCATGGCCACGTGCTGGTCAACGGCAAGCGCGTCACGATCGCTTCCTACCAGGTCAAGCCGGGCGACAAGGTCGAGCTCAAGGAAAAGTCGCGCCAGCTCGCGATCGTTCTTGAAGCCACCCAGCTCGCCGAGCGCGATGTGCCCGAGTACATCGAAGTCGACCACAACAAGATGTCCGCCACCTACGTGCGCGTTCCGGCCCTGGCCGACGTGCCGTACCCGGTCCAGATGGAACCGAACCTGGTCGTGGAATTCTACTCGCGCTAATCGGCGCGACGTACAAACCGAATATGGAAAGGGCCGCTCCTCGGAGCGGCCCTTTTTTGTTGCGCGTGATGAAGTGGTGGCCCTTAGGCCACCACCTGTTCGGGTTCGCGGACGGCTTCTTGACCGACCGGGATGAAGCTTTCGAAGAGGCGCAGACGCTTGTGGATGGACTGCAGCTCCACAATTGTCGTCCAGGCGCGGGCGAAGAATTGGAACGAGACCGAAACCTGCCCGAAGGCCTGCTGCACCTGCTGATAGAGGCCCAGGGTCAGCGTGCCGGCGAGGATGGAGGGCGATAGCGCCAGCAGGGGTATGTAGCCGGCGGCCTGCAGATACCCATACCGAGCCAGGTTGAAGTACGTGTAGTGGAAGTAGAGGCGGAAGTAGTTCTTCTGCACGTGGGCAAAGAGGTCGCGCACGGTTGGCGGTTGGGCGCGCTCGGCGCTGTCCTCGCCATAGACAAGCTCCTTGCGGTAAGCTGCTTCCACCTTCTGGTTTTCGAATTGCAGCCCTGGCAGCTTGATGCCCACGAGTGCCAGCAAGACAGTGCCGGCCGCGGCCGCGACCAGCGCCACCCAGACCAGGCTCCCCGGAATGTCTCCGAAGAAGGGGAGTTCGGTGACGTGCTGGGAGAGGGTCCAGAGGATGGGCAGGAACACGACCAGCGTGATCAGAGAGGAGAAGAAACTGGTGCCGAGGTCTTCGACGATCGATGCGAAGCGCATCGTGTCTTCCTGCACACGCTGGGCGGCGCCCTCGACCGTGCGGATCGTCTGCCAGTAGGACATGTAGTAGGCGTTCATCGCCTTGCGCCAGCGGAACACGTAGTGGGACGTGAAGAAGGCCAGCAGTACCAGCACGAGAATGTTGGGAAGCAGCACGGCGAAGATCACGAAGATCTGCGCGTAGAACTCGGTGGGGGAAACCGATCCGGGTTGGGAGAGGGCCTTCTGCAGGAGGTTGAAGAAGGTGCCCTGCCAGTCGTTCACCCAGGCATCGATCTGCACGTTGAAGTAGATCACGAGCAGGATGCCGGTGGAACCGACGACCGACCACCAGTACCATTCGTTGCGCTTGTAGAAGTACCAGAAGACGCAGAAGAGGACGGAGATCAGCAGCACGTACTCGTAGAGCCAGATCTTGTCGCCGTTGAGGAAATTGTTGTCCTCGGCCACGCAATTCGGTTGCGCGGCGGTGCCATCAACCGGCGCGGCCGGGGTTATGGCGGGCGCTTCGGGAGAGCGGGCGCCGCTCGGTTCCTCGGGCGCGGCACCGGCGCAGACGGTTGGAGTCACCAGGTGGTCGATACTGATGACTGCGCGAAGTTGCTCGCCGATGGCAAACCAGGCAAGCACGGCGACGAGCAACCAGACGATTGCCGAGGTGAAGAAGATCTTTGGGACTGGGAAGAACGAGCGGAACACGGGGGTCTCCGAGGGTGTTTGTACCCTCATCCTACTTGTGAGGGCTTAAACAAAACAACATGTGAGCGATCTGGGCGCCAATACGGCAAGGCGTGGCTCTTTTCCTCTGATGCCGTAAGCGTTACAGGTCTGCGGCACGGAGCCCGCCATGAACGAGATGATCCTATCCTCACCTGAGTCCATCGAAACGGAGGATGCCACCTCCACCCATCCGATGTTTCGCGAGGTTGCCTCGAGCGTCGAGTTCAACAAGCTGCGCAAGCGGTTGATACGGCTGACGCGCGAGGCGATCGACAAGTTCGGAATGGTGCGGCCGGGCGACAGATGGCTGGTGGCGCTTTCGGGCGGCAAGGATTCCTATGGATTGTTGGCGCTGCTGCTCGATCTCAAGTGGCGCGGGCTGCTGCCGGTCGAACTGATCGCGTGCAATCTCGATCAGGGGCAGCCGAACTTTCCCAAGCACATCCTGCCCGAGTACCTTGCCAAAATCGGGGTCGAGCACAGAATCGAATACCAGGACACCTATTCGATTGTGACCGACAAGCTCCCGGCGGGGGCGACCTATTGTTCGCTGTGCTCGCGGTTGCGGCGCGGGCACCTCTACCGGATCGCGCGCGAGGAGGGGTGTTCGGCGCTGGTGCTCGGCCATCATCGCGAGGATAGCCTCGAGACGTTCTTCATGAACCTCTTCCACGGCGGCAAGCTTGCGGCGATGCCGGCCAAGCTGCTCAATGACGAGGGTGACGTGCAGGTGCTGCGGCCGCTGATCTATTGCGCCGAGCCCGACCTGGCGCGGTTTGCCGAAATCATGGCCTTCCCGATCATTCCCTGCGACCTGTGCGGCAGCCAGGATGGCCTGCAGCGCAACGCGATGAAGGCCATGCTCGATGGCATGGAAAAGCAGATGCCCGGGCGCAAGGACGTGATGATCCGGGCGCTGGGCAACGTCAATCCGAGCCACCTGCTCGATTCCCGGCTCTTCGATTTCGCAGGCATCGCAGGAGGCCAGCAGTGACCCGCATCGATATCGACAAGCTGGCCGGCATTCTCCGCGACGCGGCGAAGGCGGAAATCCTGCCACGCTTCCGGCACCTCGAGCCGGAGCAGGTACGGCGCAAGAGCGAGGCCATCGACCTGGTGACCGAGGCTGACGAAGAGGCCGAGCGGTTCATCAAGGGCAAGGTGGCCGCCCTCGCACCAGACGCGCTGTTCGTGGGCGAGGAATCGGTGGCGGCGGACCCTGCGCTGCTTGCGAGATTGGCCGAAGCAGATCTTGCGATTGTCGTGGACCCCATCGACGGCACGGCGAACTTTGCCGCCGGGCTGCCGCTCTTTGCGGTGATGGCGGCGGTGGTGTCGGGCGGGGAAACCGTCGCCGGCGTCATCTACGACCCGATGGGCGATGACTTCATGCTGGCCGAGAAGGGCAGCGGTACCTGGCGGGTGCGGGCAGACGGAGAGCGCACGAAGCTGGCCTTCGCCGCGCCCAAGCCGCTTGCCCAGATGGTGGGTCTCGCGTCGGTTGCGTTTCTGCCGCCGGACCGGCGCCCGGAGATACTGGCCAACCTCGCCAAGGCGCGGATGTTTGCCAACTACCGTTGCGCCGGGCACGAGTACCGAACGTTGGTATCGGGGTTCGCCGATTTTGCAGCCTACAGCAAGCTGATGCCCTGGGATCACCTGGCGGGCGCGCTGATGGTACAGGAAGCGGGTGGATACGCGGCGCGCCTTGATGGCGAACCCTACCTGCCTCGCCACGTCGACGGTGGGCTGATCGTGGCGGCCGACCGCAGCACATGGGAGGCGCTGCGGCGTGAGGTGTTCACCCTCTGATCAGTGCGCTTCGTGGTGCGAGAAGTCGGTGTGGGAGTATTCGGCTCCTACGCCGAACAGCTGGCCACGTTCCGCGATCAGCACGCAGATGAGCGCCAGCGCGCCCATGCTGAAGTAGCCCAGGGCTACGGGGGTGACAGTGCCGTCGAAGTGCTGGCCGATGAACGAGCCGATGGCTGCGCCCCCGATGGTCTGGAGGAAGCCGAAGACCGATGACGCCGTGCCGGCGACCGCCCCGAGAGGCTCCATGGAGAGCGAATTCATGTTCGAGCCGGCCCAGCCGAACATGAACATGACCGTGGTCAGCAGGATGAAGAACAGCCAGAACGGCATTGGCCCGAAGAGGCTGGCTACCACCCAGATGCCGGCGAGGCTGGTGTAGACGAGCAGCGCGAAATGCGAGATGCGGCGCATGCCGAAGCGCGACACGATCCGCGAGTTGAGGAACGAGGAGATGGACATGAAGCTGGCCATCACGGCAAAGGCGACGGGGAAATAGGGGCCGAAGCCGTAGATATCGACGAAGATCTGCTGGCTGGTCGAGATGAAGCCGAAGAGCGCGCCGAACGTGAGCATGCCGGCGGCGCCGTACATGAAGGCGACCCGGTTGGTGAAGACGATGCGGAACCCGTCGAAGACTGCGCCGATGGTCAATGGGCGCCGATTGCCGGTCGCCAGGGTCTCGGGGAGCAGGAAATAGGTGGTGGTGATCACGATGGCCGAGAGCACGGCCATGAAGATGAAGATCCCCTGCCAGGGCGCCTGGAGCAGGATTACCTGCCCGATGCCCGGGGCGATGATCGGGATGATCATGAAGACCATGAAGACCAGCGACATGACTTCGGCCATCGCACGGCCCGAATATTTGTCGCGCACGATCGAGGTGGCGATCACGCGGGTGGACGCAGCACCGATGCCCTGGATGACGCGGATGACGAGAAGCGTGGCGAAATTCGGGGCGAAGACGGCGGCGAGGGCGGCGACCGTATAGATGCTCAGGCCGACGAAGATCGGCACACGGCGCCCGAAGCGATCCGAGATGGGGCCATAAAAGAGCTGGGCGAACCCGAAACCGACCATGTAGGCCGAGATCACGAACTGCCGCTCGTTCTCGTTGGCGATGCCAAGGGCTTCGCCCATGTAGGGCAGGGCGGGCAGCATCACGTCGATGGCCAGCGCGTTGAGAGCCATCAGCGAAGCAATAAGGGCAATGAAGACGGGACGGGATACTTCCCGCGCCGCCATTGTTGTCGTCGTCATGAGATGTCTCAAAAAATACAGGGACCTGGAGCGGCCCGGCGAAAACAGGCCGCGACCATGGACCCCGAGGGAGGTTTTTTCAACCCGCCTTGAGCCTATTGGGCGGGTTGAAGCGAAGCGGGCCGGAAGAGCGGCGCGGCCATTTCCCGGATCGGCAGATGCACGGCGGCAGAGGCGAGACCGAGCAGGATGCCGAGGTACCAGACGAGGTTGTAGGAACCTGTGAGGTCAAAGACATAGCCGCCTAGCCAGACGCCCACGAACGAGCCGATCTGGTGGGAAAGGAAGGCGATGCCGTAGAGCATGCCCATGTAACGCGCGCCGAAGAAGACGCTGACGAGACCGGCGGTGGGCGGGACCGTGGAGAGCCAGAGGAGGCCCATGGCGCCCGCAAAGAGATAGGCCGTGACCTCGGTGACCGGGAACAGCATGAACAGCCCGATGGCGACCGCGCGGGAGAGGTAGATGCTGGCGAGCAGGATCTGCTTGGGCACCCTGCCGCCGAGATAGCCCGAGAGAAGCGAGCCGGCGATGTTGAAGAGTCCGATGACGGCGATGGACCAGCTACCCACTTCCGGGGTGAGGCCGCACTGGACGAGGAAGGCGGGCATGTGGACGTTGATAAAGGCCAGGTGGAAGCCGCACACGAAGAAGCCGGTGACCAGCAGCCGGTAGGAGCGGAACTTCCAGGCTTTGCGCAGGGCAGTGAAGAACGGCATGTCCGCCTGGCCGGGCGCTGCCTCGGTGCGGCCGCGCAACGCCGCCGAGAGCGGCACCACGAGCAGCAGGATGGCGCCCAGATAAACGAGCGCGGTTTGCCAGCCAAAGGCATTGATGAAGCCCTGGCCAATGGGCGCGAAGGCGAACTGGCCGAAGGACGAGGCGGCAGTGGCGATGCCGAAGATGAAGCTGCGCTTCTCGGCGGGCACGCTGCGGCCGAAGGCCTGCATGACGACGCTGAACGAGCAGATGGCGATGCCGACGCCCGTGATGACGCCCGCGGTGAGGTTGAGCATCATGGAGGTTTGCGAATAGGCCATCAGCACCACGCCCAGGGCGTAGATGACCGCGCCTACGGCCACGGTGCGGGCGGTGCCGTAGCGGTCGGCAAAGGCGCCGGCGAATGGCTGGGTGATGCCCCAAGCCAGGTTCTGGATGGCCATGGCCATGCCGTAGGCCTCCCGGCTCATGCCCAGGTCGGCAGTCATGGGAAGCGTGAAGAGGCCGAAGCTCGTCCGGATGCCGTTGCCGATGGCCGCGATGATGCAACCGGCCACGATTACGACGACCAGCGGCACGGCAGCGGAGCGAACGGAGGGCGCGGTAATGGACGTCACGTTGGCAGTCCCTTCGGCTTTTTGGGGGAAGGGACTCATACGCCGGGCCGCTCATCACGAAAAGCGCATTCGGGTGATGGTTCCCATCAAGTCCGGTGATGGGACCAAAAAGCAAAAGCCGCGCCTGGGGCGCGGCTTGCTGGTTCGGGCAGGAGTAACCTGCGATCAGGCGCTCTGCTTGACCGCGATGCCGTTCTGCTCGAAATGCGCCTGGAGTTCGCCGTTCTGGAACATCTCACGCACGATATCGGCGCCGCCCACGAACTCGCCCTTGACGTAGAGCTGGGGAATGGTCGGCCAGTTGGTGTAGACCTTCACGCCTTCGCGCAGTTCCTGGTCGGCGAGCACGTTGGCGCTCTGATAGTCGACCCCGAGGTAGTTCAGGATCTGAACGACCTGGCCGGAAAAGCCGCACTGGGGAAAATCAGGCGTGCCCTTCATGAACAGGAACACGTCGTTGGTCTTCACCGCGTTGTCGATGAATGCGTTGATGTCGTTGGTTTCGGACATGAGGATGCGCCTTTCATTGTCCGGATCAAGGGCCGGACATGGTTGAGCCCTAAATAGTGCCGATAGGCAGGCATGTCGAGAGCATCATCGGCATTGGACGATGACCTTTTCGAGACGCGCTGCCTATTGGGTGATGCTGCAACGGGTTTCGCTGCCCGTCGCGACGGTATCGGTGGTGAAGCTGAAGCGGCTTGAGACCTGGATCACGGATCCGAAGCCGTCGGCCTCGTTCTCGGCGAACTGCTCGCAGTTTTCGGCGGTGCCCGGTCCGGTGGGTTGCCAGAAGGCGATGCCTTCCGGGTCGACAACCACGTCCTCGGCGTCGACATCGAGCACCGAGATCCGGCCGGCAAGGTTGTAGACGACGAGCATGCCCTGCGGGCCGGTCGAGCGGGTAAGCACGAGGTGGTCGCCCTCAAGCGCCTCGAACCATAGCGGCTCGTCGGGACCACCGACGGCGAAGTCGCCATCCGTCGGCTTGAACTTGCAGGCGACCTTCATGGCCGGGGTGGCCTTGTTGCGAACGAGGAAATCGGTGCCGACATCGTCGGACTTTTCGAGGCCTATGACGACGTATTTGTCGTTGGCATGGCATTCCGGCTCGACCGCGAGGGCGGACGGGATCGCGGCAAGTGCGCTGGTGGTCGTCAAGGCCATGGCGAGGCAGGTGCGGATCATGTCGTTTCCTTGAGGCGAGCGGCGCTGGTGCCTGCGAGGATGTTCGCGATCCAGGGGTGGTTGGCGCAGTCGTCAACGTGGTTGAACAGAACCGCCTCCCACCCATGGCTGTTGGCGCTGGCGATGACACGATCGGAATCGTCGAAGAGCAGGGGCGGCTCGTCCTGGGGACCGAGGAAGTCTTCGGTGCGCAGGTAGAACTCGCGATCCGGCTTCATGGCGCCGAGGCGCGCGGCGTAGAACATGTCGTCGAACAGGTGGCTGAGCTTGAGCTCGTTCCAGAGGTAGGACGCGCGCAGGTGTTCCTGGTTGGTGGCCATGTAGACGCGCACCTTGCCGGTGGCGCGCAGGCGCTTGACGAGGTCGAGCAACTGGAAGTTGAGATTGGCATCGCGCGCGAGCCAGTAGCCGATAAAATCCATGGTCGAGCCCTTGTAGCCGACCGAGGGCAGGAAGGCGTCGAGCAGGGCAACGAGCGATCGCTTGCCGATCACGACCTGGTCGAAGCTGGCGCCGAAAAGGCCCTGGAATCGAACCGGGTCGACGCCCATGTCCTCGAGCAGGTGACTGTCCCAGAAACGGCGCGCGCCTTCATCGGGATGGAAGCGGCTGTGGACCAGCACGCCATCGACGTCGAATAGAACGGCTCGTGTCATCTAGGCTTTCGCATGGGTTGCATTGCGCCAAGTCCAAGAAGGACTTGCGGAGGAATTCTCAAATCCTGAATCACGTCCTGGTGGCGGCGGAAGCCGCAGAGTTCGCGCTGGACGAAATACTCCCACACCGCCTTGCGGGCCGTGGCGAGGGTCTCGGGGCGGCTGGCTTCGGGGGCGGCTTCAAGGGCGTCAATAGCTTCGGCGACGCGCTGCTCGGCGATGCCGAGCGAGGAGGCTCGCTCGGCCATGATCTCGTTCTGAAGGGCGGCGGTTCCCGCCTCGGGGCGGACGGCCCGGATAAGGTCGAGGGAATCGCGCAGCGACATCAGTCGGGGACGCCGGTGGTGAGGGCCAGGGCGTGCAGGGCGCCGCCCATGTCGGTGCCGATAGCCTTGTAGACGAGCTGGTGCTGCTGGACGCGCGTCTTGCCGCGGAATGCCTCGGAAACGACGGTCGCGGCCCAATGGTCGCCGTCGCCCGCCAGGTCGCGGATCTCGATCCGGGCATCGGGGAGCGCTTCGCGGATGCGGCGTTCGATTTCACTGGCTGGCATGGGCATGGCGCTGGCTCCGTCTGTAGTCCAGCCCGAGATATGAGCGCTCGACGCGGATGCGTCAACCGGCGGAGGGGGTATGCAGTTTCGCAGAACCAGGCGGCGCAATCGCTGATTGAGAGGAACGGGCGCGGGCCTTAGCAAGCGGCCTTCACGGCGCCCCGGGCGCCTCTAACCAGGAGAATTGCCATGAACTCTGTCGAAAAGAACAAAGCGATCGTAGAGACCTATGTGTCGGCGATGAACGAACGCGATTTCACCAAGTTGCGCGCCGTCTTCCATGACGATGCGCGTATCGAAGGCGTCACCGGCGCGGCTCCGGTCGATGAAGCCATGATCGTTTGGCGGGCGCTGACCGGCAGCCTCAACATGACGCTCAAGGTCGAGGGCATGGTGGCCGAAGGCGATATCGTTGTGGTGCGCTTCACCGAAAGCGGGCGCTGGACGGCGCCGTTCCTTGGCATGACCGAGCCGACCGGCAAGAGCTTCGAGCTGGTCGCCATCGAATGGTTCGAGTTGCGCGATGGCTTGATCAGCCGCCGCTGGGGCGTGCGCGATGCTGCCTCGCAGGCTCGCCAGGTCGGCTTCCCGCAGGCCGCCGGGCCGGCCAAGCCGGCAGTGGGGGTCAAGGTCGTAGCTTAAGCGGCTGTCGCTGTGGGATCCGTCCGTCGTGCCGACGGAGCGGACCCTAATGCACAGCGAAAGCCGTTCCGTCCACCTTGCCTCGCACGGTGGCGAAATAGGCGGTGAAGGCATCCAGGAACGCGCGGATGTGCGGGGTCGAGCGTTGGGTCTCGTGGTAGAGGAGCCAGACATCGGACCGCCATTCGACGTCAAGGCAGCGGACGACCGTTTCGTCGACGCCCGTATACGGCAACGGGCCGATGCCGACGCCCGACCTCACCGCGGCGATGAGGTTGGGAACGGAATTGCATCGCATGGCGATGCGGGCGCCCGCTGCCGCCTCGGCCAGCCACTCGAGTGGCTGAAGAGTTACGAGATCTCCGCCGCCGGCCAGGATCGTATGGGCGGCCAGGTCCCCGGCCGTGCCGGGAAGCCCGTATTGGTCGGCGTAGCTGCGGGCGGCGAAGATGGCCCAGACGCTCTCGCCCAGGTGTTTCTGGACGAGGCTCGGCTCGCTCGGGTTGGAGCCGACTCGAATGGCCACGTCCACCTCGCTACGTTGAAGATCGAGGCGCCTGTCGCCGGCGATGAGTTCGACGGTAAGGCCGGGATGGGTGGCGGAAAGCCGGGAAATGAGTGGAGCGAGGATCGCGGTGGCGACCAGTTCGGTGGTCGTGACCCGGACCGTCCCCGAAATCTGGCGGCGCCAGGAGGCGGCCGTATCGGCGATGTGGGTCGCGCCGGCCTCGACCGCTTCGGCCATCGCGGCGAGTTCCTGGCCGCGAGCCGTCAGGCGATAGCCGCCGGGGCGACGTTCAAAAAGCTGGATGCCCAAGGCGTCTTCAAGCGCCTCGGAGCGCCGGGCGACTGTGGACTGGTTGACGCCGAGCGCCTTGGCGGCGCCCAGCGTCGAACCGGTGCGGGCGATGGCGAGAAGGAATTTGAGATCGTTCCAATCGTACATCGCGCCCGCTGTGATCAGAGCTCGCCGGCCATGTAGCCGGGGAACCAGCCTTCGTAGGCCTTCTGCAGGTCCTTCACCGGTACACCGCGCGCCGCACCCAGCTTGAGTTTGGTGCCGCCCGTGGTGCCGATCCAGGGAGCGAAGATGCCGGCTTCGCGGATCTCGGACATGAAGCGCGAGAATTCCTCGACGTCGGGAATGTCCTTGACGGTGACGATGTAACGGCCCTGGTCCTCGCCGAAAAAGAGCGGGATCGCGTGCTGGCCTTCGAGCTTCTTGATGGTGGCGCCGATGCCCGAGGCGATGGCCATTTCGGCCAGGGCGATGCCGAGGCCGCCATCGGAGACGTCGTGGACCGCGGTGGCCTTGCCGGAGCGGATGAGGTTGCGCACGAAGTCGCCGACGCGGCGCTCGTGGGCAAGGTCAACGGCGGGGGCGGGGCCGTCGCGGCGGTCGTGGAGATCGCGCAGGTAGATGGACTGACCCAGATGCGTGCCCCAGAGCGCCGGAGCGCCGAAGAGCAGGATCATCTCGCCTTCGCCGGCAAAGCCGATGCGAGCCATCTTGTCCCAATCGGGGAGGAGGCCCACGCCGCCGATGGTCGGGGTCGGCAGGATGCCCTTGCCATTGGTCTCGTTGTAGAGCGAGACGTTGCCCGAGACGATGGGGAAGTCCAGCGCGCGGCAGGCTTCCCCGATTCCCTCGATGGCCTTGACGAGCTGGCCCATGATTTCGGGGCGCTCGGGATTGCCGAAGTTGAGGTTGTCGGTGGCGGCGAGCGGATCGGCGCCGGTGGCCGTGAGGTTTCGCCAGGCTTCAGCCACGGCCTGCTTGCCGCCCTCATAGGGGTCGGCTTCGCAATAGCGCGGGGTCACATCGGAGGTGAAGGCCAGGGCCTTCTTCTCGGTGCCTTCGACCCGGATCACGCCGGCATCGCCGCCGGGGCGCTGGAGCGAGTTGCCCTGGATCATGGTGTCGTATTGCTCATAGACCCAGCGGCGCGAGGAAAGAGCGGGCGAGCCGATGAGCTTGAGGAGAGCGTCGGCCACGTCATAGGCAGGGATGTCGTCGGCGGCGAGCGGGGCGGGAGCCTTGGGTTCGATCCAGGGACGATCGTATTCGGGCGCCTCGTCGCCGAGATCCTTGATGGGTAGGTTGGCGACTTCGCGGCCCTGCCACTTCACGCGGAAGCGCAGGTCGTTGGTGGTGATGCCGACGGTGGCGAAGTCGAGTTCCCACTTCTCGAAGACGGCGCGGGCCTCGGCTTCCTTTTCGGGATGCAGCACCATGAGCATGCGCTCCTGGCTTTCCGAGAGCATCATCTCGTAGGGCGTCATGTTCTCTTCGCGGACCGGCACCTTGTCGAGGTCCAGTTCGATGCCGAGGTCACCCTTGGCGCCCATCTCGACGGCCGAGCAGGTGAGGCCGGCGGCACCCATGTCCTGGATCGCGATGACGGCGCCGGTGGCCATGAGCTCGAGGCAGGCTTCGAGCAGGCGCTTTTCGGTGAAGGGGTCGCCGACCTGCACGGTGGGGCGCTTCTCCTCGATGTCGTCGCCGAATTCAGCCGAGGCCATGGTGGCGCCGCCGACGCCGTCGCGGCCGGTCTTGGCGCCGAGATAGACGACGGGCAGGCCGACGCCTTCGGCCTTGGAGTAGAAGATCTTGTCGGTGTCGGCGAGGCCGGCCGCGAAGGCGTTGACGAGGATATTGCCGTTATAGCGTTCGTCAAACTCGACTTCCCCGCCCACGGTCGGGACGCCGAAGGAGTTGCCGTAGCCGCCGACGCCGGCCACGACGCCGGAGACGAGGTGACGGGTCTTCTCATGGTCCGGAGCGCCGAAGCGCAGGGCGTTCATGGCTGCGACCGGGCGCGCGCCCATGGTGAAGACGTCGCGCAGGATACCGCCCACGCCGGTCGCCGCACCCTGGTAGGGCTCGATGTAGGACGGGTGGTTGTGGGATTCCATCTTGAAGACCACGGCCTGGCCGTCGCCGATGTCGACGACACCGGCGTTCTCGCCCGGGCCCTGGATGACAAGCGGGCCGCTGGTGGGCAGCGTGCGCAGCCATTTCTTGGAGGACTTGTAGGAACAGTGCTCGTTCCACATGGCCGAGAAGATGCCGAGCTCCGTATAGGTGGGCTGGCGACCGATGAGCTTGACGATCTTGTCGAACTCGTCGGGCTTGAGGCCGTGGTCCGCGATGAGTTGCGGGGTGATGACGACGTAGTTCTGGAAGGTCATTCGGGGGTCCGGATGGTCGAGGAACGGGCAAGATAGCGGTCAGCGGCGAGCGCGCAGCAAAAGAAGACTGCCAGCGCGATGGCGACGATGACGATGTTAAGCATGACCTGGGGATAGCCCAGCTCGGTGACGTTGAACACGGGGTAGGGGTACTCGGCGACGACGGCCCCGCGCAGCAGCACCCAGACGATGTAGATGAGCGAGGGCACCAGCATCATCGGCACGTCGCGCCAGCCGAGCTTGCCGTGGTCGGCAAAGATCCACCACCAGACGATGTAGAAGATGGGCGTCACGTAGTGGAGGATGCTGTCGGCTACCCAGGCGGCACCTTCGGGCGACCAGAGGCTGGCCAGCAGGGCGTGATAGAACAGCATGACGAGCAGGATGGCGCCGGCCATCATGGCGCGCGTGCGCTCGAGGCGGAACCAACCCAGCCATTGGGCCTTGGTGAGGTCCGAAAGGTAGATCAGCACCAGGGCGAGATTGGTGAGGATCGTATAGAAGGTGAAGAAGGTGATCAGCGCATCCGCGAGGTTTCGTCCTGCCGAGAGGTAGGCAGGGATGGAAATCGAGAACTGCAGGACCAGTCCGACCACGCCGATCAGGAAACCGACCAGGGTCAGGACGCGCTGAGGGTTCATCAAGCGACCTGCCGCACCAGCCCTTCGAAGAGGCCACGACCATCGATGCCGCCATGGGCGCTTTCGATGAGGTTTTCCGGATGGGGCATCAGGCCCAGTACGGTCTTGTCGGCGTTAAAGATGCCGGCGATGTCGTTGAGCGAGCCGTTGGGGTTGGTGCCCTCGGCGTAGCGGAACGCCACCTGGCCATTGTCCTCGATGGCCTTGAGGGTCTCGGCATCGGCAAAGTAGTTGCCGTCATGGTGGGCGACCGGGCAGCGGATGATCTGGCCCTGGGCGTAGCCCTGCGTGAAGGCGGTCTGGTTGTTGGCGACCTCGAGCTTGACCTCGCGGCAGACGAACCTGAGCGAGGCATTGCGGAGGAGGGCGCCGGGCAGCAGGCCCGCTTCGGTGAGGATCTGGAAGCCGTTGCAGACGCCGAGGACGCGGACGCCCCTGGCCGAAGCCTCGCGGACCGCATTCATGATCGGGGAGCGGGCGGCGATGGCGCCGGTGCGCAGGTAATCACCGTAGGAGAAGCCGCCGGGAAGCACGATCAGGTCGACATCCGGAATCTCGCTGTCGTGATGCCAGACGACGGCCGGAGCCTCGCCTGAAATCTTGGTCAGCGCCGCGATCATGTCGCGGTCGCGATTGGAGCCGGGGAACACGATGACAGCTGACTTCATCGGGTGGCCTCGCAGTATGTATGGGGTGTGCGAGGCCCTAATGCGGACTCTTTGGGGAAAAGGCAAGGGGAGAGTGTGAGATTCAGGTGGGTTGGGCCCGCTCCCACCCTTGTTCCCTCCCCACAAGGGGGAAGGAGACCGGCTCGCGAGATCGGGTCCGAATGCCTCCAGAGGCGACGCCTCTCCCGTCCTAGCTCATTCAGCCGGAGCCTGACGGGCTGCCTTGACGTAGCTGCGCGAGCCCGGGGTGCCGGGGATGTGGGCCCAGGCGGGGCGCTCGAAGAGGAACTTGCCCCAGCCGGTGACCTGGATCGCCGCGTAGAGGACGAGCGGGGCGATGAGAGCGGAGAGCATCACGATGATCGAGAGCACGCTGGTGCTTTCGATGATGCCGAGCTTCATCAGGATCACGCGGGTCATCGACATGGGGATCGAGAAGGAGAGGTAGACCACGATCGAGTGGGCACCGAGCCAGCGCAGCCAATCCATGAACGGGAGCTTGGAGAGCAGGCCGGCCAGCACACACAGGGTGATCGAGCCGGTGATGGCGAGGATCAGGTGCAGGCCGGGCAGTTCCGCCAGGCCCATGAGCATGTGCTTGGGCTGGACTTGGAAGCCGGGCGAGAAGACGAGGGCGGCATCTACAAGGCCCCAAGCCACGATGCCGAGAATTGCCAGCAGGACATGGTCCATGGACCAATCCACCAGCTTGAAGATGAGGGGGGCGAAGACGTAACCGGAATAGAAGTAGACGAAGTACTCGGCGAACTGGTCGACGATGTAGGAGCCGGTGGCGACCGGGGCCATCTGCAAGAGGGCGGCGGCGCCGATGACAACGACATGGGGCACCTTGGCGTCGTGCAGCAGCTTGGTGGCGGCCGAGAAGACGGCGAGCATGTAGATGAACCAGAGGACGCCATAGGGTTCGATGACGGCCCAGGCCATGTAGCTGGCGGCGGCGACGGGGTCGCCAGTGCCCAGGGCGACCTTGAACAGGATCTGCAGGAACGCCCAGAGGAAGTAGAAATAGAAATAGTGCACCACGCGCCGATCGGCGAAGCGCTGCCAGTCGCGGTTGATGACCTGGGACAGGAAGAGGCCCGAGATCATGAAGAATTCGGGCATGCGGAAGGGGGTGGCGAAGCCGATGATCCAATGCAGGATGCCGGTGCCGCCGGTCTCTTCACCGACGCCATAGGCAGAATGCATCATCACCACGAGGATGATCGAGATACCCTTGGCCGTATCGACCCAGGAAAGACGATTGGATTGCCCCGACATGCCGCTGGTCCTTGTTTGGATGGCGGCAAGATAGTCTGGCAGCGCGCGATCCGCTCGCGCAAGCTGCTGACGTGCTTAAGGGAAATGCTTAATCGATAAAATTTGAATCGAATTCGCGCCTAAAGCGGCACGGGCACCGAAGCGTAGGCCGCAAAGAGCAGGCCGAGAACGAGGAAAAAGAGCGCCGAGAGTGACAGGGTCTTGATCATGTGCGGAGGTTCCTGCGCCACACTGGGGGCGCACCGATCCAAATGCTGCTGAAAAAGTTGGGAAAGCGTTAATCGAGGAGTTCGACGGCGTAGTTTTCGATCACAGTATTGGCCAGGAGCTTCTCGCACATGTCGTTGAGAAGCGCCTTGGCCTTGTCCGGATCGGTTTCAGCCAGGTTCACGTCGAAGACCTTGCCCTGGCGCACGCCGTTGATGCCCTCGAAGCCGAGGGAAGTGAGCGAGCCGACGATGGCCTGGCCCTGAGGGTCGAGGACGCCGGACTTGAGGGTAACGGTGACGCGGGCTTTCATCGGTGATCCGTACTGGAACGTATTGTCTTACTGCACGAGTCTCGGGCCGGTGGCCAGAGCGTTATCGGTCTCGGTCAGGATGCCGAGACGCTGGGCCACTTCGCGGTAGGCATCGACCAGGCCGCCGAGGTCCTCGCGGAAGCGATCCTTGTCGAGCTTGTTGCGGGTCTTGATGTCCCACAGGCGGCAATTGTCCGGCGAGATCTCGTCGGCGAGGACGATCCGCATGAGGTCGCCCTCATAGAGGCGGCCGCACTCGATCTTGAAATCGACGAGCTGGATGCCGACGCCCATGAAGAGGCCCGTGAGAAAGTCGTTGACGCGGATGGCGAGGGCCATGATGTCGTCGAGTTCCTGGGGGGTCGCCCAACCAAAGGCGGTGACGTGTTCCTCAGAGACCATCGGGTCGTTGAGGGCGTCGTCCTTGTAGTAGAATTCGATGATCGAGCGGGGGAGCTGGGTACCAGCCTCGAGCCCGAGGCGCTTGACCAGCGAGCCGGCGGCGACGTTGCGCACGACGACCTCGAGCGGGATAATCTCGACTTCCTTGATCAGTTGCTCGCGCATGTTGATGCGGCGGATGAAATGGGTCGGAATGCCGAGGGTGTTCAACCGCGAGAAGATGAACTCGGAGATGCGGTTGTTGAGAACGCCCTTGCCGTCGATCACTTCGTGCTTGGCGCCGTTGCCGGCCGTGGCGTCGTCCTTGAAATACTGAACGAGCGTGCCCGGCTCGGGACCCTCGTAGAGAATCTTGGCCTTGCCCTCATAGATCCTGCGCCGACGGTTCATGGCAGACTGTCCGTTCGTCAATCAAGGTTGCGGGAAATGGAGTGGGCGCTTCATGCGCCGAATCCGGTCACAATTGCAAGCGCTTTTGCGGAAAGCCCCGCCCAGTGCGGCATTGCGACCATCGCGGACGTTGATTTAGGGCGGCGAACCCATTATGTGCTCAACCAGTTTTTCGACAAACGGGAGAGCCTGCAATTGGCCAGCTTTGACGATCGTGAAAAGGGCTACGAAGCCAAGTTTGCCCACGACGCCACACTCCGCTTCAAGGCTGAGGCTCGCCGCAACAAGCTGCTCGGCATCTGGGCCGCGGAGCTGATGGGCCTCAACGCCGAGGAAGCCAAGGCCTATGCCGCCGAAGTGGTGGCCGCCGACTTCGAGGAAGCGGGCGACGAGGACGTGTTCCGCAAGGTGTCCGGCGACATCAAGGCCAAGGGCATCAGCGTGGGCGAGGACGTGATTCGCCAGAAGATGGTGCAGTTGGTCAACGTGGCCCGCGAGCAGGTCGCCGCCGAAGGCTGAGCCTTCGCGCAGGCAGGAAATGCGAAGCGGCGAGGGGCAACCCTCGCCGTTTTGCTTTCAGGCGGCGGTTTGGTGGGCCTCAGCTCTTCAGGCGCTGCATAAGGCGGGTGAACATGAGAAGGCCTTCGGGCCAGGGGCCGTGGCCGGAGGCGACGTTGATGTGGCCGGAGGGGCCGGCTTCGTGGAAGTCGGAGGCCCAGCAGGTGGCGAATTCGACGGCGCGGTCGAGCGAGCAGAAGGGATCGTCGCTCGAGGCGACCAGCATCGAGGGGAAGGGCAGGGGATCGCGCGGGACGTCCTTGAAGGGGGCGGTCTCGGCCGGGACGGCGGGATTGTCGAGGTCGGGCGCCGAAACGAGGAAGGCGCCACGCACCTTGGTGTCCTTCAGGCGCTGGGCGGTGTGGGCAATGGCGGAAACGCCGAGCGAATGGCCGATAAGGATGACCGGGCGGGTGGCCATCATGATGGCGCGCTCGAGGGTGGATACCCACGGCTCGAGGCTGGGATGATCCCAATCGTCCTGCTCGACCACGGCGGCGGTGGAGAAGCGGCTGCCCCAGCGGCGTTGCCAGTGTTCGGGCCCCGAATTGCCCAGGCCGGGCACGATCAGGATGTCGACTTCCGAAATTCTCATGAGCGATCTGTCCTTGGACGGAAGAAGGCTGCCATGGGCTGGCTCATGCCGATGGCGCGATAGAAACCCTCGGCCTGCGGCTTGGCCAGGAGAGTGATGGCGACGCGGGGACCGAGAACCTGGGCGGCCTTGTCCATCAAGGCCTTGCCGATCCCCTTGCCCTGCTGGCCATCGATGACGGCCAGGTCGGCGCAATAGCACACCCAGTCCCAATCAGTAATGCCCCGGAAGAGGCCGAGCAGTTCGCCCGTCTCGTCGCGCGCGGTGACGACAAGGCCGGAATTGTCGAGCATGGCCTGGATGCGTACAGGGTTTCCCAGGGGCCGCCCTTCGCCCAGGGTCGTGCGACCGACGCAGGCGATGTACTCGGCGGCGGTGAGATCGAGCTCCCGGGCGTAGGTGATGGGCATGGCGTGACTCCGGACCTTGCAGGCAGGCTTAGGGAAGTCGGCAGGCGGGCGCAATAGGTTGGGGTCGCCTGGGGCGTCCCAAGCAACGGGTAAGGAGGATGATGTCTGGTCTGGGGCCTGCTCCCACCCTCGGTCCCTCCCCACAAGGGGGAGGGAGGCGGTGGGAATCGGTCGGTGTCTCCTCCGAGAGTTCGTGGAGGAGCGGAAGCGGGGCTACCTACTTGGCGCCGAAGACGCGCTCGAAGATCGTGTCGACGTGCTTGAGGTGGTAGAAGTCGTCGAACATGGCGTCGATGTCGGCGGCGGAGAGCTTGGACGAGACCTCCGGGTCGGCCTTGAGCAGGGCGGCGAACTGGCCGGTGCGGTCGCCGCGCATTTCCCAGACCTTCATGGCGTTGCGCTGCACGGCCGCGTAGGACTCTTCGCGGCTCAGGCCCGCCTGCGTGAGGGCGAGCAGCACGCGCTGGGAGTTATGGAGGCCGCCGAGCAAGTCGAGGTTGCGCTTCATGTTCTCCGGGTAGACCAGGAGCTTGTCGATGACGCCGGTGAGGCGGACGAGCGCGAAGTCGAGGGTGACGGTGCCATCCGGTCCGATCATGCGCTCGACCGAGGAGTGCGAGATATCGCGCTCGTGCCACAGGGCGACGTTCTCGAGTGCCGGCGTGACCATGCCACGGACGAGGCGCGAGAGGCCGGTGAGGTTTTCCGTCAGCACGGGATTGCGCTTGTGCGGCATGGCCGAGGAACCCTTCTGGCCGGGCGAGAAATATTCCTCTGCCTCGAGCACCTCGGTGCGCTGCAGGTGGCGGATTTCGGTGGCGACGCGCTCGACCGACGAGGCGATGACGCCCAGGGTCGCAAAGAACATGGCGTGTCGATCGCGCGGGATCACCTGGGTCGAGACGGGCTCGACGGCGAGGCCGAGCTTTTCGGCGACATAGGCTTCGACCTTGGGGTCGATATTGGCGAAGGTGCCGATGGCGCCCGAAATGGCGGCGACGGCGATTTCCTTGCGGGCGTTGACCAGGCGCTCGCGGTTGCGCGCGAACTCGGCATAGGCTTCGGCCAGCTTGACGCCGAACGTGGTCGGCTCGGCGTGGATGCCGTGGCTGCGGCCGATAGTGATGGTGTATTTGTGCTCGCGCGCGCGCCGTTCGAGCGCGGCGAGCAGGGCATCGATATCGGCCAGGAGCAGGTCGGACGCGCGGGCGAGCTGGACGGAGAGGGTGGTGTCAAGCACGTCCGAGGAGGTCATGCCCTGGTGGACGAAGCGGGCCTCGGGACCGACGATCTCGGCGAGGTGGGTGAGGAAGGCGATCACGTCGTGCTTGGTGGTGCGTTCGATCTCATCGATCCGCTCGACGTCGAAGGTGGCGGCATTGCCCTTTTCCCAGATGACGTCGGCCGCTTCCTTGGGGACGACGCCCAGCTGAGCGAGCGCGGTGGTCGCATGCGCTTCGATCTCGAACCAGATGCGGAACTTGGTCTCGGGAGACCAGATCGACGTCATTTCTTGGCGGGAATAGCGCGGGATCATGGGCTTGGGCTCTCGGCTTAAGAAGTTGAGTCCGGATCAGGCCGTAACGGTCTGAGCGGCATTGCGGATTGCGGCGATGCGGGCCGCGTAGGTGGCCGGGTCGTTGCCGTGATAGACGGAACTGCCGGCCACGAAGACATTGGCGCCGGCGCGGGCGATCTCGCCGGCATTGTCGGCGGTGACGCCGCCATCGATCTCGAGGTCGATATCGCGGCCGCCGATCAGGGCCTTGGCCTGGCGGAGCTTGGTGAGCGACTCGGGAATGAAGCTCTGGCCGCCGAAACCGGGATTGACGCTCATGATGAGCAGCAGGTCGACATAGTCGATGACCAGTTCGAGCGCCGAGACGGGCGTGGCCGGATTGATGACCACGCCAGCCTTCTTGCCCTCTGCGCGGATGGCCTGGAGCGTGCGGTGCAGGTGCGGACCGGCCTCGGCGTGGACGGTGATGATGTCGGCGCCCGCCTTGGCGAAGGCCTGGATGTAGGGATCGACGGGAGCGATCATCAGGTGCACGTCGAAGGGCTTGGCCGTGACCTCGCGGATGGACGAGATCACCACCGGGCCGAAGCTGATATTGGGGACGAAGTGGCCATCCATGACGTCGATGTGGATGTAGTCGGCCCCGGCCTGGTCGATGGCCTTCACCTCGTCGCCCAGCCGCGAGAAGTCGGCGGAGAGGATCGAGGGAGCGATCTTGATGGGTCGGCTGGTCACGGGCGCCTCCGGCCTTCTTGCGGATGTATTGGGAGTTGCAGCGGTGCTTAACCCTATGGGGCCTCCGGTACAAGAGGCAGCGCGTGCTTCCTTAGGCTAAGGCTGCAAATCACAACGGCGGGAGCGGCATCCGGTCCGGTTGCATAAAGGGACCACTCGGCTACAAGAGCCGGGCGAAACGGAGTGACCATGTTCGGATTTTCCTTGCCGGTGGTGTTCGGCGCTGGCGTGCTGAGCTTCCTGAGCCCCTGCGTCCTGCCGCTGGTGCCGCCGTACCTCACCTATATGAGCGGGGCGAGCTTCGACCAGATGCGCGACGCCAGCCGCGACTCGCGGACGCTCTACATGCGTACGGTGGTGACGGCGCTGTTCTTCATCGCGGGGTTCGCGGTGGTCTTCGTGACGCTCGGCGCAACGGCGACCGCCTTCGGGCAGGCCTTCCGCCAGGCGCTGCCGATCCTGACCCCGATCGCGGGGCTGATGATCATCGCGATGGGGCTGCACTTCCTGGGTGTCTATCGCATCGGCATTCTCGACCGGCAGATCCGGCACAACGGGCCGGGCGCGGCAAGCGGACCGCTGGGCGGGTTCATGCTGGGGCTGGCCTTCGCCATCGGCTGGACGCCCTGCATCGGGCCGGTGCTGGCGGCGATCCTGAGCGTGGCGGCTAGCCAGTCGACCGCCTATGAGGGCGCGGCGCTGCTGCTGGTCTATTCGCTCGGGCTGGGCGTGCCGTTCCTGCTGGCCGGTATTGCCGTGGGGCCGTTCCTGACGTTCTTCGATACGTTCAAGAAGCACCTGGGCACGGTCGAAAAGGTGATGGGCGGATTGCTGGTGCTTACCGGCGTGCTCTTCCTCACCGGCAACTTCACGCGGCTATCCTACTGGTTCCTCGAAACCTTCCCGATGCTCAGCCAGTTCGGCTGATCTTAACCCTTTTGGCCAAAAGCTTCCCCACTGCCGGTTGGTTCACGGCATTGTTACGCTGAGATTTTCAGCGTTCGCAGCCGAGAGTGGGGGACATGGCACATAGCGAAGCCGCGGTCGATACGATGACGCTTGGGCTTGCCGGAGTCGGCGGGCACACGTCCGCTTGGGCTTCGGCATCCGAATTCGCCGTCAGCGTCAGCCATTGCATCGACGAGGTCGAGCAGACCTGGCGCGCCCTTGCCACGAGCGTTGAATCGCCGGGGCAGGATTTCGATTTCGTGCGCCAGTGGGCGCACGCATTCGAAACGCCGGAAGACGACCAGTATTTCGTCACCGCCTGGCTCGATGGAGAGCCGCTGGCCTTCATGCCGCTCAAGCGTCGCAATGTCGGGGGTATCCGGGTGCTGAGCTGGTTCGCCGGATCGCATGTGGGCGCCAACGCGCCGCTGCTGGATCGGGAGCGGCTCGAAACGCTGACGCCGCATCAGCGCCGCACGCTCTGGCTGGCGATGACCGAGGCGGTGCAGGACGTGGATATCGTGTCCCTCAAATACCTGCCGGCCGACCCGATCTTTGCGGAGCTGGGGGAGCGGCTGGAGGCCGATATCCTCTACCGCTCGCATTTTTCGAGCTGGGACGAAGCCAATACGACGCAGCGCTCCAAATCGCGCCGCAAGCACGACCGCCAGCAGGGCGACCGGCTGGACGCGCTGGGAACGGTGACGTTCGAGGAGCTTGGAAGCGGACCCGATGCCCTCGCCGTGCTCGACGTGATGTTCCGGCAGCGCGCGGCGCGCTTCGTCAAGATGGGCGTGCGCGATCCCTTTGCCTGTGAAAAGACGCGGGCGTTCTACGATGCGACGGTGGCGCCGGGGTCGCGGGTGCCGGTCAAGCTTCACGTGCTCAGGCTCAACGGCGAGATCGTGGCGGTGCGCTACAACATCGCGCATGGCGACAGGCTCTTCTGCCTCATTTCCTCGATGAGCGAGGACGAGGCGATCCAGGTCGGGTCGCCCGGCAAGCAGTGCCTGCTCCGGGTGATGCAGACGGTGTTCGATGCGGGCCACCGCGTCTTCGACATGGGCGTGGGGTTCACCGACGAGAAGCGCCACTGGTGCAACGAGCAGATCGCGGTTAGGCATCATTACCTGCCGCTCACGATCCGCGGCTGGATCGCAGCCAAGGCCCACAAGGGTTGGCACTCTGCGCGGCACGCCATCAAGTCCAATACGCGGTTGCGCAACCTGGTGCAGTCGCTGCGCAAGTCGGCCAAGCCGGCGCCGGCCTCAGAATAGCTTGAGGCCGCGCAGCGAGGCGTGGCCGGATTTTCCGATGATGATGTGGTCGTGGACGGTGATGCCGAGGGGTTTGGCCACATCGACGATGGCGCGCGTCATCTGCACGTCGGCCGCCGAGGGGGAGGGGTCGCCCGAGGGGTGATTGTGCACGAGGATGATGGCGGTGGCGGAGAGCTCGAGCGTGCGCTTGATCACCTCGCGCGGGTAGACCGGGGTGTGATCGACGGTGCCGCGCTGCTGGACTTCGTCGGCGATGAGGCGGTTCTTCTTGTCGAGAAACAGGATGCGGAACTGCTCGATGTTCTCGAAGGCCATCTGGGCGTGACAGTAATCGAGCAATTCGGACCAGGAACCGAGGATCGGCTGGCCGTGGCGCACCTTGTCGCGCCCGAAGCGTTGGCCGACCGCCTGCATTACCTTGAGATTGGCGATAGTGGTTTCGCCCAGCCCGTTGATTTCGGCCAGGCGTTCGGGCGGAGCGGCGAAGACGCCGGAGAACGAGCCGAAGCGGGCAAGGAGCTGCTTGGCGAGAGCCTTGGTGTCGCGGCGGGGCAGGAGGATGTGGAGGGCGAGCTCGAGGAGCTCGTAATCCTCCATGGCCTCGGCACCGACCTTGAGGAAGCGGTCGCGGGCGCGCTGCCGGTGGCCGGCGTGGTGATCGGTGGGGCTCAGCAGGCCGGGAGTGAACTCGTTCAGCCCGCCATCGGCGGACGCGGGGAGGCCGGATGGAGGCTCCCGGCTTCCCATCAGCTCTTCCGGGCTTCCAGGGGGTTGAAGAGGCCACGCTTGGAGGACGTGAAGATTTCGTAGCCGGTTTCGGTGATGCCGATCGAATGCTCGCACTGGGCCGAAAGGGTGCGGTCACGGGTGACCGCAGTCCAGCCGTCCGAGAGCACTTTCACGTGCGGGCGGCCGAGATTGATCATCGGCTCGATGGTGAAGATCATGCCGGGCTTGAGCTCGACGCCGGTGCCAGGAATGCCGAAATGCATGATGTTGGGCTCATCGTGGAAGAGCTGGCCGACGCCGTGGCCGACGAAATCACGCACGACGCTGGTGCGCTCTCCCTCGGCCACCGCCTGGATAGCCGCGCCGATGTCGCCGGTGGTGTTGCCGGGCCTGGCCTGGGCGAGGCCGGCCTCGAAGGACTGGTAGGTGACTTCGATCAGCCGCTCGGCCTTTCGCGAAATCTCGCCGACCGGGTACATGCGCGAGGAATCGCCATACCAGCCGTCCACGATCAGGGTCAGGTCGATATTGACGATGTCGCCTTCGCGCAGCGGCCGGTCATCTGGGATGCCGTGGCAGACCACATGGTTGATCGAGGTGCAGATCGAGTGCCGGTAGCCCTTGTAGAAGAGGGTGGCGGGGATGGCGCCATTGTCGCGCGCGAATTCATAGGCCAGCTTGTCGAGCGCGGCGGTGGTGACGCCGGGCTGGACGGCATCGACCAGCAGGTCGAGCGCATCGGCCGTCAGAGACCCGGCCTTGCGCATGCCGGCAAAACCCGCTTCGCCATGAAGCGGGATCACCCCTGCGGTGCGGTGGGTCTTCTGGGCGGCGTCGACATAGGTGACCATTGGGCTCTCCGGTTTCCCAAGAGATAGTCGCCATGTTGCCAGATGGGAAGGGGAACCGGCTATCGGCATTTATGACGAGGCGGGCGGGCGAATCCTGTTCGTGCGCGGCCCGGATTGCTTGACGTTTGCGGAAGGGGAAGGCATTCCATGCGTTCCTGCCCCGGGGTTATTGCGGATATGTCAACGTCCGACCAAACAAGCGTCACTGCCGGCCTGCTCGTCATCGGTGACGAAATCCTTTCCGGCCGCACCAAGGATGTGAACATCGGGGCGGTCGCCGATTTCTGCACGGACCTGGGGATCGACCTCAAGGAAGTGCGCGTGGTGGCCGACGAGACCGACGATATCGTCGATGCGCTCAACGCGCTGCGCCATCGCTATACCTATGTCTTCACCACCGGCGGCATCGGGCCGACCCATGACGACATCACCGCCGACGCGGTGGCCAAGGCCTTCGACGTGCCGCTGCCGATCAACCAGCGCGCCCGCGAGATGCTGGAGAGCCGCTGGCGCGAGACCGGCACGGAAGTCAACGAGGCTCGCCTGCGCATGGCGCGGATTCCGGAAGGGGCCAACCTCATCGTCAATTCGGTGAGCGCCGCCCCCGGCTTCCGCATCGGGAACGTGCATGTGATGGCCGGCGTACCGGTGATCATGCGCGCCATGCTCGAGGCCCTGGCGCCCACCCTCAAGGGCGGCCGCAAGGTACTTTCGCTTACGGTGCCCGCGAGCGTCGGCGAGGGGACGGTGGGTGGCCCGCTGGCCGAGCTGCAGGCGCAGTTCCCCGACGTCAAGATGGGGAGCTATCCGCAGATGGGCGCCGGTTACGTGCGCACCGAGCTGGTATTGCGCTCCGCCGACGAGGCCCGATTGAATCTGGCGGCCGAAAAGGTCCGCGAAATGGTCAACGCCGCCCACAAGGCGGCTGGCCTTCCCCCACTCGAGTAATCAAGGCGCCCGGCGCCGCCAAGGAGAATCCGTTGAGCAATCCAGCCCAGAAGTCCTTCCCCGTCAGCTGGGATCAGTTCCACCGTGACAGCCGGGCGCTGGCCTGGCGCCTGACGAGCCTCGGGACGTTCGATGCCATCGTAGCGATCACCCGCGGCGGGCTGGTGCCGGCGGCGATCGTGGCGCGCGAACTCAATATCCGCGTGGTGGAGAGCGTGGCGGTCAAGTCCTACGACCACCAGTCGCAGGGCGGCGTCAAGGTGCTCAAGCCGATCTCCGAGCAGATCCTCGATCTCGCCAAGAACGGCGGCAAGATCCTGATCGTGGACGACCTGGTCGATACCGGCGCTACCGCCCGGGCCGTGCGCGAAATGCTGCCGGGCGCGCATTTCGCCACCGTCTACGCCAAGCCCAAGGGCCGGGAGATGGTGGACACGTTCATCACGGAAGTGAGCCAGGACACCTGGATCTTCTTCCCCTGGGATCTCGACGTGACCTATGTCGCCCCGATCTCGGGCGGCACCGACTGAGACCTGCGTTCAGGAGCGGGGAATGAGCCTGGCGACCACGCGGTCGGCCGGGTCCTCGCTTTGAGAGAGCCCATCCGCGACGCCGGCGCGATCCTCGGGGCTGCGGTTCTGGCTCATCTTGAGCTTGCCCTCGATGCGGGTGATCGGCATGCGCAGGCCGACGATGCCCTTGAGCTGGGCCCGGATGAACGGATCGGGGGCGTCGGTCACGGCCCAGGGCGCGCTGCGGGCGTGCTCGTGGCGGTCGGTGAGGCGGCTCACGACCTCGAGTAGACGCGCTTCGTCCTCGAAGAACTCGACCGGGCCATAGGCGTGGACGGCGGCGTAGTTCCAGGTGGGCACGACCTTGCCGTGCTCGCGCTTGGCCGCATACCAGGACGGCGTCACGTAGGCGTCGGGCCCGGCGAAGATCGCCAGGGCTTCTCCGTTTGCGGCAGTGTTCCATTGGCGGTTGGCTCGCGCCAGATGTCCGTAAAGCACGCCATGCGGCCCCTCGGTTTCATCAAGCATCAGCGGGAGCGGGGTGGCCAGAAGGCCATCGGCAGTGGCGGTGACCAGGGTCGCCAGACGAGCCTCGGCCATGAGGGCGCGCAAGGCCTGCGGATCGTCCTGGCGGAAGGCGGGCGGGGTATACATCTGCGTCTCCTGGCGACAAGTGCGCGCAGAGGCTGGGCGGGGAAGCCCCGCGCTGTCAACCGCCGTCCGCAGGGGGCAGGTTTCGCCGCGCCATCCAGGCGGGAAAGATGTGATCGCGGGTCAGCGCTGCCAGCTCGATGTCGCCGGGGATGGCGGGATCGACCCAGCGGATCTCCTCGATTTCGGCAGCGGAGGAAACCGGCTCGCCCCATTGGAGCGTGAAGATCTCGGCATCGACCGTCGCGCCCGGCTCGTTGGCGGCGAGCGCCGAGAAATGCCCGAGATAGTCGAGGGCCCCTTCGGCCACCTCGATCTGGAGTTCCTCGTACAATTCGCGGCGGACCGCGGCGAGGGCGGTTTCGGCGCCATCGATCTTGCCGCCGGGCTGCATGAAGGCGGTGGTGCCGCGCTTTCGCACGACCAGGACATAGCCATCCGGGCGGGCGATGACCGAGGCGGCGATGCGGATCAAACGGGTCATGGTCTCGTCGGGTCGGGAGGAGCGAGCGATGGTGCGGGCGGTGGGACTCGAACCCACATGGGGATACCCCCTCCGGATTTTAAGTCCGGTATGTCTACCATTCCATCACGCCCGCCAGCGTCTTTCGTGTGTCACACGCCCGTCGAAAACTCAATCGAGGCCACCGGTTTTACCCAAGGCGAACGTTCTCGACCATGAAGTCCAGGAAGGCGCGGACGCGGGCGGGGAGGTGTCCGCCCTGGCCGAGGAATACGGCATGGACCTCTTCGCATTCGCCGGCATCGAAGTCTTCCAGCACCGGCACAAGGCGGCCCTGGGCGATGTCGTCGGCCACCTGGAACCAGGCGAGGCGGGCGATGCCCAGGCCGGAAAGCGCGAGCTGGCGCAGGGCCTCGCCATCGCTGATGCGAACAGGACCGCGAGGGGCGAGGCTGATCGGTTGGCCATCGACCACGAACGGCCAGGTTTCGTTGACGCGAGCGTAGCAGAGGCTGAGGCGCTGGTGCGCCTCGAGGTCAGCGGGGGTCGAGGGCGCGCCCTGGCGGGCGAGATAGCCGGGGGCGGCAACCAGGAGCAAACGGGTTTCGCCGAGCTTGCGGGCCATCAGCCGCGAGTTCCTGAGGGGGCCGCTGCGCAGGGCGACGTCGGTGCGCTCCTCGACCAGGTCGACGACCTTGTCGGTCAGGGAGATGTCGACGGAGACCGCAGGATAGCGCGCGCAGAACGCGGGCATGAGTGGCAGGAGGATCTGCGTTCCGACGGGCACGTTGGCGTTGATCCGCAATTTTCCGCGTGGGGCGAGGGCACCGGCGGCCGCCTGCTCGGCGTCATCGAGCTCGGCGAGCAGGCGCTGGCTGCGCTCGTAGAATTCCGCACCCTCTGGGGTGAGCTGGATCCGCCGGGTCGAGCGGTTGACGAGACGCGCGTTGAGGCGCGCTTCGAGCCGCGAGATGAGCTTACTGACCGCCGATGGCGATAGGTGAGCGGCCCGGGCCGCGGCGGAAAAGCTGCCCGCCTCGATGGTGCGCACGAACATTTCCATTTCGCCGAAGCGATTGACGTCGATTCTCGCCATTATGAATTCAAATCACAGATGCTGTGCATTGGGGAAGTCTAGATCACAGCCGCCGGCGAGTCCATTTGTGAGGCCGCTCATCAGCCGGACGGACCCTGCCATGCCTATCGCCCTTCTCGCCCTCACCGCCGGTGCCTTCGGCATCGGCGTAACCGAATTCGTCATCATGGGATTGCTTATCGAGGTATCGACCGACTTCGGCGTCTCGATCGGAATGGCGGGTCTGCTCATCTCGGGCTATGCGCTGGGCGTGGTCGCCGGTGCGCCCGTGCTGACGATCCTTACCAGCCGGTGGCCGAGGAAGCTGACGCTGCTGGCGCTGATGGGGATCTTCATCGTGGGCAATCTCGCTTGCGCGCTGGCTCCGAACTATGCCGTGCTGATGGCGGCCCGGGTGTTGACCGCGTTCGCCCACGGCACGTTCTTCGGGGTAGGCTCGGTCGTGGCGGCGAGCCTGGTGGCGCCCGACCGCAAGGCTTCGGCGATCGCCATCATGTTCACGGGCCTGACCGTGGCCAATGTGCTCGGCGTGCCGTTCGGCACCTGGCTCGGGCAGGCATTCGGCTGGCGGGCCACTTTCTGGGCCGTCGCAGGTGTCGGCGTGCTGGCGCTGGCGGTGATCGCGCTCTTCGTGCCCAGGGATCAGGCGGGGAGCCAGGACGGCAATCCTGCCGCGGAACTGCGCATCCTGATGCAGCCCAAGGTGCTGATGGGCCTCTTGACCACGGTGCTGGGGTTTGCCGGCGTCTTCGTGGTGTTCACCTATATCGCGCCGATCCTCACCGGCATCGCCGGCATGCCCGAGGCAGCGGTATCGCCGATCCTGCTCGTCTTTGGCGGCGGGCTGGTCGTCGGGAACCTGGTGGGTGGGCGGCTGGCCGACTGGAAGCTGGTGCCGACCGTGCTGGGGACGCTGGCGGTGCTGGCGCTGGTGCTCGGCTTGATGGGCCTGGGCCTCGACAATCCCTGGGTAACGGTCGCGTTCATCGGACTGCTCGGGGCGGCCGGGTTTGCCACGGTGGCGCCGCTCCAGCTCTGGGTGCTGGGCAAGGCCGAGGGGGCGGGGCAGACGCTGGCGTCGAGCTTCAATATCGCCGCCTTCAACCTGGGCAACGCGCTTGGAGCGTGGCTGGGCGGCGTGGTGGTCGAGCAGGGGGCGGGGCTGGTGGCCCTGCCGCTGGTGGCGGCAGCGTTGCCGGTCGCCGGCATCGCGACGGCGCTGCTGGGCGTGTGGATCGACCGGCCGCACGCAACCGTGACCCGGGACAAACTCGCCTGAGGAACCCGGGCGCCGGTTGGTCGTTGATAGCCGGCCAACAAGGAGATGTCCCATGGACAAGCATCGTATCGAAGGCGCAGGCAAGCAGGCGAGTGGAGCGGTCAAGGATGCCGCGGGCAAGATGACCGGTAATCGCCGGCTGCAGGCCGAAGGCAAGATGGAAAAGGCCGAGGGCAAGGTGGAGAGCGCGGTCGGCAAGGCCAAGGACGAGGTTCGCAAGGCCACCAAGCACCACTAGCGACGGTTTATGCCGCCAGAGAGGCCGCCCGGGGGGCGGCCTTTTTCGTTTCAGGCGAAGCGGTATTTGAGGCGGACGACGCCGGGTGGCAGGAGGTTGACCGAGAGCAGTTTCGGGCTGGCCCTGAAGCCGGTGGCCGGGAACATCGGAATGCCGCCCCCGATGAGTTCGGGCACGATGTAGATTTCGATCTCGTCGAGCGCGCCGCGCTCCATGAAGGCCATCTGGAGCTTGCCGCCACCGAGCATCCAGACGTCGCCGTCGTCGAGGGCACGCAGGTGGGCGACGAGATCGTCGACGCCTCTCGTCCAGACTTCGAGCTCCCCCTTGGGGTTGTCGAGCGGGCGCGATGTGACCACGATGGCGCGCTTGCCGTGGTAGGGCCAGTCCATCTCCTGACCTTCCAGCCAGTCATAGGTGCCGCGGCCCATCACAACCGTGCGGATGCCGGCGATGAACTCGTCGTAGGGGAATTCGCCGCTGTCGAATTCCTGACTGGTCAGCCAGTCGAGGTTGTCATCGGGCGTGGCGATGAACCCATCCAGGCTCGATGCGATATATCCGACTATCCTTGCCATCGCGATTCTCCTTTGCTCGGAGCGCGTGTTTATATAAATGAACGTTCGTTTACAATAGGAGAGACCTTGGCCCGGCCGCGCACAGTCACCGATCAAGCCATTCTCGATGGCGCGCTCGAGGTTGCCAACCGCCGGGGACCGGCGAACGTGACGTTCGCGTCGGTGTCGGCGGTGGTGGGCCTGTCGCCGGCCACGCTGGTGCAGCGTTTCGGCACCAAGGAAGCGCTGCTGCGGGCGGCACTCGAGCGCGCGTGGGACCTGCTGGACGAGGCCACGGCGCGTGAGGACGAACGCCAGCCGGTGACGCCGGACGGGGCGGTGGCGCTGGTGACGGCGCTCTGGCCGGAGGGGCAGGGCGACGAGGCCTATGCCGAGGGCCTGCTGCTGCTCTACGAGGATATGCGCGATCCGGTGCTGCGGGCGCGGGGCGTGCGCTGGCGTGCGGCCCTGATGCAGGCGCTGGGGCGGCGACTCGCCTCGGACCCTGCGCGGCAGGACGAACTCGGGCGGCTGATGGCCAGCCAATGGCAGGGCGCGCAGATCTGGTGGGCGTTCGAGCGCGAGGGGCGGGGCCGGGAGGCAGTCGCCGCCGAATTGCGCACCTGGCTCAAGGCACTGGCCGTGGACAAGCCCTGAAGATCGACGCGCGGCACTTGTTTTCGAGCGCGAAGGGGATCATTTTCCGCTGAGTACGGAAAGGGAACACGCCGTGCCCGAATATTGCCTCATCGCCACTGCCATCGGACCGGTCGGGCTCGCCTGGAGCGAGGCCGGGCTGATCCGCGTGCAGTTGCCGGACGTGGATGGCCCCAGGACGCTGGGGCGGCTGCTCCGGCGCCTCGAGGCGGACGAGGGACATCCGCCCGAATGGCTGGTGCCGACGGTCAAACGCCTCCAGCAGTATTTCACCGGCATTCCGACCGACCTGAGTGCCGAGCCGCTCGACCTGGCGAGCGTGCCCGAGTTCCATGCCCGGCTCTATCGGGAAATGCTCAAGCTGGGCTGGGGCGAGACGGTGACCTACGGGCAACTGGCCGAACGGGTGGGTTCGCCCGGGGCGGCGCAATCGGTGGGGCAGGCGATGGGCAAGAACCCGGTGCCGATCATCGTGCCGTGCCACCGCGTTCTTGCCAGCGGCAACAAGATGGGCGGGTTTTCCGCACCTGGCGGGGTCAAGACCAAGCTGGCTCTGCTCGACATGGAGGGCATTCGCCTCGGCGCGCGCAACCCGGCGCAGATGGCGTTCTCGTTCTAGATCGCCCCAGGAAATCGTGGGTGAGACGGCGGGCCGAGTAGGCATGAGGGCGGTGCGGCGATAACGTCCGGGCGGTTTTCTAGTCCGTTGGGAGATTCGCATCCATGCTGCTCAAAGCCGACCTGCTGGCCCGGATCAAGGCCGGGGAAGTCGATACTGTCTTCCGGCGCTGGAAGCGTTCGACCGTCAAGGCAGGCGGGACGCTGATGACGTCGGCGGGGCTGCTGGCCATCGACTCGATCGAGCCGATCACGCTTGATGAGGTGACGCTGCCGGACGTGAAGCGGGCGGGGTTCGGTTCGCTCGATGAGTTCCGGCGCTGGCTGGACACGATGAAGGATGGGGACCTCTGCATCATCCGGCTGCATTATGCGGGCGAGGACCCACGTATCGCGCTGCGCAACAAGCGAGACCTCTCGGCCGAGGAACTGGGCGAGGCGCATGCGGCGCTGGACAGGCTCGACGGCAAGGCGCCCTGGACGCGGGCGGTGCTCAGGCTGATCGCGCAACATCCCGGGCGGCTTGCCGAGGAACTGGCGGGCGAGGCTGGTATGGACAAGGCCCCGTTCAAGAGCAAGGTGACCAAGCTCAAGGAACTTGGTCTCACCGAGAGCCTCGATGTCGGCTACCGGATATCGCCGCGCGGGGAGACCGTGCTCGGCCAGTAGCCGCTATTGCCAGCGCTTGAAACTGCGCAGGTGCGAGACCGCCTTGACCACCTGGCTGGCGATGGTCTCGACCGGGTCGGTCACCTCGACCTGCAGGGCGTTCTCGTCGGCGGCCGGTTCCTCGAGGGTGGCGAACTGACTGTCGAGCAGGGAGGCGGGCATGTATTCATGCTTGCGATGCGCGATGCGCTCTCCAATGACCTCGCGCGAGCCGTGAAGATAAACGAATAGAATCGGTTCGCCGGCTTTCTTGATGAGATAGTCGCGGTAGGAGCGGCGCAGCGCCGAGCAGGCGCCGACGGCCACGCTCTTGCGGTCGGCCGCTTCGTGCAGCGCCTTGGCGAGGGCATCGAGCCAAGGCCAGCGATCCTCGTCGGTCAGCGGAATGCCGCTGCGCATCTTCTCGACATTGGCGGCAGGATGGTAGCCGTCGCCATCCAGGAACGGCGCGTGCAGGCGCCGTCCGACGGCGGCCCCAATGGTGGACTTGCCGCTCGAGGAGACGCCCATCACCACGATGATGCGGGCCGGTTCAAACCGTGGCGGTGAAGGCGCCGTCGACATAGAGAATGTGTCCGTTCACGAAACTGGAAGCCTCGGAGGCCAGGAAGACGGCAGCGCCGCCCAGTTCGGCGACATCGCCCCAGCGGCCCATGGGCGTGCGCTTTTCCACCCACTCGTTGAATTCGGGATTGGCCATGAGCGCCTGGTTGAGCTCGGTCTTGAAGTAGCCTGGAGCGATGCCGTTGATGTTGAGGCCGTGTTTGGCCCAGTCCGTGGCCATGCCGCGCGTGAGGTTGGCGATGGCGGCCTTGCTCACGGCGTAGGGGGCGATGGAGGGGCGCGAGAGCGAACTCATCAGCGAACAGATATTGATGATCTTGCCGCGGCCGCGCGAGATCATGTGGCGGGCAACGGCCTTTCCGACGATGAAGGCGGAGGTGACGTTGGTCGCCATCATCATCTCGAACTTGCCCAGGGGGAAGTCTTCGAGCGGGGTGCGGAACTGCATGCCGGCATTGTTGACGAGAATGTCGATGGCGCCGACCTCGCCCTCGCAATAGGCGATGGCCTCGTTGACGCTGTCCTCGCTGGTGACGTCGAAGGCGAGGGCGCGCACTCGCACGCCACCCTGGGCGAGGGTATCGGCGGCCTTGCCCAGGGCTTCGGCGTCGCGCCCGTTGAGCACGACATCGGCGCCGGCTCCGGCCAGCGCCCCGGCAATGGCGAGGCCTATGCCCCGGCTCGAGCCGGTGACCAGCGCGCGCCTGCCCGCAAGGTTGAATTGCGAAAGCGAATCCACGAATTCCTCCCTTTTGAGCAAGCCTAGAGGAAGGGGCGCAGCTTGGTAAGGGCCGCCGAGATTCAAGGCTCACGCGGGGCAAAAAAAACGCCATCCGGACTTTCGCCGGGCGCCGGTTTGTGATCGATTGGCGCCCGCCGCCTGCGGCCTCCCGTCGCAGGCCCGGCCCAATGATGCGCATAGGAGAATTGAGTATGGCTTCAGCGGATATCGGCCTGATCGGCCTTGCGGTTATGGGGTCGAACCTGGCCCTCAACATTGCCGAAAAAGGGTACACGATCGCCGTCCACAACCGAACCGCCGCCAAGATCGACGAGTTCGTGGCTGAAGCAGGCGAATTGCGCCCGCGCATCATCGGGAAAGCGGACCTCAAGGAATTCGTGCAGGCCATCAAGGCGCCGCGCTCGATCATCATCATGGTCAAGGCAGGCAAGCCGGTGGATGACGTGATCGAGGAATTGCTGCCGTTGCTCGACAAGGGCGACGCGATCCTCGAATGCGGCAACTCGCTCTATACCGACACGCAGCGCCGGTTCGACTATCTCAAGCCCAAGGGCATCGGGTACCTGGGCGTGGGCGTGTCGGGCGGCGAAGAAGGCGCGCGCCACGGTCCCTCGATCATGGTGGGCGGCTCCAAGGAGCAGTGGCACAATGCCGAGCCGGTGCTCAAGGCGATCGCCGCCAAGTTCAACGGCGAGCCGTGCTGCGCCTATCTGGGCGAGGGCGGAGCCGGACACTTCGTCAAGACCATCCATAACGGCATCGAATATGCCGACATGCAGATGATCGCCGAGGTCTATGGCGTGATGCGCGACGGGCTGGGGATGAACCCCAAGCAGGCGTCGGACGTCTTCAAGGAGTGGAACAAGGGGCCGCTCAACTCCTACCTCATCGAGATCACGGGCTATGTGCTCGAAGCCATCGACGGGCCGACGGGCAAGCCGCTGGTCGAACTGATCGTGGACCGAGCCGGCCAGAAGGGCACGGGCCGCTGGTCGGCGATCGTGGCGCAGGAAATGGCGGTGCCGGCCACGGCCATCGAGGGCGCCGTGGCGGCGCGTTCGCTCTCGGCGGCCAAAGACCAGCGCGTGGCGGCAGAAGCCATCTACGGCAAGCGGCAGGCGGGCGGGGCCGACGTGAGCCTCGCCGAGCTCGAAAAGGCGCTGCTGGCCGGCAAGATCGCGGCCTATGCGCAGGGCTTTGCGGTGCTGGCCAAGGCATCCGAAGAGAACGGCTGGAACCTGCCGCTCGGCACCATCGCCAAGATCTGGCGCGCCGGCTGCATCATCCGCTCGCGGTTCCTCGACCAGATGGCGGCGACCTATGACAAGGGCGACAACGTCAACCTGCTGGTGGCGCCGGATTTCGTGACGATCATGAAGGACGCCCATCCCTCGCTGCGCAAGGTGGTGGCGGCCGGGGCGCTCGGCGAGTTCCCGCTGATCTGCCTGTCCTCGGCGCTCTCCTATTTCGACAGCTACCGGCAGGCGCGGGGCACCGCAAACCTCATCCAGGGGCAGCGCGACTTCTTCGGGGCGCATGGCTTCGAGATCGAGGGACGCGGGCCGGGCCAGCACGGCAAGTGGCCGTCCACGCTCGGCAACTGAGCGGGGGACCTAGAGGTCCTTCCACATGAGCAGGGCATCCACGAAACCCAATCGTGGATGCTCAAAGGCCCCCGGAAGGCGGGCGAGGACGCGGAAGCCGATGCTCTCCCACAGGTGTACGGCAGGCGCGTTGGAACTCACCACGAAATTGAACTGCATGGCCCGGAAGCCGGCATCGCGCGCGTAGTCGAGCGAGTGCAGGCAGAGCGCCCGCCCCACGCCGCGTCCGCGGGCCGCCGCGGCGGTGATGTAGCCGGCATTGGCAACGTGAGCGCCGCCGCCCTGCTGGTTGGGGTGGATGGTGCTCGACCCCAGGACGAGACCGTCCTCGATGGCGAGGAAGACGGCGCGGTCAGGCGCCATCCAGTAGCCGCGCGCGGCGGCTTCATCCATGTCGCGGGGCAGCGCGTAGGTCTCGCCTTCGCGCACGATCGGCTCGAACATCGCCCAGATGGCGGGCCAGTCCGCTTCGCCGGCGGCGCGGATTTCCATCAGCTTTTCTCGGGCTCGACGTCGCTATCGCCGTTGCCGTTGCGGTCGGCATGGGGCGGGGTCGCCTGCTGGCCGGGCGGGGCCATGTCGGGGCGCTTGGGATGCTTGGCCACGGGGTGGCGGTGCATGAGGTCGTAGCGCCAGGCGGTGTAGACGAAGACGAGCGCTGCCAGGACGATCATGGCGCCGGCGCCGATGAACGGGGCGCCGGGGAAATAGCCGGGCTCGCCCTTCTCGGCCGTGGTGAAATAGGCAAAGAGCTGGGTGGCTGCCAGCGGGCCAAGGATGGCGGCAAGCGAGTTGGCGGCGTTGACGGCGCCCTGGAGCTCGCCCTGGGCGTTGTCCGGCACCTGGCGGGAGAGCAGCCCATTGATGGCGGGCGCGGCGATGCCGCTGAGCGAGCCGAACATCAGGAAGCCGTAGAGGCCGAAGCTTGTGTGGATGAAGGCGGTACCGACGAAGGCGATGGTCGCCACGGTCAGGCCGATCAGCACCGTGCTCCATTCGCCGATGCGCTTGACCATCGGGCCGATGAGGAAAGCCTGGCTGAGGGCGAAGCCGATGCCGAAGGCACCCAGGGCGCGGCCGATCTGGCTGGTCGAGAAGTTGACCACCTCGATGGTGAAGAAGTTCCAGACCGAGGGGAACGCCTGGCTGGCGAGCGAGAGCAGGAAGAGGGCGAAGAGCAGCCAGATCACGACCGGGTACTGGCGCAGCGCCACCAGCGCCCCGAAGGGGTTGGCGCGGCGGATGTCGAACTTGCGGCGACGCTCCTTGGGGAGGCTTTCGGGCAGGACGAAGAAGCCGAAGAGGAAGTTGGCGAAGGCGAGGGCGGCGGCGGCGTAGAAGGGGACGCGCGGGCCATAGGCGCCCAGCTCACCGCCCACTACCGGACCGATGATGAAGCCGAGGCCGAAGGCGGCGCCGATGAGGCCGAAGCGCTGCGAGCGCTTCTCGGGCGGCGTGATGTCGGCAATATAGGCCGTCGCGGTAGCCACGGCGGCCCCGGCGATGCCCGAGAGGATGCGGCCGACGAACAGGAAGGCCACGATCGGGGCGAAGGCCATGAAGAGATAGTCGACCGTCAGGCCGAGCAGGGAGAGCAGCAGCACCGGGCGGCGCCCGAAGCGATCCGAGAGGTTGCCGAGGACCGGAGAGAACAGGAACTGCATCAGCGCATAGACGAAGACCAGGTAGCCGCCGATGACGGCGGCTTGGGCCACGCCCTCGCCGGTGACCTGCTCGATCAGTTCGGGAAGCACCGGTACGATGATCCCCAGGCCGATCATGTCGAGCAGAATGGTGATGAGAATGCAGGCCAGGGTCAGTCGGGAGCGGGTCTCGGCTTTCATGCTCTATCTTGAAAACTCTAGTGGGTGCCGCGCAGTTGACACACGAGGTGTGGCCAAAGCAAGCGTGATCAAGCAATGAATTGGGTAGCCGAACGGTTGCAATGCCGTCAGGCGGTACGGGTGGGCGCCCCGATTTCGGCTTCCGGGGAGGGGTCGTAGCCGTAGAGCCAGTCGAGCCGGCGGAAGTGACCCTGGGGACCCTGGAGGCGGATGACGGCGTCGCGGGCGAGCGTGGCGGGGAAGTGCATGTGGAAGGCGCGGCCATTGGCCTCGGAGATGCGGGCCACCTGCTCGACGCGCCGGCGGCGCAGGCTTTCGTAGCGTTCGAAGGCCGCATCTGCCGATGGCTCGGTCATGAGCAGCGGCGCGAGGATGGCGGCATCCTCGATGGCCATGGCGGCGCCCTGCGCCTGGAAAGGCATCATGGCGTGCGCGGCGTCGCCGATGAGGCCGACCGAGCCCTTGTGCCAGAAATCGGTATTGACGCTCCCCACCGGCCAATAGCCCCAGCGGCCGGCGCCTGCCTGGAAAATGGCCGAGAAGCGCTCGTCATCGAGCGCCGCGCCGGGGAGGGCCGGGGCGCTGCGGGCGCCTTCGCCGCGATCCCTGGCGAAGAGCACGATGTTGACCTTGTCGCGATGCGGGAGCGGATAGCAGACGGCGTGGAAGCCGGGGCCGAGCAGGACACTGGTGCGGTCGAGGTTGAGCAGGCCCTTGAGTTCGCGGGTCTCGAGCAGGGTGCGCCAGGCGAGGCGGCCGGTCCAGTCGGGAACCGGGCCATCCAGCAGCACCGTGCGGGTGACGGAGTTGATGCCGTCGGCGCCCACGAAGGCGAAGCCACGCCCCTGGCGGCTTTCTCCGCCGGCCTGGCCGAAGCCGATTCCGACGCCGCGCGCCTGCTCCTCGACCTCAAAGTCGATGACTTCGTAGACGATGTCGATATTGGCGAAGCGCCGGGTGGCGGTATGGAGGACGTCAGCGAGGTCGGCGCGGTGCATCACCGCGTATTGGGCGCCGTAGCGCTCGCGGGCGGCCTCGCCCAGTTCCATGGTGACCAGCGGACGGGCGGCGCGGAAGCCGTAGACGTCGATGCCCTCGGGCTCGAAGCTGACCGCGGAGATAGCCTTCTCGAGGCCCAGCCGATTGAGCACGCGCCGGGCGTTCGGGCTGATCTGGAGGCCCGCGCCGATTTCCTGGACGCTCTTGTGGCGCTCAAGGACAGTCACGCGGGCGCCGAACTTGGCGAGGGCGAGGGAGAGAGTCAGTCCGGCAATGCCGGCGCCGGCAATATAGACGGACCTGCCGCCTGGCATTTCGCGAAGGCTCAGGCCGCCTCGAACACCGCCGAGAGAGGCGAGGAGGTGCCGGGGGCCAGCTTGGAGCTATAGACGTAGAGCGTGGAGCAATAGGGGCACACGATCTCGGTGTCCTTGCCCATGTCGAGGAAGACATGGGGGTGATCGAACGGCGGCAGGGCGCCCACGCACATGAATTCCTTGGAGCCGACCTCGATCTGGCGCAGGCCATCGGTGTTGTGGAAGTGCGGAACGGTCGCGTTAGCCATGTCGTAAAGCCCTAGGAATGGAGCCGTTGAATTGGGCCGGACCATAGCGAAGCGGGCGGGCAAAGGGAAGGGCGGATACTGGGGTCTGGAATGTGGGGCGCGTGCTGGCTATATCAGGGCCAAACAGCCACCGGACGGGATGCGGGCGAACTCGCGCGAGTCCTGCTCTTCCAACAGGCCAAGCAGGAACTCCCAGGACCGATGCCCAGCTTTCTTTCGGATGGAATCACCATCGCCTACGAGGTTTTTGGCGAGGGCGAGCCGGTTCTGCTGATTCACGGATTCGGTTCGAGCGGCTTCATCAACTGGGTAGCGACCGGGTGGGTGGAAGCGCTCAACAAGGCCGGGTACCAGGCGATCACGATCGACGACCGCGGTCACGGGCAATCTGAAAAGCTCTACGACCCGAACGATTATTACCCGACGCTGATGGCCGCGGATGCCGAGCGGCTGCTCGATCACCTCGGAATCGAACGGGCGTTCGTGATCGGCTATTCGATGGGCGCGCGGATCACCGCTTTCCTGGCGCTCAAGTCACCGCAGCGGGTCCGCGCGGCGGTGTTGGGCGGCATGGGGATGAACCTCATCAACGGGCTTTCGGATTCGCGCGAGATCATCGACGGGCTCAATGCCGAAAAGCTCTCGGACGTGAGCCATCCGACCGGCCGGCAGTTCCGGATCTTTGCCGATCACTCCAAGGCGGACCGGCAGGCGCTGGCCGCCTGCATGTCGACTTCGCGCCAGCCGATGGTCATCGAGGATGTCCGCAAGATCGCCATGCCGGTGCTGGTGGCGGTCGGGGAAGCCGACGACATGGCCGGTTCGCCCGAGGAATTGGCGCGAATCCTGCCGCACGGGGAGGCTTTCGTGATCCCTCGCCGCAACCACATGCTCGCCACGGGCGACGCCAAGTTCAAGGAAGCGGCGATCGCGTTTCTCGGAAAAAACGCCCTGGCGTGAGCGCATTTGTGAACCAATCGCGGCGCTAGGGCTTTGTTTCCAGGAACGGGATACTCTATATGGTAGGCCCAACTTCGGAGACCCCTATGAGCGGCAACGCAAAGCTTGCTTCACAGGTCACGGCTGTCGATCCGGTCTGGGACGCCATCGTAGCAGGCGCCCGGGAGATCGTGGCCAAAGAGCCGTCACTGGCAACACTGGTCCTGGCCAGCATCCTCAACCACGACACGTTCGAGACCGCGCTGGCCCACCGGCTGGCGGAGAAGCTGCACCATGACGAGGTGCCGGCGGATCTCATCCGTCACGCGTTCGACGACGCGCTCAAGGAAGCGCCCCATATCGGGGCGGAGGCGCGGGCCGATCTCGCCGCCACCTATGAGCGCGATCCGGCCTGCCATCGGGCGCTCGAGCCGCTACTCTATTTCAAGGGCTACCAGGCCATCCAGACGCATCGGTTCGCCCATGCACTCTACAAGGCGGGGCGGCGCGATTTCGCGCTTTACCTCCAGAGCCGGTCGAGCCAGGTGTTCCAGGTCGACATCAACCCGGCCGTTCCGATGGGCAAGGGCATCATGCTCGACCACGGCACGGGCCTGGTGATCGGGGAAACGGCCGTGGTCGGAGACAATGTCTCGATGCTGCAGGGCGTGACGCTCGGCGGCACCGGCAAGGCGGAGCAGGATCGCCACCCCAAGATCGGCAATGGCGTGCTGATCGGGGCGGGCGCCAAGATCCTGGGCAACATCAAGATCGGGGACTGCTCGCGCATCGGGGCAGGCTCGGTCGTGCTCAAGGAAGTGCCGCCGCGCGTGACAGTGGCGGGCGTGCCTGCCAAGATCATCGGAGAGGCCGGTTGCGCCCAGCCCGCTTCGGTGATGGACCAGATGGTGCTCGTTTACGACCAGAACGTCTGAATTTGGCCCAAACTAGCGGGGATAAGCGCGCTCCGGGGGATTGCCCGGACCGCCCCACGGACTAGAAAGAGCCTCCCCAAACGATTTTCAGGAGCCTGAAGTGAACCATCCCGAAATCATCAAGCTCCAGAAGTTTCTGCAGCAGAAGTTCAACAACCGCCACATCGACGTGCGCCCGCGTCCCAAGAAGGACGACTCGGTGGAAGTCTATGTGGGCGAGGAATTCCTCGGCCTCATCTATGTCGATGACGAGGACGGCGACCGGTCCTACAACTTCCAGATGGCGATCCTGGACGTCGATCTGGAAGACATCAACTGAGTTTGCACGGGGCGCCTAGAGCGCCCCGATTGCTTTGAGGGGGACGGCCATCTGCGCGTCGAAATCGCGCCATGCCGGAAGAGCCCCCGCGCCGAACGCGTAGGTCGCCCCGATCCCGTTCGGCAGGATGACGGTGCGCAGGCATTGCGCCTCTCCAACGGCCTGGGCCGGTTCCATGCACTTGGCCACGAAGGGATTGCCCGAGAGAGGGTCGTACCAGACCGTTTCACCCTCGAAACCGTCATTGGGATAGAGCGGCTTGCCGACGAGGCCCGGCGGGCCCGAAACCTCGTTGGGCATGAAACGGTGCAGGTAGACGCCATCGAGAAGCGCCGCGCTGGAGCGCGCGCGGCTGCGCGGCACGAGCGTCACATCCACCTTCATCGCCGACGAGCCGGGGCCGAGCGGCAGGCTCAACTGCAAGTCCACCTGGCTGGCAAAGCCTTCCTCGTCGCGGTCGCCGAAACGTAGCCAACCGGCGGGGATGGTGAGAGTTTGCCCGGCGAGATTGCGCACGTAGCGCGTGCCTTCGGCCGCCGTTTCGGCGCGATGCCGCCCGAATGCGTCGATGGCGTAGGCCATGCCGACGGCCCCTGCGGCCACGATCACCGTGATGGCGAGAAGGTTGAAGCCGAGGCTGGCGGTGTGGCTGTGCCCCTGGGCAGGAGCCGGCGTGGACATTCGCGCGTTAACCAGTCTGAACGAGGCGGGATGACAAGGCGAGTGAGCGCGCTTATGATTAATGAAGAGTTAATGAGGCGCCGCAATTTGGCGCGCTGACGGGGCAGGGACGAGGGGTCGGCTGATGAATGAACTGATGCTTGCCGCATTCATCGTCGCAGTGGGGCTGGTGCTCGCTGCGGCTGCCACGCACCTCTACCAGGGCGTTTTCCGCGAACAGGCTATGCTGCGCTACGATGGCAAGACCTACCTCCATACGGTGGGGCACCTGGTCATGAGCTTCGTTTGCGGCCCCTACATCATGCTGCAGATGGGCTGGCAGCAGCAAAAGGGCTCGACCCTGGCTTTCGTTCCCGTGCTGATCGGATCGCTGGTCGGTTTCGGCTGGGCCTTCATAACCGGCCTGATCTTCATGAGCGTCTACGTGGCGGTCATGCTCTAGTTTTCCCTGGCATTCCCCCAGGAACAAAGAAGCCACCCCCGGGCCCGGAGGTGGCTTCTTTCATCAGGTCCCAAACTTATCAGGGAGAGGGACCCGGAACTCAGCGTCCGGCAGACGCGGTGACGATCGTGGTGCGGTCGTCGGAGATATCGACCCATTGGGCAAAGCTGAGCTGGCTCTGGCGCTTGAGGTAGCGGTAGGGCGTCTCGTTCCAGAGGCGGATTTCGCCGGCCTGGTTGTCGAGCACGAGATCGCCGCGATCGGTGCGGACCATGAGGACGGCATGGCCTTCGCCATTGGCCTGGCGCACGACGGCGATCATGAGGGTTGAGGGGGCCCAGCCCAGATCGATGAGCTGGCGGCGCTTTTCGAGTGCGAAATCCTCGCAATCGCCATAACCGCCCGTGGGGTAGGTCCAGAATTCCTCGACGCCGTAGATCTCCTTGTCGGAGGCGGGGATGATGCTGGCGTTGACCTGGGCGTTGACCTGCAGGAGCTCGTTCCAGCGACCATCGGTCAGCGCTTCGGCGGCGATGGGATTGCGGTAGGGGGCGCACTCGTTGGAGCGGCGGTGGCAGAACTCGGCGGCGCCGATCGGCACGCTGGTCGGGTTGACCGAAACCTGGACGAAAGCGGCGTTGGTGAAATCGACGCTCTGGGCGTGGGCCGGAGCGGTCAGCGCGAGGGCTGCAAGCAGCGCCGCTCCTATGGATTTTGCGATGTTGGTCGCGGTGGACATTGTGTGATCTCCCTGATGGAGACCACGGTACGGAGGCGCTCTTGCCCCGATTGAAAAAGTCCAACGCAGTTTTGAATCGAGTTTTATGCACTCGATTCAGGGCTCGTTAAGCACGAGTTGGAGGGCGGACGAGCCGCTCAGTTCATGCGCAGGTTCTGCTGCACGACCGTGAGGATTTCCTGGGCGGAGGCGAACTCGACGGCCACCCCGTTGGGGAAATGACGCACGACGCGGGCGCGCATGCGACCGAGCGTGACGGGGGTGCCCATGGCCGGCCGCACGGCGAGTTCGATGGCGGCGCCCGAAAGCGAGATGTCGATGATCTTGCAGTTGTAGCGCCGGCCATCGTCGAGGATGACGGTGGAGTGGCGGTTGTCGGGCACGACGCGTTCGTGGCGGCGATCCTCGGGCAGGTCGAGGATATCCTTGTTGGCCAGCCAGGTGAGCTGGGCGGCGAGCTTGTCGCGCTTGCGGGCAGTGCCCAGCACATCCATGACGAAGCCGCCATCTGCGCTCTCGAGTATCGAGCCTTCTATGCGCCCGACATGATCGAGATAGGCCACCACGCGCTCGCCGATCTGGCCGGGAACGGGGGCGATGACCACCGCGTCGCCGGGGGACATTTCGAGGACCTGGCAGGGGAATTCGCGCTTGTCGGCCAGCATGTAGCGGCCGAGAATCGAAACCTTCACGCGTTGAAAGCGCGGCATGTCCGCCTGGCTTCGGCCAGGGGACGCTGCATAGCGCGCGGGCAGGTCATCGTTCAGCATGCGGAAAAGGCCGTGTGTGACGTTTCCCACAGCCTAAACAAGTTTGGTTAACCGATAGTAAGACTACCGGGCTGCCATTAACTCAATGACGGCCGCCGTCGATAACCGCCAGGTGAGCATAGCGGCGGGCGGAGCGCCCGAAGACGGTGGAGGGAATGGGCATCGGCGCGTGGCCGGGGGCGGCGAAGCCGACGCCCGGAACGGCGGCCGCAACGTCGCGGGCGACGTCGGAGGTGGCCAGGTCATCGGGCCAGATCAGACGCAGGCCGGTGATGCGCTGTTCCACCAGCGGCTGGACGCCGAGCCAGTAGGGCTCCTCGAGCGCGGTCATGGCGCCGAGGAGGCGAGTCTGGGTGGAGCCGTTGTGACGCAGCGGCAGCAGGATGGTTTCGAACGTGACCTTGGTGTCGATGGGCGTCGTCCCCTGGAAGGTGACGAGCGCCACGGCGTGATCCTCGGTGACGGCGCGGATCAGGGTGTCGAGCGCATCGCGGTCGCGTTCGTGCCAGAGGCCGGTGAAGGAGCGCCCCTTCAGTTCACGGCAATAGGCCGTGCACAGGTGCGAACCCGCCAGGCGGAAGACAAAGCTGTTCTCATCGCTCAGCTCGAGGATGAAAGTGTTTGCCAGCGCGGAGCGAATCCGGGTTGGGTCGATGTCCTTGCGGTCGGGCGCACTGCGGGAGCCACGCAGGGCGTTCCAATAATCGTAGAGCGTTTTCGTGCTGGTCTTTTGCATAGTGTTCGCGCCCTTGGCCCTGATGCGTTCCCCTTCGTTGTGTGGGGAATCTCTGCGGCCCACAAACAGTGCCAAATGCGCCGGGCGAAATCGCCATTAAACATCTATTAGGGTTAACGCCGACGACGCAGTGTGGATAAGTCCACAACGCGAGAGGGTGTAAACGGTTTCTACGGAGTTGATTGCATGAGCGAACCTGGTTCGGACCACGACGCCCCGCAGGCCGGGCGGGAACCGATCTTCATGCTGCCCCCCGTGGTGACGGCGCTGGCGGGCATCATGCTGGCCATCCATCTGGCGACCACGCTCGTTCTCGATAACGTCGGGCTCTACCAGTTAACCCTATGGTTCGGGTTCATACCGATGCGCCTGCTGGCGCCGGACCAGCTTCCGGGCGGGTTCTGGCCGCTGCTGTGGACGCCGTTCAGCCACGCGTTCCTTCATGCGAACTGGGAGCACGTCATCTTCAACACGCTCTGGCTGGCGATCTTCGCCACGCCCGTGGCGCGGCGGTATGGGGCGCTCCCCACGCTGGTGATTTTCCTCGTGACGTCGGCGGCCGGGGCCCTGGCCTTTGCGGCCACGACCCTGCCCAACGTGCAGGTGCTGATCGGCGCCTCGGGCGGGGTGGCGGGCCTCACCGGGGCGGCGATGCGGTTCATCTTCCAGCCGGTGATGGTGGGGACCGACCCGGACACCGGACAGCGCGTGCTGCTCGGGCGGCACCTGGCGAGCCTGCGGGAAGTGTTCACCAATCCGCGTTCGCGCAATTTCAGCCTCATCTGGATCGTGCTCAACGCCGCCGTGCCGCTGGTGCCGGCGCTGATCGGGCAGGACATCCAGATCGCCTGGCAGGCGCATCTGGGCGGATTCGTCATCGGCCTGCTGCTGCCGCCGCTGTTCGAAAGGAGCTGGCAACATGAGTGAGATCGACGCGCGACTCGAAAAGCTCGAGACCACCATCGCCTACCAGGACGAGACCATCGAGGAGCTCAACAAGGCGGTCACCGACCTCTGGCGTGAACTGGAGGCGACGCGCCGCGACTTGTCCAAGCTCACCGACCAGTTGCGAGTCGTGGAAGCGCATCCCGCGCTGGCCCCGCAGGACGAGCCACCGCCGCCGCATTATTGAGTGGGGTGGCCGCCCAGGCGGTGGAGGAGGGCAATGGCCCTCGCCGGGTCAGGCGCCGTAGACGGCCTTGGGGTCGAAGAGGCGCGGTTCGCCGGAATCGGTGAGCTTGGCCGTACCGTCCTGGACTTCGACAATGCGATAGAAGCAGCTCTTGCGGCCGGTGTGGCAGGCGGCGCCGCGGCCGGTCTGTTCGACGGTGAGCAGCACCACATCCTGGTCGCAGTCGGTGCGCATTTCGATCAGCTTCTGGATCTCGCCGGAGCTTTCGCCCTTCTTCCAGATCCTGGCACGCGAGCGCGACCAGTAGTGGACTTCGCCGGTCTGAAGGGTGAGCGCCAGCGCCTCGGCATTCATGTGCGCGACCATGAGCACGCGGCCGGAACCCGCTTCGGTGGTGACGGCTGTGACGAGGCCACTTGCGTCGAAGCGGGGCGCGAAGGCGGTGCCTTCTTCGAGTTCGGCGTGGCTGAGGGGCTTGGGATCGGCGAAGGTGATGCTCATGGCGCGGGTTTTATCCCGCCCCGAGCTTGCGTGCCAAGCATTTCAGCGCTTGCCGATGAAGGCGAAGAAGCGGTCGCGCTCTTCGCGTTCCTCGGCGAAGACGCCGGTGAAGCGGTGGGTGACGGTGGTGACCCCGTGCGAGTGCACGCCGCGCATGGTCATGCACATATGCTCGGCTTCGAGCATGACGGCGGCGCCGCGCGGGTTGAGGTTCTCGTTGACCGCGTCGATGATCTGCGCCGTCAGGTTTTCCTGGGTCTGCAGGCGCTTGGCGAAGACATCGACGAGGCGAGCGAGCTTGGAAAGGCCGACCACGCCGTCATGAGGCAGGTAGGCGATGTGCGCCTTGCCGAAGAACGGCACCATGTGGTGTTCGCAATGGGAGTGGAACGGAATGTCCTTGAGCAGGACGATGTCGTCATACCCGCCCACGTCCTTGAAAGTCTTGCTCAGGACGTCGGCGGCGTTTTGCCCATAGCCGGAGAAGAACTCGCCATAGGCGCGCGCGACGCGGCCGGGCGTTTCGAGCAGGCCTTCGCGGGTGGGGTCGTCACCGGCCCAGGCGATGAGCGTGCGGACGGCGTCTTCGGCTTCCTGCTGGGTCGGCCGGCGGTTCTCGTGGCCCGGCAACGCGGAGACGTTGCTGGCGTTGAAGGTGGCGTCCATGCGCGGGTTTCCTTATGGGCGGATCACAAAAAAGCGTGGGGCAAGAGGCCCTGACAGTCTGCGAGCGGTTACTTATATAGGGTGGGTAGACGCCGCCACAAGAAACAGAATTGTGCCCAGAATGGAACTGAGCGATCTCTATTCCGAAAAGATCCTGCAGATCGCCGGCAATCCGCCAAAGGCGCCGCGCCTGGCGCAGGCCGACGCATCGGCCCGCAAGGTGAGCCGGGTCTGCGGCTCGTCCATCGAGGTGGATGTCGTGGTTTCGGACGGAATCATCACCGGCTACGGACACGACGTTTCCGCCTGCGCGCTGGGGCAGACCTCGGCTGCCATCGTGGCGCGACAGATCGTGGGCACGCCGGTATCCGAGTTCCGCGCCGTGCGCGAGGAGATGGCGCGCATGCTCAAGGAAGACGGCGCGCCGCCGGCCGGGCGGTGGGAGGACCTGCGGTTTCTCGAGCCGGTGCGCGAATACAAGCCGCGCCACACCTCGACCATGCTGGTGTTTGATGCGGTGGTTGAAGCGCTCGACAAGATCGAAGCAAAAAGAATCGCTTAGGGCCGCAAGCTGATGGATCGATTCATCGCGCAATTCTGGGCGGTGGTGGATTTGCCGTTCAAGTTCGCGGCGGTCTTCCTCATCACCATCTACCGCTACACGTTCTCTGCTTTCGTCGGGCGAACGTGCCGGCACGCGCCCACATGCTCCGAATTCACCAGCGAAGCGATCTGGAAGTTCGGCTTCTGGCCGGGCGGCTGGATGGGGTTGGCGCGGTTCAGCCGATGCAGGCCGGGCGGCACGCACGGGTTCGATCCGGTGCCGGAGGAATTGCCGAAGGCGGGGCGGTGGTACCTGCCGTGGCGATATGGGCGGTGGCGGTAGCCACTTCGCATTTCATTGTGGGATGCCCGGAGGGGAAGCCGCAACCCGGACTCTACCTCGCCGGCAAACCGCAAATGCTGGCAAACTCCACAAAGCGTGATAGACAACGCCCCTCGTGCGTTTTGCACGGTTTCAACAATCCTTTCTCTTGGAGAGATCAAAATGTCGATCAAGGTGACGTTCCCAGATGGTGCAGTTCGCGAGTTTCCGCGCGGCACCACCGGGACTACCGTGGTCGAGGATATCTCCAAGTCGCTGGCCAAGAAGACCGTGGCCATGCGCTGGAACGGCGTCCTGACGGACCTTTCCGATGCGCTTGAAGACGATGGCAAGATCGAGTTCGTGACGCGCGACCAGCCGGCCGCGCTCGAACTCATCCGCCACGATGCCGCGCACGTCCTCGCAGAGGCCGTTCAGGAGCTGTGGCCATCCACGCAGGTGACCATCGGCCCGGTGATCGAGAACGGCTTCTACTACGATTTCGCGCGTGAGACCCCCTTCAGCGAGGACGACCTGCGCGCCATCGAGAAGAAGATGAGCGAGATCATCGAGCGCGGCGCCGCCTTCACCAAGGAAATCTGGACCCGCGACGAGGCCAAGAAGGTCTTTGCCGCCAAGGGCGAGAACTTCAAGGTCGAGCTCGTCGACGCCATCCCGGCCGACCAGAGCATCAAGATCTACAAGCAGGGCCAGTGGTTCGACCTCTGCCGTGGTCCGCACATGCGCACCACCAAGGATGTCGGCCAGGCTTTCAAGCTGACCAAGGTGGCGGGCGCCTATTGGCGTGGCGACAGCAACAATCCGGTGCTCTCGCGCATCTACGGCACGGCCTTCGCGACCAAGGAAGAGCTCGACGCCTATCTCCATATGATGGAAGAGGCCGAAAAGCGCGACCATCGCAAGTTGGGCCGCGAACTCGATCTCTTCCACCTGCAGGAAGAGGCGCAGGGCTCGGTGTTCTGGCACCCGAAGGGCTTTACCATCTACAACCAGATGGAGGCCTATATCCGCCGGCGCCTGAACAGCTCGGGCTATGTGGAGGTCAAGACCCCGCAGCTCATGTCGTCCAAGTTCTGGGAGGCTTCGGGCCACTGGGGCAAGTATCGCGAAAACATGTTCGTGGTGCCGGACGAAGTGCCCGGTACCGAGGAAGAAGGACCGGTTCTCTCGGGCAAGTCCGATCTCATGGCGCTCAAGCCCATGAACTGCCCGGCGCATATCCAGATCTTCAACCAGGGCATCAAGTCGTATCGCGACCTGCCGATCCGCATGGCCGAGTTCGGCTGCTGCCACCGCAACGAGGCCCATGGCGCGCTCCATGGCCTGATGCGTGTGCGGCAGATGACCCAGGACGACGCGCACATCTTCTGCCGCGAAGACCAGATCCAGGCCGAGACCGAGCATTTCGTGCATCTGCTCTATTCGGTCTACCAGGACATGGGCTTCGACCAGATCGTCATCAAGCTCGCTACGCGCCCCGAAAAGTTCGGTGGCACCATCGAGCGCTGGGACGCGGCCGAGAAGGCGCTGGGCGATGCCCTGCGCGCCACCGGCTATGACTTCGAGATCGCCGAAGGCGAAGGCGCGTTCTATGCGCCCAAGCTGGAGTTCCACCTCAAGGACGCCATCGGCCGGTCCTGGCAGTGCGGCACCCTGCAGCTCGACTACGTGCTGCCGGAGCGCCTCGACGCCTCGTACGTGGCCGAAGACGGTTCGCGCCAGCGTCCGGTGATGCTCCATCGCGCCATTCTCGGCTCGCTGGAGCGCTTCATCGGCATGATGCTCGAGAGCTATGCCGGCCGTCTGCCGGCCTGGCTGGCGCCGACGCAGGTCGTGGTGGCGACCATCGTCTCGGAAGCTGATGGCTATGCCGAAAAGCTGGTCAAGCAGCTGCGCGCCGCCGGCATCCGCGCCGAACTCGACGCCCGCAACGAGAAGATCAACTACAAGGTCCGCGAGCACTCCATGCAGAAGGTGCCGCTGATGTTCGTGGTGGGCAAGCGTGAGGCAGAGGAGGGCACCGTCTCGGTGCGCCGCCTCGGCACCGAAGGCCAGAAGGTCGTGCCGTCGATGGATGCCATCGTCGAACTGATGACCGAAGCCCAGGCGCCCGACCTCAAGCGCGCCGCGGCCTGAAACCGCAGACCCTGAATCAGAAAGGCCCGCTCCATCGCTGGAGCGGGCCTTTTTTGTTTGCCGGTCGCGCCGTTTATTGGGCGGTGGCGTCGACGGTGACCTGGCTGGAGAGCGCCATCGGGTTGGACTGCAGGGCGCTCAGCTCGGGCAGCCCCAGCCCCGCTTCGTTCTTGGCGGTGGCCGAGACCGAGAGCGACTTGGCGTTGCCGGTGAGGAAGCTGGCGAGGGCGCCCGAGAGCTTCTGGGCGTCCGGCCCGCCGCCGAGCAGGGCGAGGGCGGTGCCGCCAGCGACACCGGAGAGGGCGCTGCGGACCTGATCGACCGTCTGGCCTTGTTCGGTCGCCATCTTCTGGAACACGATGTCGGCCAAGCCGGCATCCTTGACGTCGACCTTGGCGTCCTTGACCGTCAGGCCCATGGCCGCGAAGAGGGCGGTATTGTTGTCGAGGGCGAAGAGGTCCGGGGTGGCGTTGCCGATGGTGCCGGCGAGAGCCAGTGCACCCAGGTTGGCGCCGTCGAAGGAGAGATCCTTGATGGCGATGGTGTTGCTGGGTTCGTCCCAGGTCGCCGCGAAGTTGTAACCCGCCTCGATCTTGTCGATGCCCAGCGTCAGCAGCTGCTGGATGCCTTCATCTTCGGAATCGGCGGGCAGGGAGACCACGATGTTCTTGGCCGTGGACGCGATGTCGGCCGGGACGCCGTTGATGTAGTTGCCCAGCGACAGGTCGAACGAGCCGACAGAGGCCTGGATGCGCTCGCCCGGGCTTTCGGTGTCGGGCATGTCCATGTCCAGCCCCGTGAAGGCAAAGCCGCCGAAGGAGGGGATGAGGCGGCGGCCATTGGCCTCGAGCCAGGTGTCATCGATGGCACCGCCCGATTCCTCGAGCGCGGCCAGCGTGGAGGAGAAGTCGAAGCTCTTGAAGGTGACGCTGGCCAGGTTGAGGTAACCGTCGCCCTCGACGTTGACCTTGATGTCCTTGGCTTCGATCTGCGGATAGGTATTCTTCGAGAAGCCGCCGATGGTGATGGGGCCGACGGCGACCGTTACCGGCTTGCCGTCTTCGGACGTGCCCGTGCAATCAAGGCCCGTGAACTCGAAGGGCGTGGATTCGAAGGCGTTGAGGAAGTCGGCATAGAAGGCAACCATCTGCGAGATTTCCTCGGCAGTGGGCTTGTCGTCGCCACGCGCTTCCATGCCCTGGGCAAGGGCCATAAGGTCCGAGAACGAGGTCTTGAGCGGGCGTGCCTTGAACTCGGCCAGCGAGGCCTCGCCGATCGTGCAGGTGGCTTCGGGTGCGGTGAACTTGCCGCCCTCGAACTTGAAATCCTTGTAGATGGTCTTGAGCGGCTGATCGGCGGAAGCGCCGGGAACCATGCCGTAGAAGGCCAGCATGCCGCCGATATCGAACATGCCGGTCGACATCTTGCCGAAGGTGAACGAGCCCTCGGGGCCGGCATCGACGCTGGCGCCGCCCACGGCCACGGAAGCGGCGACGCCGTTGACGACGTCGGTCAGCACCACGTCCGAATAGACCACCTTGCCGGCCTCTGCCTTGCCTTCCATGGGCGGCATCGAATAGCTCAGGGTGATCTCGGGGATGGAAATGGACTTGGCGTTGAGGCCGGCCAGCTCGGTGGCGTGATCAGCCAGGCCACCGGTGAGGATGGCGCGGATCGTGGCCTCGTCCATGTTGGAATCGACGGTGTCGACCGTGGGGATGTCGATGGAGAAATTCGCTTCGCCGGCAGCCTCGGTCGCTGCGGCAGCGGCTGCGGGGCTTTCGACGCGCGGCGCGCTTTCGCGCGTGCGGGGCGCCTCCTGGGCGAGGGCGGCGGCAGGGAGCGCCACGCTCATCATTGCTGCTACGGCCAGGGCTTGCAGGCTCACGCGGGGCGCGCTCTTGGTCAACGGCATGGCAATTTTCTCCATTCGCCAGAATTTGTGGCGCAATCTGTGCCACCGGATGCTTGTCTTCAATAGCCAAAGCTAGCGGGACGCAGCATTGCGTAGCCTTGAAACAGCAAAAATATGGCCCAGGTTGCGATGATGGTTTCCGCAATCTTGTAGAGATCACAAGGAACTGCCGCCGTGGCTGGGGCCACGGCGGCAGCACGCCCCCCGAAAATCGCGCCGGCCGACCGGCTCCAGGCGGTAAGCAAGACCCTCTGGAGCCGCGCATGGCGGGCCGGCTGGCCGGTCACGACGTCGGTAGGGATCCCTGTCGGTGCCACGGGGATTGGGGCGGAGTCACCGGCAGGGATATCGCAGCCCGTCTCGGGCCAGGAACGTGCCCGATTGCGGATCGAAGCTGCGATATTTGGTCGAGCAGTAGACGAGCCAGCGGTCGCGCTCCTTCTTGGCCGCGGACTTGTCCTGTTCCGCGGCGGCGCCGGCGATGATGGCCCCGATGGTCAGGCCGATGATGCCGATGCCGATGGCGGCGCCGATATCGTCGTCCTTGCTGGCTTCGGGGCGAAAGAAGCGCTCGCAGTTCCTGCGCTCGTACCGGTCGCGCACATAGCGGCAATCGCGGAGCGAGTAGGCGGTCCAGCGATCGTCGGCCGAGTACCACTCGGCGGCGTTCGCGGGGAGGATGCCGGTCAGCACGACTGCCAGCGTCGCAAGAAGCACGGGGACTTTCGTAGCCATGTTGCTGCTCCCGCAGGGCGTCAGAACCGGTAGTTGAAACCGGCCTTGATCGCGTGGTTCACGAGGTTGTCGGTGCGCTTGGCGCCGCCCACGAGGGTAGATTCGACGTTGTCGTAGCGCGACTGGGTGTATTCGAGCTTGATCGACATGCCGTTGCGGAAGGCGAATTCGGCGCCACCGCCATAGGTGAAGCCGCCGGCCCAGCGGGCGTCGGAGGCGACGTTGCCCTTGGGGTCGAGGCGCGCCCAGCCGTAGCCGGCGGTGCCATAGAGCAGGATGTCGTCGAAGGCGACGCCGGCCTTGAGCTTGGCGACGCCTGCCCAGCTCTGGGCGAGGGCGGCGTTGCTGGTCAGGCTGTATTCCTTGCCCAGCGTATAGGTGCCTTCCAGTTCAGCCCCAAGCACGGCCGGGCCGAAGGAGGAGGTGTAGCCGGCCACGACGCCACCCATCAGGTTGTTGCCGGCGAAGACGTTGGGCAGTTCCTTGGTGCTGACGCCGCCGAGCACACCGGCATAGAAGCCGGTCCAGGGGTCGGAAGCACCGTAATAGGGTTGCGCGTAGCGGTCCTGGGCCAGGGCAGGGGCGGCGGCGAGCGCGGGGAGGAGCGCGGCGCCGAGCACGAGGACACGAGCGAGGGGCGTGGGCATAACTCATTACTCCGAGGGGCATGGGAGGATCGGCTGCCGAGGCAGCGCGAACTGACAGGACCCATTGTGCCCCCTCAGATTGCGAGAGCATTGCGCGGCGCGGGCACAATGCGGCTGGGGTGGCTGAGGGAACGAAAAAGGGCGGTCGAGCCGCCCTTCCTTCATGCCGTCCTTGGAAGACTGAGCCTGAAACTGGCGCCGCCCTCCGGCCCGTCGGTCACCGAGATGTGGCCGTTGTGCCGGTTGGCGATGTCGCGCGCCAGGTTGAGGCCGAGGCCATGGCCGCCGGTCATCGGGCGCAGGCGATAGAAGGGCTCGAAAATCCGGTCGCGGTCTTCCTCGGGGATGCCCGGGCCGCCGTCGCTTACCTCGATCGTGCCGCAGCGCTCGACATAGACCGAGATCGTGCCGCTATTGCCGCCATGGGCGATGGCGTTCTGCACGAGGTTGGAGAGCGCGCGCTCCAGCGCAACCCAATCGCCCTGGATGAGGACGCGGCGCTGGTCGGCATCGAAACTGATCTTGTAGCCGGCGGCGATGGCGATGGGCGCGAGGTCGGCCACGACGTTTCCCGCCAGCTCGACCAGGTCCACTTCCTTGAAGTCGGGCGGCTGGTGCTGGAAGCGCTGGAGGTCCAGCAGTTGCTCGGCAAGGCCGCCGAGCCGGGAGACGTCGGCGATCAGCCGGCCCTTGTCCTGGCTCTCGGGCAGAGCGTCGATGCGGGTCTGGAGGATGGCGATGGGTGTCTTGAGCTCGTGAGCGGCGTCGGCAAGGAAGCGCTTGTGGCGCTCGTAGCCCTCATCGAGCCGCGAAAGGGCGTCGTTGACGGCGGCGACCAGCGATTTGACCTCCCAGGGGATGCGATCGACCGAAAGGCGCTTGCCGCGCTGGTCGAAGTCGATCTTGGAGGCGTCGGCTTCGGCCAGGGCGACGCCGCGCAGCGACTTGCGCACGATCAAGGGAATCGCGATTCCCGTGACGAGGGCCAGCAGCGCGGTGATGGGCAGGAAGAGAATCAGGGAAACGACCACGACCGCGAGCAGCGCGGAAACCGAGGCGTCGGTGCCGACGACGATGTAGACCTGCCCGGCGCGGGTGTCGCGCTTGCGCACGTTCACCTGCTCGGGCTGGTCGTCCTTGATGCGAATCTGGGCGTAGTCGAGCGTGCCGAGCTTGTCGACCACCGGCCGGAACATCTCGGGCGGCGTGCCCTCGGAAACGGTCTGGCCCTCGCTGTCGCGCGCCACGAACCAGTATTCGTTGGTTCGCACCCATTTCATGCCGTCGGTATCTTCGAGCACCAGCTTGCCGTCGGCATCGTGGACGAGCGACTCGGCGATGTGGTCGATCATGCTGTCATCGACGAGGTCGGCCTTGCCGCCCAGCGAGATGATGAAGATCCAGATGGCGGCGGTGAACACCACGAAGGTGATCCCGTGCAAAAGCATAAGGCGCCAGACGAGCCGGCGCTTGAGGGAGTTGGGCTTGAACCATTGATAGGTGCGCAGACCGCGCCAGAACTTGGAGGCTGGGTTCATCGCGCCTGCTTCATGAGGTAACCGACCCCGCGAATGGTGTGGATCTCGACCGTGGCGCCGGCATCGGAGAGCTTGCGGCGCAGGCGCGAGACATGGGCGTCCAGTGCATTGGACTGGATGTCGTCGTCAAAGCCGTAGACCGCCTCCTCGAGCGAGGAGCGCAGTACAGTGCGGCCGGTGCGCTGGACGAGGGTTTCCAGAACCAGCAGCTCGCGGCGCGGCAGGTCGACGGGCTCGTCCTTGATGCTGACGTGGCGGTTGGAGAAATCGTAGGTGAGGTTGCCCACGCGTCCGACATTCACGGCGATCTGGCTGGGGCGGCGCATGACGGCGCGCAGGCGCGCCAGCAACTCCTCCACGGCGAAGGGTTTGGGCAGGTAATCGTCCGCGCCCTGGTCCAGCCCGGTGATGCGGTCGACCAGCGAGCCGCGCGCGGTGAGCACGATGACCGGGGCGCCCGCTACTTCCTGGCGGATCAGGGGAATCAGGTCGATGCCGTCTCCATCGGGCAGGTTGCGATCGAGCAGGAATGCGTCATGGACGCGGTTGGCGATGGCTTCCTCGGCGAAGGCGAGGCTGGGCGCATGGTCGATGACCATGTCGTATTTGAGCAAGGCGGCGCTGAGGGCGGAGGCCATTTCAGCCTCGTCCTCCACAAGCAGTAGGCGCATAGACGGGACCCCCTGGGTTGGGGCCAGATTAGCGCGCGATGTTACGCCTAGATTACGTCAGTAGACCGACGTGAGGACTTCGATTTCGCGCGGCTGCCCTGGGACGACCTGAAAGGCGCGGTTGTAGACGGTGTCGCCCCGCTTGGCCAAGACGGTGTAGTCGCCTTCCTGGAGCACTGTGGCAGGAAATGCACCGGTCTCCTGGAAGACGGTCTCGCCCGCGGAGGACTTGATGGTCCAGTCGACGTCGGCAATGGCCTCGCCGCCGGCTTCGGAGACGAGCTTGAGCGAGATCTGGCTGGCGCGATGGTAGAGCGTGGCTTCGGTCAATTGACCGGGTTCGACGCGCAGGTCGGCGCGCACCACCGCGTTGACGTCCCCGAAATAGGAGACGACGTGATAGGTGCCCGCGTTGAGGGTGACGGTGTCGTTGGGTGCGACGTTCTGGGCCACGAGGGTGCGGTCGGCGTCGCTGGTGCCACCCGAGAAGATATCGAAGTGCTCGAGATTGACGGGGATAGCGATGTCGCCAGTGACGGCCGAATTGAGCCGCAGGGCACCCGCTTCGAGCACCATGGTCTTGTCGTTCTCGCCCGGATTGACGGTGATGGTGTCGCTGGCCTGGGCGCGGCCATAGGCGACGTGCACGACGTACTGGCCGGGCGGCAAGGAGAGGGTGGCGTCGGCATCGTCCGACTTGGCGACCATGGCGAGCTGGCCGTTATTGTCGGCGCGGGTGTCGAAGACGCGCCAGACAAGGCCGCTGGGAATGATGTCGCCCTTGTCGGTGACCCGGGCCTTGAGATGGACGGGCTGGGGCGCCTGCGTGACGGCCTCGATGGCGCTGGTCGCAGGGGTCTCGGTGGGGACGCCGGGAACTTCGCCCGGTTCGGCGAGGGCGGAAGCGGCATCGTCGGCGGGGGCCTCGGGCGGCGTCTCGCCGGCGGCCCGGGCCTGGGCGGCATCGTGTTCGGCGCGTGGGCGCGGCTCGGGAGCCTCCTGGGCCGCCGCAAGTTGCGGCGCGAACAGAGCGGCCAGGACGCCGATGGCCATCACCCAGGAATTGCGTGCCAAAACATAACCTCTTGCCGTCGCCCCGACGGCGGAATTCGAACAGGAAACAAGCTCTAGGCTTTGAATTGGGAAAAGCTGTGTCATAAGGACGCCACGCTCGCAAGGACCAAGACCATGACCGTCAAAGCCGAAGTGCTCGATTACCTGCTCACCCGCCGTTCGGTAGGCCAGGCATTCCTCAAGGAACCGGGGCCTTCGCCCGAAGAGCTGCGTCAAATTCTCACTATCGGCACGCGCGTTCCCGACCACGGCAAGCTGGCGCCCTGGCGACTCATCCTGATCGAAGGCGACGACCGGATTCGGGCCGGGGAAAAGCTGGCAGAGATCGCCAAGCGCAACAATTCCAACCTCGACGAGGCGGGAATGGAGATCGAACGTCGTCAGTTCTTGCCGGCGCCACTGACGATCGGCGTGCTTTCCGCCCCCAAGCCCAGCCCCAAGATTCCGCATTTCGAGCAACTGATCTCGGCGGGCAACGTGGCGTTCAACCTGGAGCATGCCGCCTACGCCCTGGGCTACGCCGCGCAATGGGTGACGCGCTGGTACAGCTACGACACCGAGGCGGCAGCGATGCTGGGTGCGCGGGAAGGGGAGCGGTTCGTGGGCTTCATCATGATCGGCACGCCGAGCGTGGTCATCGAGGACCGGCCGCGTCCGGCGCTCGAGGAAGTCGTCTCCAAGTGGCAAGGTTAATGCGCCGTTAACCGTTGTTCAGGTTTTATTAACCCTGGTCTTCAGGGTTTGATTCCTCGATGGGTGTTCAGCCGATTTCGGTGCCGCAGAGTCTGGCCTACGTTCTTAATTCCGCAGGGAACAAGAACGGGGTGGATTTCGACTATCTGCTGCAGACGGCGATGCGCGAGAGCAGCCTCAATCCACAGGCCAAGGCCCGTACATCCTCGGCCGTGGGGCTCTTCCAGTTCCTCGAAGGCACCTGGCTGCAGGTGATGAAGCAGGAAGGGCCGCGGCTGGGCTACCAGAACTACGCGGACGCCATCAAGGAAACCGCCGACGGCGATTTCGTGATTCAGGACCCGAAGTTACGCGCCGAAGTTCTCAAGCTGCGCGAGGACCCGCAGATCGCGGCGGACCTGGCGGCAGCCTTCACCAAGACCAATGGCGACTACCTCCAGCAGCGGTTCGGGCGCATGCCCAGCCCGGGCGAACTCTACATCGCGCATTTCCTGGGAGCGAAGGGCGCCGAGAAGATGTTCACGGCCGGATTGCAGAACCCCGACCAGATCGCGGCCAAGCTCTTTCCCAAGCAGGCCAACGCCAATCCGGCGATCTTCTATTCGGACGGCCAGCCGCGCACGATCCGCGAGGTCTATAAGTCCCTGGTGGCCAAGCACGCCGTGACGCCCGGGGCGACGGACACGGCCTTTGCGGCCCAGCAACTCGCCCAGCAGGCCGGCCAGACCCCGCAGACGGTCATCCCCTCGCGGTTCGGGCCACAGGACATGTCGTTCGTCTCGTTGTTCTCGACCGAGGCGAGCGGTCCGAGCGGGTCGCCCGTCGAGCAGCCCGAGGCTGCGGCCGGGGCGGCGTTCTTCACGCAGCTCTATGGTCAATGAGCGGCAAACGAACGTGGTGAACCGTTCCTTAAACGTTACGCCGTAAGGTCGCCCGGTTAGTTCCGGGGGCATCGGATGGTTGCGTATCACGAGTTCGTCGCGCTCACCCAGTCGGCAGACAGCGAAGATCGGGGCAGGGCTGCCCATCTGGCGGCCATGGCCTATCTGGGTCATCTGGGCCCCGCCGACGAGCATGCCGCCCTCTATGCCGCTCTCATCGGCTTCCTCGACGATCCGTCGGTCAAGGTGCGGGCAGCGCTCGCCTATGGGCTGCTGCATGCCATCGAGGCGCCGCGCCCGATCCTGCTGGCGCTGCTTCAGGATGCGGCCGTCATCTCGCGGGCCGTGGCCCAGTATTCGCCGGCGCTGATCGATGCCGACCTCATCGGGTTGGCGCGCAACGGCGACCTCACGATGCTGTTGGCGCTGGCCGAGCGCGCCAGGCTGAGCACGCGGATCGCCGAGGCGGTCATCGCGCGCGGGGAGATCGGGGTCACGCTCAAGCTTTTGGCGCGCACCGACATCGCCTATCGTCCGGAGACGCTGGCTGCCCTTGCGGGCGAGCAGGGGGATAACCCCAGGCTGCGCGGAGCCCTGCTGGCGCGCCGCGAACTGACGCCCTCGGCGCGGCTCAAGCTCGTGGAAGCGGTGGGGCGCGCGTTGCGCGAGACGCGGATCGTCAAGGGGGCCGTGGCGCAGCGGCGGCTCGATCGCCTGATGCGCAATGCCACCGATACGGCGCTAAGCGCCATCGGGGAGCGCGAGGCGGTGCGGGCGGCGCCGCGCTACGCCGCAGAGATGGTGGAATCGGAACGCGTGAGCACGCGCGTGATGCTCCATGCCGTGGTCAACGGGCATGTGCTGTTCTTCGCCGATTGCGTGGCCGAGTTGAGCGAAGTGTCGCGCGAGAAGGTGTTTTCGATCCTCGAGGGCGGCGGACGGCCGGCGCTCAACGCGCTCTTTGCGCGATGCGGGCTGGGCGAGGCCGTGCGCAACCTGCTGGCGCGGCTGGTTTTCCATGCGCGCACCGCAGACCTGGCGGACGACGTGACGGCGCGGCATTTCGTTGTCACGGCGCTGACCGAGGAATTGATCATCGAGCATGGCGGGGACATTCCGCATGAGCTCGAGGAAGCCTTTGCGTATCTGAGCGAGCAGAACGTCATGCTGGCGCGCAAGGCAGCGCGCGGCGTGATGCCGGCCTTTGGCGGCCAGTCGCTCAACCGGCTGCCGGCCCCCGATTTCGACGAACCGGGGCAACTGGCCCTGCCGGCGGTGTGAGGTGGCGCATCTGCTCGAAGTTCTCGAAAGACTTATCAGGCGCTTGCCCGAGCCGCTGCCGAGGGAAGAGCCGGAGCCGGTGACGGACTGGCTGCTGCTCTTCGCGCTCACGCTCGACGAGCGGCGGATCGCCGATGTGCGCGAGCAGCGCCTGCCGCATTGATCAGTAGCGGAACTGTTCGGTCAGCACGCGCTCTTCCAGGCTATGGCCCGGATCGAAGAGCAGGGTGACCTCGTTGGTGCGGTCTTCGCGCACCCTCACTTCGATGACGTTCTTGAACTCGACATTATCGGCCACCGCGCTCACCGGACGCTTCTCGGATTCGCGGGTGCGGAAGGTGACGACGGCCGTGTTCGGCAGGATGGCGCCGCGCCAGCGGCGGGGGCGGAACGGGGAAATCGGCGTCAGGGCCAGCAGCGGGGCGCTGATGGGTAGGATGGGGCCGTGGGCCGAAAGATTGTAGGCCGTCGAGCCGGCCGGGGTGGAGAGCAGCACGCCATCGCAGATCAACTCGTCCAGCCGCACGTGGCCATCCACGTCGATCTCGATCTTGGCCGCCTGGAAGGTCGAGCGGAAAAGCGAGACCTCGTTGAGGGCGAGGGCCTGGTGCTCGACGCCCGCGACGTCGCGAACGGTCATCGATAGGGGGTAGATCTTGGTGGGCCGGGCGGCGGCGAGCCGTTCGCGCAGGCGATCGTTGCCGAACTCGTTCATCAGGAAGCCGACCGAGCCGAAGTTCATGCCGTAGACCGGCAGGCCGCGCCCCATCACCGAGTGCAGGGTCTGCAGCATCAGGCCATCGCCGCCCAGGGCAATCACCACGTCGGCGTGGTCGAGGCCGCCGTCGCCATAGAGATTGCGCAGGATAGCGGTGGCGGCGTCAGCCTCCGGCGTGCCGCTGGAGACAAAGGTCAGCCGCTCGGTAGAAGTCGTCGCCAAGATGCAGCCTCCCAAGCCTGGTGCCCGCCTGCCTACCATCTCAAGCCCGGCCGTGCCAGCCGGTGTGGCCAAATGTATCGGATTGGAGGCTATGGCGCCCAGAGGCAGGCGACGATGATCATGCCGAAAGCGAGCGTGGCCGATATGCGTACGATCTCGAACCACGGCAGAGAGGAGCGTCGTGGCGGGTCGGGCGGCAGCATCTGCAACTTCTGCTCGGGATCGCCCCATTTGAGACGCCGGAAGCGATAGACGTTGTTGGCCATGCGCACGAGAGTGCCCAAAGGCCGCAAACAAGCGGTAAAGACCATCGATTGGTTTTGGCCGGTCCCGTCCGGCGCGGAGCAAGACTTTGTGATGGTTGCCGCAACTGATGCCAGGGAGACGCAGGGAGCGGCCTGATGTGCCTGGAGGGGGCATCTCGGGGCTCCGATTGCCGGCGGCTTGTTTTGCAAGGAAAAACCGGTGGGCCGGACGATCAGGCGGGGTTCGTGCGGATTGCCAGATACGCCTGAGGCCGTGCTTCACGGCCATTCACGAGGGGGCAGTCAGCCGGTTCGATGTGAACGATTGGCCAGCAACCTTTCAGCGGGCCTTCGGTTGAAGTGCGCGGCTCTTGATAGGGCCGCAACACTCCAGAGGAGCATTGAAAATGAAGTACGCACTGTTTGTGCCGGCGCTGGCTATTGCCTCAACGCTGGCGTTTGCCCCCGCCGCCTTTGCCGAAGTCATCGGCGGCCAGAGTTTCACGCCCGACCAGCGCGAAGCCGTCCAGACGCGCTGCAACGAACTGGTTCGCCATGACTCCGAGGCCGATACGCTCGGCGGCGGCAGCGTTGGCGGGCAGAGTGCCGATTCCGGCAAGGACGGCTCGTCCTCGGACGCGATCGATCTCTCCTACATCAACCTCCACGACTGCCGGACGGCCGGGTTCGTAGGCTAAGGCGTTTTCCGGGTTCCAGATCGAACGGCCAGTGCCCTTCATGAGCACTGGCCGTCGTGGGTAAAAGGGAGGCCCCGGACTAGTCGTGATGCTCGGGCATGGCCTTGAGCTCTTCCTTGGTCCAGGAGGTCATCGCGTGGATGTCGCCATCTTCGTCGCGCATGAACTCGAGTTCGTTGAGCGGCACCGCGACAGGCTTGGCGCCGATCCCAAGGAAGCCGCCTACGTCGATGACGGCGAGGCCGCCGACGTTGCCGCCGTGGATGTGATCGACCTTGCCCACTTTCTCGTCATCGGCGCCGTAGATGGTTGCGCCTTCCAGGATGGTGGGGGTGAATTCGGTGGGGCTGAGGCGGATGTGATTGGTGTGGTCCATCGTGTGGTCCTCCTTTTGGGATGGACTTGACCAACCGGTGAAGGGCAGGGTCGTTCCGTGATTGTGATCGCGCCGCTCGTAACAGGAGGTCCCGATGGAAAAGCACCGCATCTATTCGATGAGCGTGGCGAGCGTCTATCCGCTCTATGTTGCCAAGGCCGAGAAGAAGGGACGCTCCAAGGCGGAGGCCGATGAGATCATCGCCTGGCTGACCGGGTACGATGCGGCATCGCTCGGCGGTCAGCTCGAAAACAACACGACCTTCGAGGACTTCTTCGCCCAGGCGCCGCGCATGAACCCATCTCGCTCGGCAATCACCGGAACGATCTGCGGGGTGCGGGTGGAGAACATCGAGGAGCCCACGATGCGCGAGATCCGCTATCTGGACAAGCTGATCGACGAACTGGCCAAGGGCAGGCCGATGGAGAAAATCCTGCGCGCCTAGGCGTGGGCCGCGCGTGCGGGGCTGAGAAGCCGTGCGACGGCCAGCACCAGCAGGGCGATGACGGCCATAGCGATGGCGACCCATTGGCCGGCTACAGCCAGCGCGCCCGTGCCCGCCCACATGATCGAAGCCAGCGCCTCGCTGAGCGTGGCGGCGCGCGAGGCGACTTGCCGGCGGCGGAACAGGGAGCGCTTGGCGGTGACCCGGAACCAGAGCTGGATGGCGGTCGCGGAGCCTGCCGACAGCACCGCGCCGATCGCCGTGACGAGCGCCACGAAAGGCGAGGACAGCGCCAGCAATGCGATCAGCGGCGCCAGCACGACGGCGATGACGACCAGGACCGCCTCGATCTTGGCCCGGAGGACGGCCCGCGGCGTCACCGGGGCGGTCGCGACCAGATCGTGGGCGTCCTCGCCGGAAATCGCCAGCCAGGCGAGGCCGCCTGCCAGTTGGCCGGCAGCCATGATCAGCACCGGGACCACGACGACGAAGGCGCCCGTATGGGTGCCGAAGTTGAGCCAGAGCAGCAGGGCCGGCGGGGCCAGGTAGAGGATCTGCATCAGTGTCTGGGACAGCAGCCAGGGGTCGCGTTGGAGCAGGAGCCATTCCTTGCGGCGCAAGGCCTGGTGCTGGGACCAGGCGCGGAACGGGCGGCGCGTGGGCTTGGCCTGACGGCGGACGTGGTGGAGGCCGGCCGTGGAGATGGCGTGAAAGCCATAGCTGCTCGAGGTCGCCGCGACCGTGACCACAAGGGCTGCGAGCCCGGTGGCAATGACCGCAAGGGCCGGGAGCGGTTCGCCCATGGCGGCGCGGGCGGGCCACCAGAGGAGGCTATCCACATCCGGAGCGGCGGCGATAACTTCGCTGGACTGGAAAAGGGTGAAGCGCGAGAAGCTGCCGAAATGCAGGATGGCTACAGCCTGCACGCCGATGACGAAGCCGGCGCCGACGATAGCCGCGACGACCTGGGCGATGAACCGGGTCCGGCCGGGGCCCACGGTGCGGAAGAGCGCGACCGTGACACCAAGGGCGATTGCCGTTGCCAGGCCTCCCAGCGCCGCGGCCACCCCATAGGCGGCGAGCCAGCGCGGACCATCGAGTGCGATGAGGACGTTGACCAGCGGGCTCGCCAGGAGGGCGCTAAGCGCCGTGCTGGTGAGCGCCACGGCGGCGGTCCGGACGGCGAAGAGCCGACGCGAGGAGGCTGGGGAGGAAAGGATCAGGTCAAGGTCGGAGCGGGCGTAATAGACCCGCGTGATCGACTCCAGCACCTGTGAGAGCATCACCGTCCAGAAGAGCAGGCCCGCGCCGGTCAGCATGACGAGCGTCGGCTTGTCCGGGACGGCGCCGCTGGCGACCCAGGGGGCGATCAGCACGAAGCTGAGCCAGTGCATCGCGGCAACGAGGATGAGGAGGAAGGCGATGACCCCGGCGCGCCGAACGGGGCGCCCGCCAGTCATCATCGCCAGCCATTCACGCCAGGCCAGCCGCAATTCGTGGCGGGCAAACCAGGCGAGGGTGTTGGGTGCGGCGCTCATGCCGCCTGCGTGTCCTGGCCAACGAGGTCCAGGAAGATATCTTCCAGGCTCGAGGTCTTGCCGATGCGGGCCCGCAGTTCGGCCAGGGTGCCCTCGGCGATCAGGCGGCCTTCGCGGATGACGCCGATCCTCTGGGCCATGCGCTCGGCAACTTCGAGTATGTGCGTGGTCATGATGACGGTGACGCCCTGGCTCACCTTGTCGAGCAGGACATCCTTGACCTGCCGGGCCGAGCCGGCGTCGAGTCCCGTCAGCGGCTCGTCGAGGATGATGAGGCGAGGGTCGTGGACCAACGCCCCGGCCAGCGCCACCTTCTGGAGCATGCCCTTGGAAAAGCTGCCGCAAAGGGCGTTGGCGTGCGGACGAAGCCCCAGCCAGTCGATGAGGTCGTTGGCGCGTCGGGCGGCGCGCGGCCCCTCGATCTGCCAGAGGCCGGCGACGAATTCGAGATATTCGAGAGGGGTCAGGCGGTCATAGACCATAGGCTCGTCCGAGACCCAGGCGGTGATGCGCTTGGCCGCGACGGGATCGCGCCGCGCGTCGACGCCGAAAATGGAAATGTCGCCGGAATCGGGGCGCATGAGCCCGGCTACCATGCGCAGGATCGTGGTCTTGCCCGCGCCGTTCGGCCCCAGCAGCGCATAGAACTCGCCGGCAGCCACGGAGAGACCGAAGTCGGCCACGACCGGCCGATCGAAGGACTTGGACAGTCCGGAAATGGCAAGGGCAGGCGCGGCCATTGATGCTCCCCACGGCATTTGTGGCGCTCAGGCTAGGCAAGAGCGGTTTCGTTGCGGTGAATCGGCAGCGTTAAGAGTTTGATGATGCGGGCAGGATTGGAACCACCGCGCGCCGACCAAGGTTGTCCTTGAGGGTCGATCAGAGAGGGCGACACAGCCAGCCTAACCTCAAAGGAGACGGCAAATGATGTCAGCAGATCTCGAAGCGATCCAGGTCGGACAGGACAAAGCCTACCGGGAAAGCGTGCGCACCTATGCCACCGTGATGCACCTGGCGCGGTGGTTCGCGGCGCACCTGGCCACCGTTATCTTCGGCCTCTATTTCCTCATCGAAGGCGGCAACCCGATGTTCGGCGGCATGATGATCGGCCTCGCCATCGTCGTGCTCGGCTACGGCATCGTCAGCGCCACCCGGGCCGGCGAGGTGGCCGAGAAACACCTTGTCCAGGATGGGGAAATCGGTCTCGACCGCGCGATGGAGTAGCCGGCGCGCCTCGAGCATGGGGCGGGCAAATGGGCAGCGACTGTCGGGATTTGATGGTGCCGGCAGCAGGGTTCGAACCCGCGACCCCCTGATTACAAATCAGGTGCTCTACCAACTGAGCTATACCGGCCCGAAGCGGTAAGTACCGACGGCAGGGGTGTTTTGCAACCATAGATTGGCGTGGTTCGGTCCCCTGTTGTGGACGGGCCGGTGGGTGGCGCGCTAACTTCGCGCGGGTTGGGGCCGGGGAGCCAGGCGTTGCGTTTTTTCATTACCGGTACGGCCGGCTTCATCGGATTTCACCTGGCGCGGCGGCTGCTTGAGGATGGGCATGAGGTCTTCGGGTTCGATGGGCTGACGCCTTACTACGACGTGCGCCTCAAGGCGGCGCGCAATGGCGAGCTTCTGGGGCATGCCGGATACGTTTTCACCGAGGCGATGCTTGAGGATCGCGCCGCGCTCGATACGGCGGTGGCGGCGGCGCGGCCGGAGGTAGTGGTGCATCTGGCGGCACAGGCGGGGGTGCGCTACAGCCTCGAAAACCCGCAGAGCTATCTCAGTTCCAATCTTGTCGGGACGTTCAACCTGCTCGATGCCGTGCGGCCGGCGCGGCCGCGCCATGTGCTGGTGGCTTCGTCCAGTTCCGTCTATGGCGGCAACGCGAAACTGCCGTTCGCCGAGACGGATCGCACTGATTTTCCCGTGTCGCTCTACGCGGCGAGCAAGCGGGCGACCGAGGCGATGGCCCATTCGGCGGCGCATCTGAACGGCATGCCGACCACCTGCTTCCGGTTCTTCACCGTCTACGGCCCATGGGGACGGCCGGACATGGCGCTCTACAAGTTCGTGGATGCCATCGAGGCGGGGCGGCCGATCGAGGTTTATGGCGAAGGCCGCATGCGGCGGGACGCGACCGATGTCGGCGACCTGGTGGAGGCGATCGTGCGGCTCGCCGGGGTGGCGCCGAAAGCGGGGGAGATCGTGGGGCCGTTCGACTCCATCTCGCCGGTGGCGCCCTGGCGCGTGGTCAATATCGCGGGCGGCCGGTCGGTGGAGTTGATGGCGCTGATCGAGACGATCGAGCGTGCCGTGGGCCGGTCGGCGCTCAAGACCATGTTGCCCATGCAACCAGGCGATGCGGTGGAGACCTATGCCGATAATCGCCTGCTCGAGGCGCTGACGGGCTTCGTGCCGCAAACGCCGCTGGAGCAAACGGTCGGAGAATTCGTGGCCTGGTATCGGGCCTACAGGGACTCGGAGGCGGCGAGCAGGGCGAACTCCCCCTGATCCACCTCGTGGAGGGCCTTCATGGTCAGCCCACGAAAGATCGGCTCACTTTCGTCCAGATGCGTCTGCATCTGCGGCATGCCGTTGACGCGGCAGACGAGGGAGGCGGAGAGGGCAGCCTCTATTTCGGCTCGCATGAACGGAAAGGCGCGTGCGCCCGGGCCCACGATCACGATATGGGCCGGGTCGAACACCGCCATCAGGCGGTTCAGGCCGAAGCCAATGGCGCGGCCGGCGAGGTTGAAGGCATGCGTCACGGCCCTGTCGCCCTGGTGCGCGCGGTCGATCAGGCCCTCGTACTGTGCCGGGGGAACCGTGGCGGCGGGCGCGTGATGGTCGGGCACCGAGTAGGCGGCGCGCAGGATGCCGTAGTCGGCGGCGTAGGCCTCGACGCATCCGCGCATGCCGCATCGGCAAAGGGCTCCGTCGGGGATGTGGTTCATGTGGCCGAATTCGGTGGCGCCCTCATGGTCGCGGCCCGTCACTTCGCCACTGAAGGTGATGCCCATGGCGACGGTCGAGCCGACGAAGACGGTGGCAACGCCCGCGTCGCGCAGGTCCGGATCGAGCCAGCGCGTGCCCTCGGCCAGAAGGCGCCCGCGCTTATAGAGCGAGACAGGCATCGCAAAGCGCGCCGAAAGCGCCCCGGCGATGTCGTGGCCAGCCAGGTGGGCGACCGGCGACCATTTGAGGCTGGCGCCATCGCGATCGAGAATGCCCTGGAGCGAAATGGCAATGCGGCGCAGGCGCGGTGCCTCCTGCGGATTGCGGGCGCGCAATTGCTCGATACGCGCGGCCAGGTGATCGGGGGCAGGGGTGTCCCGGAAGGTTGCCGCGTCGTTGGCGAATTCCACCCGGTCCACCAGCGTGCCGCCATAGTCGACAAGGGATAGGCGGGTTCGGTTCACGTCGACCTCGACCAGGGCCACGTAGGCGGCGGCGCGGTTGAAACCGATATCGACCGCGGGGCGGCCACGACTCTTGCCTTCAGGGCGCTCGGCAGGCAGGTCGCGCAGCAGGTTCTGCGCCACCATGTCCTGGGTGATGGCGGTGATCGTGGCGTGGCTCAAGCCGGTTTCGGCCGCAAGCTGGGTGCGCGAGAGCGGACCGGAAAGCCGCAGGGCTTCCAGCACGAGGCCGCGGTTTTGCCGCCGCACCGTATCGCTGTCGCTCACATGGCGCGCCAAACGCCGTTCCTCCCAGCGGTTTCCCGCCCGTCGATACCGCACCAATGATTTATTTCGGGTATCGAAATTGATGTTGACTCCCAAGTCCGTGGCATGGCAATCATTTTTTCGAGCATTGAAAGAAATGCTCTTTCGGCCAGATGCCGCGCCTGAGGAGGGTGGCGCTGGTGCGTTTGGGTGGCGGCCTGAGCCGCCGATGGGAGGACATCATGAAGAAGTTTCTGGCGGTCGCGCTGTCGACGACCGTTTTGATCAGCACGGCCAGCATCGCGTTCGCGCAGGAGATGGTCGTGGGCGTGTCGTGGTCCAATTTCCAGGAAGAGCGCTGGAAGACCGACGAAGCGGCCATCAAGTCGGCGCTCGAGGCAGCCGGGGCCAAGTACATCTCGGCCGACGCCCAGTCGTCGCCGACCAAGCAGCTTACCGATATCGAGAGCCTGATCTCGCAGGGCGCCAATGCGCTCATCGTGCTGGCCCAGGATTCGGACGCCATCGGGCCGGCCATCCAGGCCGCGGTTTCCGAGGGCGTGCCGGTGGTCGGGTACGACCGACTGATCGAGAACCCGCAAGCCTTCTACCTCACCTTCGACAACAAGGAAGTGGGGCGCCTGCAGGCCAAGGCCGTCTATGACGTGGCGCCCAAGGGCAACTACGTCTTCATCAAGGGCTCGAGCGCCGATCCGAATGCCGACTTCCTGTTCGCCGGCCAGATGGAAGTGCTCAAGGACGCCATCGACAAGGGCGACATCAAGAATGTCGGCGAGGCCTATACCGATGGCTGGCTGCCGGAAAATGCCCAGAAGAACATGGAGCAGTTCCTGACGGCCAACGACAACAAGGTCGACGCGGTCGTCGCCTCCAATGACGGCACCGCCGGCGGCGCCATTGCCGCGCTGGCGGCCCAGGGTCTGGCCGGGTCCGTGCCGGTTTCCGGCCAGGACGGCGACCACGCCGCGCTCAACCGCATCGCGCTCGGCACGCAGACCGTCTCGGTCTGGAAGGACGCGCGCGAGCTGGGCAAGAAGGCCGCCGAGATCGCTCTCGAACTCGCCAAGGGCACGGCCCTCGACAAGGTCGAAGGCGCCACCAAGTTCTCGGGCGGCCCGAAGGGCGTCGAGATGAACGCGGTGTTCCTCGCTCCCGTCGCCATCACCAAGGACAACCTCAACGTCGTCATCGACGCCGGTTGGGTGACCAAGGATGTGGTGTGCCAGGGCGTGCCTGCGGGCAAGGTTGCTGCCTGCAACTGATCTGCCGGATAATAAGCTGACCGGGAGGGCGGTGCCGCGGCCATGGTTGCGGCACCGCGCCTCTCAACAGGTCAGCACGCAGGGGAGTGAGATGGTCGATCAGCATGCCGCACCGGCAAGCCAGCGCGTTTCGAGCGCGGGCATGGGGCCAATCCAGAAATTTCTGACCGCAACCGAACTCGATACGAGACTTCTGGGCATGATCGGCGCGCTGCTGCTGATCTGGCTGGGGTTCCATTTCCTGTCGGGGGGCGTGTTCCTGACGCCGCGCAACCTGTGGAACCTGTCGGTGCAGACCGCCTCCGTTTCCATCATGGCGACGGGCATGGTGCTGGTCATCGTGACGCGCAATATCGACCTTTCGGTCGGCTCGATCCTGGGCGTGGTGGGCATGCTCATGGGCGTGATGCAGGTGGATATCCTGCCGCGCTACCTGGGGCTCGGCCATCCCGCCATCTGGATCCTGACGCTTTCGTTCGGCCTCGTGGTCGGCATGGGCATCGGGGCGCTGCAAGGCATCATCATCGCTTACCTGCGCGTGCCGGCGTTCATCGTGACGCTGGGCGGCTATCTCATCTGGCGCGGTGCGGCCTGGTGGGTCACCTCGGGCCGAACCGTCGCGCCGCTCGACCAGACCTTCCAGCTCATGGGCGGCGGGCCTGCCGGTTCCATCGGCTTCTGGGCGAGCTGGATCGTGGGCATCATCATCTGCGTGGGCATCGTCATCAGCCTCTATGTGGGGCGAAGGCAGCGCCATCGCTTCAATTTCCCGCAACGTCCGATCTGGGCCGAGGTCGTGCTGGGCGTGCTCGGGTGCGGCGTGGCGCTGGCCGCCGTTGCGGTCGCCAATGCCTATCCCTGGCCCTCGCGCATTGCGGCGAACTACGCTGCCGCCAATAACCTGACCGTGCCCGAGGGCGGGCTCTTCATTTCCCACGGCATCGCCATTCCGGTGCTGATCGCACTGGGTGTGGGCATCGTGATGACGTTCATCGCCACGCGCACCCGCTTCGGGCGCTACGTCTTCGCCATGGGCGGCAATCCCGAGGCGGCGGAGCTGGCAGGCATCAATACCCGCTGGGTCACGGTCAAGATTTTCATCCTCATGGGGGCGCTCTGCGCCATAGGCGCCGCCATTTCCTCGGCGCGCCTCAACGCCGCGACCAACGCGCTGGGGACGTTCGACGAACTCTACGTGATCGCTGCCGCGGTCATCGGCGGCACGTCGCTGGCCGGCGGGGTGGGCACCATCGTGGGCGCCATGATCGGCGCGCTGGTCATGCAGTCGCTGCAGTCTGGCATGGTGCTGTTGGGCATCGACAGCCCGCTGCAATCGATCGTGGTGGGCATCGTCCTCGTTCTCGCGGTGTGGCTGGACACGCTCTACCGCCGCAAGTCCAACTAGGGGTACCGGTTATGCTGGACAAGAAGACGCCGCTCGTCGAACTGGAGGACATCAACATCTCCTTCGGCGGCCTGCACGCGGTGGAGAATGCCTCGCTCGAACTCTATCCGGGGGAAGTGGTTGGGCTGCTCGGCCACAACGGCGCCGGCAAGTCGACCCTGATCAAGATCCTCTCGGGCGCCTACAAGCGCGACAGCGGCATCATCCGGATCGACGGCAAGGAAGCCACGATCAACAATCCGCGCGACGCCAAAGGCTACGGCATCGAGACGATCTACCAGACCCTGGCGGTGGCCGATAACGTCGATGCGGCAGCTAACCTCTTCCTCGGGCGCGAATTGACCACGGCCGTCGGCACGCTCGATGACGTGGCGATGGAGGCCAAGGCGCGCGAGGTCATGGGCCGCCTCAACCCCAATTTCCGCCGCTTCAAGGAGCCGGTGAAGGCGCTTTCGGGCGGGCAGCGGCAATCGGTGGCGATTGCACGCGCCATCCTCTTCAATGCCCGCATCCTGATCATGGACGAGCCGACGGCGGCACTTGGGCCCCAAGAGACGGCACAGGTCGGCGATCTCATCAAACAGCTCAAGTCCGAGGGCATCGGGATCTTCCTCATCAGCCACGACATCCATGACGTCTTCGACCTGGCGGACCGCATCTGCGTGATGAAGAACGGCAAGGTGGTGGGGACGGCCAATACGGCGGACGTCACTAAGGACGAAGTGCTCGGCATGATCATCATGGGCAAGGTGCCGGCGGGGGCGATCCCGGGCCCGGGGGCGCTCAAGGCCTGAGGGGCGACCGGGGAACCGCCGCTTCGGTTTCTTGTTGTGCGATAAGGCGCTATCGTTCGAGGGCGGCACGAGGAGCGGCCATGAGCGAGAGCAGGTCCCATAAGCGCCACAAGCGCTACCGGTCGTTCTACCTGGCGGTGGTCGTCGGCCTCGCGGCCTTCGCGCTGTCGGCCATTTTCGTCTCTGCCCAGGCGATCACGGTGGGCAGCATCGCGTTCTTCATCGTCTACCTGGTGATGGCGCTACGAAACTTTCCCGGCATGTCCCCCAAATTCCTCAAGCTGCATGCGGCAGAATCCGACGCTCCGGTGATGCTGATCTTCGGCGCCACGCTGGTGGTGGTCGGGACGGCGGTGTTTTCGTTGTTCCAGCTGATCAATTCAGGTGGTGCAAACGACGTGTTCCGTCTGACCGGTGCGGTGCTGGCGGTCATTCTCGGCTGGTTCATGGTTCATGCGATGGCTGCCCATCACTATGCCTACGAATTTTACGCGGTACCCCAGGCCAAATCCGACAATGACGATGCGGACGCGGTGGTCGGCGGGCTGGATTTCCCCACCGGAAAGGAGCCGGGCGGCACCAGCTTCCTTTACTTTTCCTTCGTGATCGGCATGACGGCACAGGTCGCCGACGTGGCGATCACTTCGGTCCACATGCAAAGGCTGGTCGCGTTGCACGGCATCTTCTCGTTCTTCTTCAATACCCTGATCATCGCCGCGACGGTCAATCTCGTGGTCAATCTGGGCTCGTGAGATGACGGAACTGCCAACCATCTACGTCGATGCCGATGCCTCTCCGGTCAAGGAAGAGGTCAAGCGGGTAGGGGAGCGCTACGGGCTGGTGGTGGTGTTCGTCTCCAATGGCGGCATCCGGCCATCGCGCGATCCCATGGTGCGCACCGTCGTGGTGCCGCAGGGGGCCGACGTGGCCGATGACTGGATCATCGAGCATTGCCAGCCCAACGATCTCGTCATCACCGCTGATGTGCCGCTGGCAAGCCGGGCGGTGACCGCCGGCGCCCACGTGCTCGGGCCGACCGGGCGAGAATACACGCCGCAGTCGATGGGCATGGCGCTGGCCATGCGCGACCTCAAGCAGCACCTGCGCGAGACCGGGGAGATCAAGGGCTACAATCCCGGCTTTTCCGCCAAGGACCGATCGGCGTTTCTCGTGGCGCTGGACAGGGTTGCCCAGCGCGCGGCGCGGCAGGCCCAGGGTTAACGGCGCCGTTGTGAGGCCGCGCAAAAAGCGTAGCCGAATCAAAGTCGGTAGGCCGCGTGGCACCGTTTATTAACCATGCTGGGTAACACTCCAGGCAGTCTCATGCCTTAGGTGTTTCTCCCGTGTCGAGCCTGCGTTTTGCCGTCCTTGTTCCGCTCGTTGCCCTTGCGATGGCAGGCTGCGCGCGCCCGCCCAAGGAAACCGAACTGGCTGCGCCTGTTACCGCCACCCCGGCGATGGCACGGAGTTACGTGGCCTTGCCCGAAGTGACGCCGCGGCATGTGCCGCGCGGGACGCTCGCCGGGCGCAGGCTGGTGGTATCCTCGGCGGCCGAAATCCAGCTCCGTCCGGGGGAGGTGATCCTCACCTTCGACGACGGGCCGCGCAAGGGCAGCACGGAGTCGATCCTGGGCACGCTGGACGCCTTCAACGTCAAGGCGACGTTCCTGATGGTCGGCAAGATGGCCGACAGCTATCCCGCCGTGGCGCGGAGCGTCGCCGATCATGGGCATTCGATCGGCAGCCACACCTATGGGCATCTCAACCTCGCCAAGGCCTCCCAGGAGGAGGCGATGGCCGATGTCTACAAGGGCGAGGCGGCTGTGGCGCGGGCCCTCAAGGGCTCGGGCGGGGCGCTTTCACCATTCTTCCGCTTTCCCTACCTGGCCGAAACCGGCCTGGTGCGCGCGAGCCTGGGCGAGCAGAACCTGATCGTCCTCGGCGTGCAGGTGGATTCGCAGGACTACCTCAAGTCCTCGCCGCAGGAGGTCATCGACCGGACGCTGGCGCGTCTCGACAAGCGTGGCAGCGGCATCATCCTCTTCCACGACATCCACCCGGTGACCGCTGCGTTATTGCCCGAGTTCCTGCAGGCGCTTGCCGACAGAGGCTACAAGGTCGTGCAACTGGTGTCGCGCGATCCGGGGCCGTTCGGCGAAGACCTGGTGACGGCCAGCACCCAATGAGCGGGGGCTAGCGCGCGGCCGTTGCTGCGAACAGCGCGATGGCGGTGGCGTTGGAAACATTGAGCGACTTGATCGGCCCGGGCATTTCGAGGCGCACCATCTCGTCGCAGAGCCCACGGGTCTTTTCGCGCAGACCCTTGCCCTCAGATCCCACCACGATGGCCATCGGGCGATTGTCGGTGCGCGGCTTGAGCGGCGCTTCGGCTTCCGAATCAAAGCCGAGCACTAAGAGCCCGCGCTGCTTGAGCTTTTCGAGCGCGTCACCCAGGTTGCGGACTTCGATCAGCGGCACGAGATCGAGCGCGCCCGAGGCGGATTTGGCCATGACACCAGTCTCGCGCGGGGCGTAGCGGGCCGTCGTGATCACTGCATCGGCGCCGAAGGCACAGGCTGTGCGCAGGATCGCCCCGACATTGTGGGGATCGGTCACCTGGTCGAGCACCACGACCAGGGTCAGCGGATCGATGTCGTCCAGTCCGAAACGGTTGACCGGGTCGACCTCGAGCGCGACGCCCTGGTGTACCGCTTCCCCGCCCAGCAGCCGGTCGAGTTCCTTGGGCGTGGTCTCCTTGACGGAGACCTTGCCGATCTCGCCGCTTTCCTTGAGGCGCATCAAGCCGTTGGGCGTTGCCAGAAGCTGGCGCTTGCTGCGGCGCGGGTTGTCCAGCGCCGCCCGCACGGTGTGCAGGCCATAAAGATAGACGGGCCCGTCATTGGGGTCGTGGCGGGGCTTGGGCGGAAACTTGTTGATGCTCATGGTGCTGCCTACCGCCTTTGGCCTCGGCCAGCAAGGGCGAGCGCGCCATGGCTGTGAGCGGATTGGTAGAAACGGAAGAATGGGTGTTGACAGGCGCGGACCCGATCAGCATAAACCGCCCCGTGGTTCGGACAGCCCACCGTCCTGATCACTTACGGCGTTCACAGCGCATAGCTGGCTGTGGAGGGGTGGGAGAGTGGTTAAATCCATCAGACTGTAAATCTGACCGCTTAGCGTACACTGGTTCGAATCCAGTCCCCTCCACCAACCCGCCCTTTCCTGAAAATCGTTGAACGACTGGTGATGGATCGCGGTGACGTACCGTAGCTTCAATCCGTCGTTTCAGTTCCGACCTCGAGTACGATCTTGCCTGGCCGATGCGGAGCGCCGGCCAGCATTTCATGGGCACGCCTAACCGAGCGCAGTGGCAGGATCTCGCCGATCGCGACGTGGAGTTTTCGCGTTTCCACAAGGCCGGCGACATGCGCGAGACGTTCGGCCGTCACATCGACGAGAAAGAAATCGGCCTTGACCCTGTGCTCGGCTGCCAGAGCCTGGTCGGGCGGGGAGACGGAACTGACAAGCCGCCCACCGGGAACGAGGATGTCGAAGGAGGCCGTCTGGGTCACGCCGCCGACCGTGTCGAGCACGACATCGGCATATTTGACGCGACCCGCGAACGGCTCGACCGACACGTCGATGACGTCATCGGCACCGAGAGCTTCCACGCGCGCCACATCGGCAGAAAAGCAGGTTGCGACGACTTGGGCCCCGGCGGCCTTGGCCATCTGGACCGCATAGGCTCCCACATTGCCGGCCGCGCCATGTACGAGGACGCGCTGGCCGAGTTGGATCGCGCCGTAGTCAAAGACCATGCTCCAGGCCGTGACGGCAACAACGGGTATCGCTGCCGCCTCGATGTGGCCAAGCCCTGCGGGTTTGCGTTGAACCGATCGGCTTTGGCAGACGGCGTACTCGGCCTGTGCGCCCACGAAGCGTGGATTGGTCACTCCGAACACCAAGTCTCCGGCCGCCGGGGATGAGCTTCCCTCGCCGACCCGAACGACCTCCCCCGACAGATCGGCGCCAAGCGTCAGCGGCAAGGGTTGGGGCAGGGCGCTCTTGCCTGCCCTTATCCAAGCATCCCAGGGACCGACGCCAGCGGCCGAAACCTTTATCAGGACTTCTCCGGGGCCGGGTTCCGGCACGGGGATGCGGTCAAGGGAAATGGCGTCCACGGGGCCGTATTGCGCGACGCGGGCGGCCAGCATAGAGGCGGGGATATCCATGATCGTCTTGTCCATTTTGGGCTCCTTCCGGCCGGCGTGCGGATCCACGCCGGCCTGCGACTGTCATTTGACGGAATCGGCGGCAGCGATGATGACGTCGGCAACGGCCTGTGGCTGGGACAGCATAACGACATGGCTCCCGTCGATCTCGGTCACCTTGGCCTTGATGGCGGCGGCCATGGCCTCTTCGACCGGCGGGGGGATCATGCCGTCCTGCTTGGCCACAACGAACCAGCTCGGTTTGGTTTCGTAGGCGGCCTCGGAAAGCTTGTCGTCGAAGGCGCCGCCGAAGGTGGGGCCCTGGGTAGCCGCGACGACGGCGATTTCCTCGGGGCTGAGGTCCTGTGCGAAGAATTTGCCGACAGCGTCGTCAGACAGGCGCACATAGCCGGCGCTGTCCGGTTGGAGTTCCTTGAGCCAGGGCTGAGGCGGTGCGCCGGCGCTGGCGCTGTTCACCGACATGCCCTTGGGTAGGGCGAACGCCGCGACGTAGACGAGCGCCTTGACCTTGTCGTCCACCCCGGCTTGCGTGATGACGACGCCACCCCAGGAATGGCCGACCAGGATGACCGGGCCAGGCGCCATGTCGATGGCGCGCTTGGTCGCGTCGGCATCGGCTGCGAGCGAGCTGAGCGGGTTCTGCACCGCGACCACGCGCAGGCCCTTTGCCTCGAGCAGGGGAATGACGCGGCTCCAGCTCGACCCGTCGGCGAAGGCGCCGTGGACGAGCACGACCGTCTTGGGCGGCTGCGCCGCAGCGGCGGGAGCGGCGGCGATGGCCATGATGGAGAGGGCAGCTCCAACGAGCAAAGGCGAGAGATTGATCATGTTCGTTTCTCCGGTTGATGGCCGGGGCGAGAGCGGAAGGCTCCGTCTGCCCGGCGACCTGACCATGAAAGCGCAGGTGCCGGGGTTGCCGATTGAACGAACGTGCTGGAGGTGTTGGACGAACGTGCTGCCGCTAGTGCAGTTGCTGGCGCCAGGCGCCGGGGGAGAATCCGGTGGCGCGGCGGAAAACGCGGGTGAGGTGGCTCTGGTCGGCAAAGCCGCAGGCAAGGGCGATGTCGGTGAGGGATTCCCGGCCCGCCAGGAGGGCTTTGGCGCGTTCGACACGGCGCTGGAGGAGCCAGCGGTGCGGAGCGACGCCTATGGAGGCCTTGAACGCGTGGGCGAAATGACTCGTCGAGAGACCACAGACCGCCGCTACCCGTGCCAGTGCAAGGCTGCCGTCGATATGGGCTTCGATCAACTCCTTGGCAGCGCGCTCCTGCCAGGCGCTCAGGCCGCCGGGCAGGTCGCGTGGCGTCCTGAGATCGCCATAAGTGGCGCAGACGTAGATCGACAAGGCCAGCATCAGGTGGCTGGCGAAAAGGTCGTTGGCCTGATCGGGCGCCATGAGCGCCGGGCGTACCGCGGCTCCAAGGCGCGCGATCACCGGATCGGTGACCGGGGTGGCCTTGCGGCAATGGATTTCATCGATGGGTGGACTGCCCAGGTCGTCTGCCAGTTCATTGAGCAGGCCGCGCGATAGAAAGAACTGCAGCGAGTGAAAGGGTACGGTCAGCCGGGCCGCCTGGACTGTGCGCAAATCGAAAAGCAGCGTATCGCCGGGGCGCACCCCATGCACCGGGATCGCCTTGCCGTCGTACCAGAGCTCATGAAAGTCGTAGGGCCTTAATTGCAGGCCGATCGTGAAACCATCCTGCCGGATAACTGGGTCGGTCATGCCGTAGTCGGGCCTGTCGTAGCGGATTTCGGTGACCGCCAGGCTCGACTTGTTGATACCCTTGACCGAAAGCTGGGCTGCATCGGGCATGCGAAACCATTTTTCGAAACCGCTGTTTCGCGGGTAGGCGGTCTGGAGGTTGTCGGTCTCGGTCGCCATGGCTCCACCGCGGGCTAGGACAACATTTCGCGCCATTGGGAGGGCGTAAGGCCGGTAGCGCGGGTGAAGGTCGTCGTGAAATGCGCTTCGCTGGAGAATCCGCATTGGATGGCCAGGTCAGCCACGGCACCCTTTCGTCGGAGCTCGGATTTGGCCAGATCGAGCCGCCGCATCATCAGCCATTGATAGGGCGCCATGCCGGTTGTCTCGCGAAAGGCGCGGACGAAGCGGCGCAGCGGCATGCCGCAGAGGGCTGCGAGCTCGCCGAGCTCGACGCCGCCATTGAGGTTGCCCGCAACGTATTCAGTGGCGAGTCTGGTCCGCAGGCTGCACAAGCGTCCCTCCGGTTGTTCGCGCGGAACGAGGCCAGCATATCGCCAGCAGGCGTAGATTCCGAGGGCGAAGCCGAGGTGACTGACGAAAAGGCCATTGGCTGCGTCAGGAGCCCGCAGCGCCGGCAGGACGGCACGGGCCAGGCGCGCGAGGTGCCTGTCGCGGATTTTGGCGCCCGTTGCGGGGAAGGATCCGGCCGCGCGACGCGCCTCGACCGCACCGGCTATTTCCTCGAGCGTGCTTCGGGGGAAGACGAAATGCAGCGAGTGGGACCTGGTGGGGACATTGGCGCGCGGATCGTTGCGCATGTCGTAAAAGAGGGTGTCGTTTGGCAGGATGTCGTAGACGGGCACAATCTTGCCCTCGCCCATGGCCTCGTGGAACGGGATGGCGCGGAGCTGCACCGCAAGCATGGCGGCGTCGGCGTGGGGAATGGGATCGGTCCAGCCGAACCCATTCCGGTTGACCCTGATTTCGGTGACCGTGAGCGATGAACGCTCGAGCGCGCGGACGGAGAGATGGGCCGCCCCCGGCTGTCGGAAGGCGGTGGCGATGCCTGGGCCCCTGCTGTCGACTTCGTTTTCGAGCATGAGGGGATGTTGGGACCAACCAGCGACGGCAGGATAGAACGTTCCTGCTGTCGAAAGGGCTTCTAGGCCTTGGTCAGGAGCTGGCGCGCTTCGTCCTCGGTCTGGGGGAAATTGCCGTTCGGGGTCATGCGGTCGACGGTTTCCGGGATCGTGCTCGACAGGCGCTTGACGAGTTCGTCGTAGCTCAGGCCCGTGCGGCGCGAGAGTTCGTCGAGGTTCTCCTTGCCGATGGCCGTCTCCACCTGGTTGGGCGAGAGACCCTGCGTCGGGACGCCCGGGGTGACCCAGGAATCGGCGACTTCCTTGTGGCCGGCATTCTTGAAGCTGTCGAGGAGGTCGTTGAGGCCGCCCGTGAGCGTTCCGGCTCCGCCGGCCGCGGCGCCTCCGCCGAAGAGCCCGCCCAACTCGTCCAGGAGGCCACCGCCCGCCTGTGTCGGCTGCCCCTGGGCCGGAGCGTTGCCCGGAGCCGGGCTCGCAGGGGCGTTGCCCGGAGCCGGGTTTGCCGGTGCGTTGCCTTGCATGCCTTGCAGGGCCTGGGCGATCTTGTCGCGGTTCTGGTAGCCGGCGACTGCCAGAAGTCCGAGCAGCGCCAGCATGGACGGCATTCCACGCTTTTCAGCCATTGTGGTTCTCCCTTTTCGATTTCGTTGGCTAGGCCCGGCGGCGGGCGAGGGCGGCCCAGATGAGGAGCACGATGACCGCACCGACAATGGCGCCGATGAAGCCGGCGCCTTCGCCAGGCGCGTACCAGCCGAGCGCCTGGCCCAGGAAGGTGGCGACGAACGCGCCGACGATGCCCAGGATGGCGGTCATCACGAAGCCTTGCGGTTCATTGGGACCGGGTACGATGAATTTGGCGATGATGCCGGCCACAAGGCCGATGATGATCGTCCAGATAATTCCCATGATGGGTGCCTCGCTCATTGAAAGTCATCAATGAACGCGGATGGAGCGGGGAGGTTGCGCTGGGGGAATGGGCGTGGCGCGCGAGCGGCGCCAGCGGCGTGGGTGAGGCGCAGGGCGCGTCCCACCCAGAGCACGATTACATCGCGGGGGCTGCGAACTTGCCTTCGTCGCAGGCGGCGACCGTCAGCTTGGTCACGTCGATCTTGCCGTCGGCAGTCCACATGGCCGCGTCATCGGCAGGGGTGGCGGCAGCCATCGAGTTGTCCTTGCGAAGTTCATCGCATTTGGCCTGGACGTCGGCCACCTGGTCGGCTGGCACTGCCTTGCCGCCGATCATGTGGTCTTCCTGGGCGGAAGCGATTCCGGGGATGGCCAACGTGGAAGCGAAGGCGGCAATCGTCACGAATGTCCTGATCTTCATTGCAGGTTCTCCATCTTCAAGCTCATGGCAGCAGCCATGATGCACCCACCGAACGTGGGACTGGGCAGATGGTTGCGCAGAAGACCTACAAACAACTAGCGCGGCCGATAGGAGTATCGGTCGCGCTCTTGAGCCTGGTGGAGCGCCCGAGACCGGGCGCCAGGGGGCGAGGCGTCGGTTAGCCAACATCGGCGAGGTTGGTGACCGGGGCCAGGGTGTTGGGCTGGAACAGCTCGGACTTCACGGTACCGTCGGCCTGCTTGACGAAGGCGCGGATGAAGGTGCCCCAACGTTCTGCGTCCTGGACGTTCACACCACGTTCCTGGAGGCTCGAAATGACGTGATCCTTGTTGAAGGAGTCGGTCGTCAGGCTCGAGGAAGCCATGGCCGGGGCGGCGAGGAGGGCGATCGAGGCGAAGGCAATTGCGGTACGCTTGAACATTTTCTTGGTTCCTTTCTCTGTAGAACACCCAAGAGATATGGTCGCCCAGAGCAACTTCAATATTACGCAACATTAAATCGCGTTAATGTTCGTTCGTTGTCTTCCATACTAGCATGAATACTTCAACTATACTTGGTGACCTTGTCGAAACCGGGTTTCCACCAGGTTACCCGGTTACACGGAGTAGCCTCTACGCGCGCGTGGAGGTGTGCGCATTATGGGGAAGGGGAGCAATTCAATCTTGCGCGGCGAGGCGCTTAGCCATTATACGGCTCAGTCATGCGGGCGGGTGTAGCTCAATGGTAGAGCAGCAGCCTTCCAAGCTGAATACGAGGGTTCGATTCCCTTCACCCGCTCCAACCTCTCCCGGCATCGTCAGAACCTGTGCAAATCGCGGTTGGCCCGCCAAACCCCTTGCGCGAGTCCGGCTTTCCCAGTAGAGGGTTCGTCGCCTGAAGGGGTATAGCTCAGTTGGTAGAGCATCGGTCTCCAAAACCGAGGGTCGTGGGTTCGAGTCCCTCTGCCCCTGCCAGGCACTAAGGCCGCGCCGCGGCCCTCCATCCCACATTTCCCGCCCTAGATATTGCGCGCGAGATTTCGTGATCGGCGAAAACGCCTTTCGCGGGAACCTTGCTTGCGCGGCTACGTTGAGGATGTGCTTCCAGACAGTCTTTCCTGACCCCGGCCCCAGCGCCGGGGTTGTTTTTTGCGCTGGGCCAGGCGCGTGCGGCGTTGGGGTCTATCGCCTTTCCGTTCCGGGGCTTGTAAGGTGCCGGAATTGCGAATGGGGTCTCGAGATCAGTCGTCAGGATATCCATAATTCCAGCGTTCCGGTGCTCTGCGTCAGTTGCGAGGCCCGGCACCGGGGGCTTTGCGGCGCGCTTGAACCGGCGCAGCTGACCGAACTTGCCCGCAGCACGCGCGTCGTGCGGCATGAGGCGGGCGAGCAGCTTATCCGCGAGGCGGACGAGCCGGGTGCCTATGCAAATGTCATGTCCGGGGTGATCAAGCTCACCAAGACCCTCGAAGATGGCCGGCGGCAGGTCGTCGGGCTGCAGTTCGCTCCCGATTTCCTCGGCCGTCTTTACGGTACGGAGAACCGGCTCGGCGCCGAGGCGGCTTCCGATGTGGAGTTGTGCCGGGTGCCGCGAGGTGCGCTCGAAAAACTGGTGGCGGAAAGCCCGGCGCTCGAGAACCGCCTCATGCGGCAGGCCCTTCGCGAACTGGACGACGCCCGCGAGTGGATCGTGACGGTGGGGCGCAAGTCGGCCAGCGAAAAGGTCGCGAGCTTCCTCTATCTCATAGCGACCCACGCTAACCCGCGGGCGCTCGACCATGGCAGCGTGTCCTTCCGCCTGCCGCTCGGTCGGGCCGATATCGCCGATTTTCTGGGGCTGACCATCGAGACGGTATCGCGCCAGCTGACCCGGCTCAAAAAGGACGGGGTCATCGGGATCGACCGGCTGCGCGATATCACCGTGCCGGACCTCGAAAGGCTGCTCGTCCGCTGCGGCTAGCGCGAGTTTGATCTAAGTCAAGGAAGCCGATCAGGGCTCGTGGTTCATCAGGGGTGTGATGAATCAGGAGTTTCACATGCCGACCGAAAGCCTCGTCGCCGTTACCGCGATCCTTACGCTTTTCCTTTCCTTCATGGCGATCCTGGGCTGGGGCATGCTGCGCACCGCCAGGTAGACGCCGACTGATTATCCTTCTCCGATGGCGCCCTCCGGGGCGCCTTTTTTTGTTATTGGAGGGTGTGTGCTGCCAGGGTGACTGGCACGGGAAGGAGGTCGCCATGTTGAGTGCCGGTATCGTCTTCTTCCGCCGCGACGGGGCTGCGGTCGAGATGCTCCTGCTGCATCACGGCGGTCCGTTCTGGGCCCGAAAGGATGACGGCGCCTGGTCGATCCCAAAAGGCCTGTGCGAAGGCGATGAGGATCCCCTGGAGGCGGCGCGCCGGGAATTCAGCGAAGAGACGGGCGGAGTGGCGGTGGGGCCGTTCCTGGAACTCGGCAGCTTCCGGCTGTCTTCCAACAAGACGCTGCGCGCCTGGGCCTGCGAAGGAGAGTTCGATCCCGCAAGGCTCGTCAGCAATACGTTCGAGCTTGAATGGCCGCCGCGCTCGGGGCGCCGGCAGGCCTTTCCCGAGGCGGACAGGGCAGGGTGGTTCGGGCCGGAGGAGGCCCTGCGCAAGCTGAGCAAAGGGCAGGCGCCGGTGGTCGGCGCGCTGCTCGATCGGCTGGGGCTGTCGCTTATTTGACGACGAGTACGGGGATGGAGCTTTGGGTGAGCACCTGGGTCGCCTGGCTGCCGAGCAGGAGCCGGCCGAGCCCGCGGCGGCCGTGGGAGGCGACCACGATCAGGTCGGCGCCGTTTTCCTGGGCGGCGGTGACGATGGCGTCGGCGGGATACTGATTGGGGATGTGGATGGTCTTGGCTTCCACCCCGAGCGCGGCGGCGGCCTCGCTGGCCTTGGTCAGAATCGCCTTGGCCGAAGCGTCGCTGGCCTTCTCGTATTCATCGAGCGGGTTGGAATAACCGCCCCAGCCGAAGGTGGCGTCGGTGCCGATGGAGACCCAGGGTTCGGTGACCGTCACGATGGTCACGGCAGCGCCTAATTTCTTTGCTAGACGCACGCCCTGGTCGACGCCTTTGGCGGACAGGTCGCTGCCGTCGGTAGCGATAAGGATATGAGTATACATCGGTCATCTCCTGCTCTTGGGGCGCGGGCCGGCTGGTGCAGCCCGTTTCGAGCCCACACGAGACGTGGGCTTTTGCTAGGGTGATCACAATCGCCGGCCGGGGGCAAATTCTCTCCCCCTGCTGTTGCAATTGCTGAACAAAGTCTCTATATCGCCCTTTCCCAGCCGTGCGAGTGACTCGCCCGGCTATTTGGCTATGGATAAAAGTTCCAAGAGGCTGACGTTTATATGGCACGCACCAATCCACTTACATTTCTCCAGCAGGTGCGCAGCGAAGTCAGCAAGGTTGTCTGGCCGAGCCGCAACGAGGTGCTGATCTCGACTGCCATGGTTCTGGTGCTGGTGGCGCTTGCGAGCCTCTTCTTCCTGGCTGCCGATCAGATCATTGCCTGGCTGGTCCAGATGATGTTGTCGATCCGCTGATAAGCGGACGTAAAACAAGAATTTAGCAGGAGCGGCGGAGCGGTATGGCCAAGCGCTGGTACATTGTTCAGGCGTACAGCAACTTCGAACGCAAGGTCGCCGAGTCGATCCGCGAGAAGGTTGCGCAGAACAAGCTCGAGCACCTGTTCGAGGACGTGATCGTTCCGACCGAGAAGGTCGTCGAGATCCGTCGCGGCCGCAAGGTCGACACCGAACGCAAGTTCTTCCCGGGCTACGTGCTGGTGAAGATGGATATGACCGACCAGGCATTCCACCTCATCAAGAACACGCCCAAGGTTACCGGCTTCCTCGGTTCGGGCGACAAGCCCATGCCGATCTCTGAAAAGGAAGCCATGGCCATCCTGCAGCAGGTGCAGGAAGGCGTTGAGCATCCCAAGCCCTCCGTTTCGTTCGAGGTGGGCGAGCAGGTGCGCGTGGCCGACGGCCCGTTCGCCAGCTTCAACGGCGTCGTCGAGGAAGTCGACGAGGAGCGCTCGCGCCTCAAGGTGGAAGTTTCGATCTTCGGGCGTCCGACGCCCGTGGAACTGGAATACGGTCAGGTCGAGAAGGTTTGATCTGACTGTTACGGCGGCAGGGTCTAGAACGCCCCGCTGCAAATCCGTGGAAGAGGGTGGTGGCTGCCAGCCACCGGCAAGCCTTCGCACCACGGCGTCAAACGCCCGCAATGACAGTGGGCACTAGGCAAACCGGCCCCGTACGCGAGTGCGGTGCTCGAAAGGACGAAAATGGCAAAGAAAATCACCGGCTATCTGAAGCTTCAGGTGCCTGCCGGCTCGGCGACCCCGTCGCCCCCGATCGGTCCCGCTCTCGGTCAGCGCGGCCTCAACATCATGGAATTCTGCAAGGCCTTCAATGCGGCCACGCAGGAGCAGGAAAAGGGTGCCCCGACCCCGGTCGTGATCACCATCTATGCGGACAAGAGCTTCACGTTCGAGACCAAGCTCCCGCCCGTGACCTACTTCCTCAAGAAGGCCGTGAACCTCAAGTCGGGTTCCAAGCTTCCGGGCAAGGAATCGGCTGGCACGATCACGCAGGCCCAGATCCGCGAGATCGCCGAGAAGAAGCTCAAGGACCTCAACGCCTACGACGTTGATACCGCTGCATCCATGATCGCGGGCTCCGCCCGTTCCATGGGCCTCCAGATCGAGGGTTAATGATCATGGCACACGTTGGTAAGCGTATCGAGAAGGCCCGCGAGGGCATTGATCGCAAGAAGCTCTACGGCATCGAAGAAGCCGTGAAGATGGTGAAGGCCCGTGCCACCGCCAAGTTCGACGAGTCGATCGAAGTCGCCTTCAACCTGGGCGTCGATCCGCGTCACGCCGACCAGATGGTCCGCGGCGTTGTGAACCTGCCCAATGGCACCGGCAAGACCGTTCGCGTTGCGGTTTTCGCTCGCGACGCCAAGGCCGAAGAGGCCCGCAAGGCCGGTGCTGAAGTCGTCGGCGCCGAGGACCTGGTCGACCAGATCCAGGGCGGCACGATCAACTTCGACCGCGTGATCGCGACCCCGGACATGATGCCGCTCGTCGGCCGCCTGGGTAAGATCCTGGGCCCGCGCAACCTGATGCCGAACCCCAAGGTCGGCACGGTCACCCCCGATGTCGCCGGCGCCGTGAAGGCTGCCAAGGGCGGCGCCGTGGAATTCCGCGTCGAGAAGGCCGGTATCCTGCATGCTGGTGTCGGCAAGGCTTCGTTCAGCGAAGACGCGCTGCTCCAGAACATCAAGGCTTTCGCCGATGCCGTGACCAAGGCCAAGCCGGCCGGTGCCAAGGGCACCTACGTCAAGCGCGTTGCGGTGTCCTCGAGCCAGGGTCCTGGCGTGCACGTGGAGCCGTCGTCGGTCCTCTAAGGGCTGGCGTGCAAGAGTTTCGGGCGGCCTTCGGGCCGTCCGGGAAGCCGGAGCGATCCGGCTAAGACCTGTCCGAGACTGCTGGCGTCCCAACCCTTTACGGGCGGACTTAAAAGCAAAGCCTGCAATAGACGGGGGGAAGACCAGAAGATTTCGAGGGCCGTCTGGCCCTTTAGGTTTTCAGGTACGAACCAGGCCTAGCTGCCCTTCGGGGAGTTCGGTTGACAGGCATGTAACCGTTGCATCCCGAGCCGGAGCGATCCGGGAAGGGGGCAGCAAATGGCAAAGGGTCCGGCGGCAACGCTGGACTGTATGTGGAGACTAGCATGGAAAGAGCGGAAAAGCGCGTTGTCGTCGAATCGCTCCAGGCAGCTTTTGCTGGCGCTGGGTCGATCGTCGTTGCGCAGAATTCCGGCCTGACCGTTGCTGACCTCGAAGGCCTGCGCAAGCAGGTCCGCGACGTCGGTGGCAAGGTCAAGGTCGCAAAGAACCGTCTTGCCAAGCTCGCTCTGAAGGAAACCGATACTGCGGACATCTCGGGCCTGTTCACCGGCCCGACGCTGATCGCCTATGCGGAAGATCCCGTGGCAGCGCCCAAGATCGCTGCCAAGTTCGCCGAGAAGAACCAGAAGTTCGTCATTCTCGGTGGCGCTATGGGCTCGACCGCCCTTGATGCCGATGGCGTCAAGGCCCTGGCGACTCTGCCTTCGCTGGATCAACTGCGCGCTACTCTCGCCGGCATGCTCAAGCAGCCCGCGACCCGTATCGCGTCGGTCGTCCAGGCGCCTGGCGGACAGATTGCCCGCGTGTTGGCCGCTTATGCGGACAAGAGCGCAGCCTAACCTTACGTGGACACCCTCCACGGTTCGAACTGAAACAAACCTGAAAGAGTATTCAAATGGCCGATCTCGCCAAACTCGTTGATGAACTGTCCGCCCTGACCGTCCTGGAAGCTTCCGAGCTCTCCAAGCTTCTCGAAGAGAAGTGGGGCGTTTCCGCTGCCGCTCCGGTCGCCGTTGCCGCCGCTGCCGGTGGTGCTGCTCCGGCCGCCGCTGCCGAAGAAAAGACCGAATTTGATGTGATCCTCGCCTCCTTCGGCGACAACAAGATCAACGTCATCAAGGAAGTCCGCGCCATCACCGGCCTGGGCCTGGGCGAAGCCAAGGCTCTCGTCGAAGGCGCTCCGAAGGCCATCAAGGAAGGCGCTTCGAAGGCTGAAGCCGAAGACATCAAGAAGAAGCTGGAAGACGCCGGCGCCAAGGTCGAACTCAAGTAAGTTCGTCTTACCGACTTTCGGGGTGGCGCTCGACGCGCCGCCCCAACTCCCCGTCCGCGTAGCTGGATGGGTCGCCGCCCGCCAGGGGTAGGGCGATAGTTGCGGAACTAAATACACACCAGGGCACATGTCCCGAGAGCCGACGGCTGATAGTCGGGTCTTTGGACATTTGCCTCCGAGACATCGAGAAAACTGAGGAGCTTTTATGGCTACCACGTTCAACGGCCGCCGCAAGGTACGCAAGACTTTCGGCCGCATTCGCGAAGTCACGGAGATGCCGAACCTGATCGAGGTCCAGAAGGCCTCCTATGATCAGTTTCTTCTGGTCGACGAGCCCAAGGGCGGCCGTCCGGAAGAAGGACTTCAGGCTGTCTTCAAATCGGTCTTTCCGATCACCGACTTTTCCAACACCGCTTCCCTCGAGTTCGTGAAGTACGAGTTCGAGCAGCCCAAGTATGACGTCGACGAGTGCCGGCAGCGCGATATGACCTTCGCCGCGCCGCTCAAGGTGACGCTGCGGCTGATCGTGTTCGAAGTGGACGAGGAAACCGGTGCCCGCTCCGTCAAGGACATCAAGGAGCAGGACGTCTACATGGGCGACATGCCCTTCATGACCTCGAACGGCACGTTCATCGTGAACGGCACCGAGCGCGTGATCGTCTCCCAGATGCACCGTTCGCCGGGCGTGTTCTTCGACCACGATAAGGGCAAGACCCACTCGTCGGGCAAGCTGCTCTTCGCCGGCCGTATCATTCCCTACCGCGGTTCGTGGCTGGATATCGAGTTCGACGCCAAGGACATCGTCTATGCGCGCATCGATCGTCGCCGCAAGATTCCGGTGACCTCGCTGCTCAAGGCGCTTGGCATGGATGCCGAGGAAATCCTCAGCACCTATTACAACACGCTCAACTACGAGAAGACCAAGACCGGCTGGCAGGTTCCCTACAACTGGGAAAAGATGAAGAATGCCAAGCCGACCCATGACCTGATCGACGCCAAGACCGGCGACGTGGTTCATGAGGGCGGCAAGAAGCTCTCGGCCCGCCAGGCCAAGAAGCTCGCCGAGAATGGCCTGACCCACCTGCTCGCGGTCGATGAAGACCTCTACGGCACCTATGTCGCCGAGGACCTCATCAACTTCCAGACCGGTGAAGTCTACGTCGAAGCCGGTGACGAGATCGACGAGAAGACGCTCAACAAGCTCAAGGAACTGGGCTTCGACGAACTGCCGATCCTCGACATCGACCACGTCAATGTGGGCGCCTACATCCGCAACACGCTGGCCGTGGACAAGAACGAGAGCCGCGAAGACGCTCTGTTCGACATCTACCGCGTGATGCGTCCGGGCGAGCCGCCGACCGTCGAGACCGCCGAAGCCATGTTCAACTCGCTGTTCTTCGACAGCGAGCGCTATGACCTGTCGGCCGTCGGCCGCGTCAAGATGAACATGCGTCTGGACCTCGACGTCGATGACACCGTGCGCATCCTGCGTAAGGAAGACATCGTGGAAGTCGTCCGCACGCTGGTGAACCTGCGTGACGGCCGGGGCGAGATCGACGACATCGACAACCTCGGCAACCGTCGCGTGCGTTCGGTCGGCGAGCTGATGGAGAACCACTACCGTCTTGGCCTGCTCCGCATGGAGCGCGCGATCAAGGAACGCATGTCGTCGGTCGAAATCGACACCGTCATGCCGCAGGACCTGATCAACGCCAAGCCGGCAGCGGCCGCAGTCCGGGAGTTCTTCGGTTCGTCCCAGCTGTCGCAGTTCATGGACCAGACCAACCCGCTCTCGGAAATCACCCACAAGCGCCGCCTGTCGGCTCTTGGGCCTGGTGGTCTCACCCGCGAGCGCGCCGGCTTCGAAGTCCGTGACGTGCACCCGACGCACTATGGTCGTATCTGCCCGATCGAGACGCCGGAAGGCCCGAATATCGGTCTGATCAACTCCCTGGCGACCTTTGCCCGCGTCAACAAGTACGGCTTCATCGAGACCCCGTACCGCAAGATCGTGGAAGGCCACGTGACCGACGAGGTCGTGTACCTGTCGGCCATGGAAGAGGCCAAGCACTATGTCGGCCAGGCGAACGCCAAGCTCAACGAGAAGGGCGAGTTCGTGGACGACCTGGTCCTGGCCCGTCACGCCGGCGACAACGGTCTGACGCCCAAGGAACTCGTCGACCTGATGGACGTGAGCCCCAAGCAGATCGTGTCTGTGGCTGCCGCGCTCATCCCGTTCCTCGAGAACGACGACGCCAACCGCGCCCTGATGGGCTCGAACATGCAGCGTCAGGCTGTGCCGCTGCTGCGTGCCGAGGCCCCGTTCGTGGGCACGGGCATGGAGCCGGTCGTGGCCCGTGACTCGGGCGCCGCGATCGTCGCCAAGCGCAAGGGCATCGTCGACCAGGTGGATGCGACCCGTATCGTTATCCGCGCCACCGAGGAGACGGATGCCTCCAAGTCGGGCGTGGACATCTACAACCTGATGAAGTTCCAGCGTTCGAACCAGTCGACCTGCATCAACCAGCGTCCGCTGGTGGTTGTGGGCGACCATGTCGAAGCCGGCGACATCGTGGCTGACGGTCCCTCCACCGAACTGGGTGATCTGGCCCTGGGCCGGAACGTGCTCGTCGCGTTCATGCCCTGGAACGGCTACAACTTCGAAGACTCGATCCTGCTGAGCGAAAAGATCGCCATGCAGGACGTCTTCACCTCGATCCACATCGAGGAATACGAAGTGATGGCCCGCGATACCAAGCTCGGCCCCGAGGAAATCACGCGCGACATTCCGAACGTGTCGGAAGAAGCGCTCAAGAACCTCGACGAAGCCGGTATCGTCCACATCGGTGCCGAAGTCGGTCCTGGCGACATCCTGGTCGGCAAGATCACGCCGAAGGGCGAAAGCCCGATGACGCCGGAAGAAAAGCTCCTGCGCGCCATCTTCGGCGAGAAGGCTTCTGACGTTCGCGATACCTCGCTCCGCGTTCCGCCGGGCGATGCTGGTACTGTCGTTGAAGTGCGCGTGTTCAACCGCCACGGCATCGACAAGGACGAGCGCGCCATGGCCATCGAGCGCGAGGAAATCGAGCGCCTGGCCAAGGACCGCGACGACGAACAGTCGATCCTGGACCGCAACGTCTATGCGCGTCTGAAGGAAATGCTGTTCGGCAAGGCGGCGACGGCTGGCCCGAAGGGCTATGTCGTGGGCACCAAGCTCAACGACCAGATGTTCGAGGCTCAGCCCCGTTCGAAGTGGTGGCAGTTCGCGGTCGAAGACGACAAGGTCATGACCGAGATGGAAGCTCTTCATGCCCAGTATGAAGAGAGCCGTCGTCTGCTCGAGCAGCGTTTCATCGACAAGGTCGACAAGCTCCAGCGCGGTGACGAACTTCCGCCGGGCGTGATGAAGATGGTCAAGGTCTTCGTTGCGACCAAGCGCAAGATCCAGCCGGGCGACAAGATGGCCGGCCGTCACGGCAACAAGGGCGTGGTGTCCAAGATCACCCCGCTCGAGGATATGCCGTACCTGGAAGACGGTACTCCCGTCGACATCGTGCTCAATCCGCTGGGCGTGCCGTCCCGCATGAACGTGGGCCAGATTCTGGAAACCCACCTCGGCTGGGCCTGCGCCGGCATGGGCAAGAAGATCGACGAGATGGTCCGCATCTACCAGCAGAACGGGGACCTCAAGCCCTTGAAGCGGGAGATCGGCGACCTATTTTCGGATGACGACTACGTCTCGAACCTCGACGACGACAGTGTCGTCCGTCTGGGCGAGCACCTTTCGAAGGGTGTCTCGATCGCGACGCCGGTGTTCGATGGCGCCAAGGAAGCCAACATCGTCGAAATGCTTGAAAGGGCAGGGCTCAAGTCCTCCGGCCAGTCGACCGTCTTTGACGGCCGTACCGGCGAGCAGTTCGACCGTCAGGTGACCGTGGGCTACATCTACATGCTCAAGCTGCACCATCTGGTGGACGACAAGATCCACGCCCGCTCGATCGGCCCGTACTCGCTGGTTACCCAGCAGCCGCTCGGTGGTAAGGCGCAGTTCGGCGGTCAGCGCTTCGGCGAAATGGAGGTGTGGGCACTCGAGGCATACGGTGCCGCGTACACCCTCCAGGAAATGCTGACGATCAAGTCGGACGACGTGGCCGGCCGCACCAAGGTCTACGAGGCCATCGTGCGCGGCGACGACACCTTCGAAGCGGGCATTCCGGAAAGCTTCAACGTGCTGGTCAAGGAAATCCGGTCGCTCGGGCTCAATGTCGAGCTCGATACGGCCGAGGCTACCGGGACCGAGCAGGCCGAAGCGGAGCTGGAGCCTCCTCAGGCCGCGGCGGAATAATTCGCCTCAGCCATTAATTGAAACGCTTTCGTGGGGTTTCGGGCCGGTGAGCCCGAAACTCGCGAAACGAGGAGAGACCGAATGAATCATCATTCTCACGTCATGGACCCGTTCAATCCGCAGGTTCCGGCGCAGACCTTCGATCAGATGAAGATCTCGATCGCCAGCCCGGAAAAGATCCTTTCGTGGTCCTACGGCGAGATCAAGAAGCCCGAGACCATCAACTATCGTACGTTCAAGCCCGAGCGTGACGGCCTGTTCTGCGCGCGCATCTTTGGCCCCGTGAAGGACTACGAGTGCCTGTGCGGCAAGTACAAGCGCATGAAGTTCAAGGGCGTCATCTGCGAGAAGTGCGGTGTGGAAGTCACCCTGAGCCGCGTCCGCCGCGAGCGCATGGGCCACATCGAGCTCGCCGCGCCCGTCGCCCACATCTGGTTCCTCAAGTCCCTGCCGTCCCGTATCGCGCTGCTGCTCGATATGACGCTCAAGGACATCGAGCGCATCCTCTACTTCGAGAACTACGTCGTTCTCGAGCCCGGCCTGACCCCGTTCAGCCTGCATGAGCTGCTGACCGAGGAACAGTACCTGGACGCCCAGGACCAGTACGGTGCCGACAGCTTCACCGCCAAGATCGGCGCCGAGGCCATCCGCGACATCCTGCTCGCCCTCGATCTGGAAAAGATCGCGGCGGACCTGCGCGTGGAAATCGCCGAGTCGACCACGGAACTGAAGCCCAAGAAGCTCGCCAAGCGCCTCAAGGTCGTCGAGCAGTTCATCGTTTCGGGCAACAAGCCCGAATGGATGATCATGACCGTTATCCCGGTCATTCCGCCCGAACTGCGCCCGCTGGTTCCGCTGGATGGCGGCCGCTTTGCTACGTCCGATCTCAACGACCTCTACCGTCGCGTGATCAACCGTAACAACCGCCTCAAGCGCCTGATCGAGCTGCGTGCGCCGGATATCATCATCCGCAACGAAAAGCGCATGCTCCAGGAAGCCGTGGATGCGCTCTTCGACAACGGTCGCCGTGGCCGCACCATCACCGGTGCCAACAAGCGTCCGCTGAAGTCGCTCTCGGATATGCTCAAGGGCAAGCAGGGCCGGTTCCGTCAGAACCTGCTCGGCAAGCGCGTGGACTATTCGGGCCGTTCGGTGATCACCGTGGGTCCGGAGCTCAAGCTGCATCAGTGCGGTCTTCCCAAGAAGATGGCTCTGGAGCTCTTCAAGCCGTTCATCTACTCGCGTCTTGAAGCCAAGGGCTTCTCCTCTACCGTCAAGCAGGCCAAGAAGCTGGTCGAAAAGGAAAAGCCGGAAGTCTGGGATATCCTGGACGAGGTCATCCGCGAGCACCCGGTTCTGCTGAACCGCGCGCCGACCCTGCACCGCCTCGGCATCCAGGCTTTCGAGCCCATGCTGATCGAAGGCAAGGCCATCCGTCTGCACCCGCTCGTCTGCTCGGCCTTCAACGCCGACTTCGACGGCGACCAGATGGCCGTGCACGTGCCGCTGTCGCTCGAAGCTCAGCTCGAAGCCCGCGTGCTGATGATGTCGACCAACAACATCCTGCACCCGGCCAACGGCCAGCCGATCATCGTGCCGAGCCAGGACATCGTCCTGGGGCTCTACTATCTCTCGCTCATGAATGAGAACGAGCCCGGCCAGGGCATGATGTTCTCGTCCGTGGCCGAGCTCGAGCACGCCCTGGATACCGGCGTGGTGACGCTGCACTCCAAGATCAAGGGCCGTGTGGTGGCGTTCGACGAGAACGGCAACCAGACCACCGAGATCGTGGAAACGACCCCGGGCCGCATGCTGATCGGTCAGATCCTGCCCAAGCACCCGGCCGTGCCGTTCGCGACCGCGAACCAGCTCATGACCAAGAAGATGATCTCCAAGATGATCGACACCGTCTATCGCGGTTGCGGTCAGAAGGAGACGGTCATCTTCTGTGACCGCGTCATGCAGCTCGGCTTCAAGAACGCTTGTGACGCGGGCATTTCGTTCGGCAAGGACGACATGGTTATCCCGACGAGCAAGTATAAGATCGTCGAGGACACCCGTAAGCAGGTCGAGGAATTCGAGCAGCAGTACAACGACGGCCTGATCACTCAGGGCGAGAAGTACAACAAGGTGGTCGACGCCTGGGCCAAGTGCGGTGACAAGGTCGCCGAAGAGATGATGAAGGGCATTGCCGCCGTTCAGATCGACCAGGAGACGGGTCGTCAGAAGCCGATCAACTCGGTTTACATGATGAGCCACTCGGGTGCCCGTGGTTCGCCGGCCCAGATGAAGCAGCTCGCCGGTATGCGCGGCCTGATGGCTCGTCCGGACGGCTCGATCATCGAAACCCCGATCACGGCCAACTTCAAGGAAGGCCTCACCGTTCTCGAGTACTTCAACTCGACCCACGGTGCCCGTAAGGGTCTCGCCGACACCGCGCTCAAGACCGCGAACTCGGGTTACCTGACCCGTCGTCTCGTGGACGTGGCGCAGGACTCGATCATTACCGAACTCGATTGCGGTACCGATCGTGGCCTGACCATGGAGCCGATCGTGGATGCCGGCCAGATCGTGGCCACTCTCGGCCAGCGTATCCTGGGCCGTACGGCTGCCGACGACATCAATCATCCGGTCTCGGGTGATCTGCTGGTCGCCAAGGGCACGCTGCTCGAAGAGAAGCATGTCGATATGATCGAGGATGCCAAGATCCAGTCGGTCCGCATCCGCTCGCCGCTGACCTGTGACATGCGTCAGGGTTGCTGCGCCGCCTGCTACGGCCGTGACCTGGCTCGCGGTACGCCGGTCAACATCGGTGAAGCTGTCGGCGTCATCGCCGCGCAGTCGATCGGTGAGCCGGGTACGCAGCTCACCATGCGCACGTTCCACATCGGTGGTACGGCACAGGTGGTCGACAGCTCGTTCCTCGAGGCTGGTGCCGAAGGCAAGATCGAGATCCGCAACGCCAACGTTGCCAAGATCTCGGGTGGCCTGCTCGTTGCCATGGGCCGTAACGTCACCCTCGCCATCCTCGATGGCGACGGGAAGGACCGTGCGACCCACCGCGTGGCTTATGGTGCCAAGATCCGTGTCAAGGATGGCGACACCGTCAAGCGCGGCCAGCGTCTGGCCGAATGGGACCCCTACACCCGTCCCGTGCTGGCCGACGTCGACGGCGAGGTGGGCTACGAGGATCTGGTGGACGGTGCTTCCGTTGCGGAAAACACCGACGAGACCACCGGCTTCACCAAGCGCGTTGTCATCGACTGGCGCACCAGCCAGCGTTCGGACAGCCTCAAGCCGGCTATCACGATCTCCCGCGGCGGCGCTGTCGCCAAGCTGGAGCGTGGTGGCGAAGCCCGGTACCTGCTCTCGGTCGACGCGGTTATCGCGGTCGAGCCGGGCGAGAAGGTCTCGGCTGGTGACGTGCTGGCCCGTATCCCGCTGGAAAGCGCCAAGACCAAAGACATCACCGGCGGTCTGCCGCGCGTGGCCGAACTGTTCGAGGCTCGCCGTCCGAAGGATCACGCCATCATCGCCGAGATCGATGGCACCATCCGCTTCGGCCGCGACTACAAGAACAAGCGTCGCGTCATCATCGAGCCGCATGAAGAGGGTGCCGATCCGGTCGAGTACCTGATCCCGAAGGGCAAGCCGTTCCACCTGCAGGAAGGCGACACCATCGAGAAGGGTGAATACATCCTCGACGGCAACCCGGCACCGCACGACATCCTGGCCATCAAGGGCGTGGAGGAGCTTGCTCGCTACCTCGTCAACGAGATCCAGGAAGTCTACCGCCTCCAGGGCGTGTTGATTAACGACAAGCACATCGAGGTGATCGTTCGCCAGATGCTGCAGAAGGTCGAGATCACCGATCCGGGCGACAGCGGCCTGCTCAAGGACGAACAGATCGACAAGCTCGACTTCGACGAGCTCAACGATCAGCTGGTGGCCGATGGCCGCAAGCCCGCCCAGGCGAACCCGGTGCTGCTGGGTATCACCAAGGCGTCGCTGCAGACCCGCTCGTTCGTGTCGGCCGCATCGTTCCAGGAAACGACGCGCGTGCTCACCGAGGCTGCCATCTCCGGCAAGGCCGACCTTCTGGAAGGCCTCAAGGAAAACGTCATCGTCGGCCGCCTCATCCCGGCTGGTACCGGCGCCATGACGACCTCGGCCAAGCTGGTTGCGGCCAAGCGCGATGACCTCATCCTCGAGGAACGCCGTCGCCACGCCGAGACTGCCGCCATCCCGGCGCCGACAGTTCCGGCCGAGTAAGCCGATCGATCATACGAATAGAGAAGGGGGCCTCATGGGCCCCCTTTTTCGTTGCTCGCCAGGTTGCGGTTCGGCAGTGGCGCCAGCCGAATGGAACGTCAGCCCTTTATGGCTACCGACATCCAGATGAAGAGCGGGAACAGAATGGCCAGCGCGATCAGGGCGATGGCTAGCATTCCAAGGAAATTGGCATTGTCGTGGGTGTCGTCGTGCTGCATGGTCCTCTCCATGGCGCCGGTTCCCCGGGGCTCACCAGTGAGTATTGCACCAATCCCGCGCCGCTCCTAGGGCGCCAGAGGCCCGGACGACCCGCCGGCATTCACGGGTCCGAGATCAGGAAACAGACATGAGCGACAAGACCTGGGCTGCGGTCGACGACTATATCGTGGCCAACCTCGTTCCTGACGATCCGGCGCTCGACCAGGTACTGGAAGCCAACCGCGCGGCGGGGCTGCCGGCCATCGACGTGTCTCCGGCGCAGGGCAAGCTGCTGCACCTGCTCGCCCGGATCGCGGGCGCCAGACGCATTCTCGAGATCGGCACCCTCGGGGCCTATTCGACCATCTGGATGGCGCGGGCACTGCCCGTGGACGGGCGGGTGGTGAGCCTCGAGTTCAATCCGCACCATGCGCAGGTGGCGCGCGCCAATATCGAAAGGGCAGGGCTCGGCTCGATGATCGAGGTGCGCACGGGCGCGGCGCTCGAAACACTGCCGCACCTGGCCGCCGAAGGGGCAGGGCCGTTCGACCTCATCTTCATCGATGCCGACAAGCCGAACAATCCGGGCTATCTCGATTGGGCGCTCAAGCTCGCGCGGCCAGGGACGGTCATCATCTGTGACAACGTCATCCGCAACGGGGCGGTGACCCGGGGCGACACTGGAGATGCCAATGTGGGCGGGGCCCGCGCGGCCTTCGAAATCCTGGGCTCGAACCCGCGCATCTCGGCCACGGCGATGCAGACCGTGGGGAGCAAGGGTTATGACGGGTTCATCATCGCGGTGGTGAGCTAGGCAGAAAAAAGGGCGGCCAGGCCGCCCTTCCAAACTCTCGAACCGGGAATCGCCGGTTACTTCTTGTAGCCGACGTGCTCGGCATACTGACCCACGACCAGGCTCCAGACCGAGATGTCGGCGTCCAGGTTGTCGGTCGAGATACCGTGCTCGAGGTTGAGGTCCATCTCGACCACCGCATCGCCGTCGCTGTCGAGATAGGCCTTGCCGAAGCGCTTGTCGCGATTCCAGGCGTTGATGACGTCCATGTCGGGCTTGAGGTCAAGGAAACCCGAATAGAAGTTCAGGTCCTCGCAGTTCTTACCCTTGGTGCAGTTCATGAAGTAGATGGCATAGGTGATGCCGTCGATATCGCCCTTGATCTTGGGATCGCCATTGTCCTGCTTCTCCAGGCTGGCGCTGCCATAGCCGCGGGCCAGCTCGAGAATCGTATCGACGTCGTTGCCGTCGACCAGGTCGGATCCGGCGGCGAAGGCTGAGCCCGTCGCTCCCAGCGCGATCGCGGCGCCGAGAATCAAAGCCTTGAAAGTCATCGTAGTCTCCTCAGGTCCCCCATGGACCATAATTGTCGTGCCCCGCTCTTCTGATAACGAAAAATACACCTATATACGAGGCCTTCCGCCCGGCTGTTCGTGGAGCAATTCCGATCCGGCTTCCCGGAGGAGGGGGCAATGTCCCATAACCCCCGCGCATGCGGGCCATGTGACACCCTTTTTTAGGACCTTGCCCTTGACGGGCGGGGACTCGGGCGGTATACGCAGCCCACCTTAACGGTCGGTCGTGAGTTTCAACCGGGTATCTGCCGCCTGACGCGGGCATCCAAGAAACTCAAACACACTAGTTTTGGTAACAGACGTAGACATTCTTGTGCGCATGAACGCTTCCAAATGGAAGTGGTCCGCTGCATCCCGGCGCCGCCGATCCTCAATGAGGTTCGAGCGGGCGCCTTTTGGTTTGCTACGCCTGAACCATTTTGAATTCGGACGGATGGAAAGAGCGCAATGCCGACCATTAATCAGTTGATCCGCAAGCCCCGGCAGGCCAAGCCGAAGCGGAACAAAGTCCCGGCGATGGAAGCGAACCCGCAGAAGCGTGGCGTTTGCAGCCGTGTGTACACGACGACCCCCAAGAAGCCGAACTCGGCCCTCCGCAAGGTGGCCAAAGTCCGTCTGACCACTTCCCGCGAAGTGATTTCCTATATCCCGGGTGAAGGCCACAACCTTCAGGAGCACTCCGTGGTCCTGATCCGTGGCGGCCGCGTGCGCGACCTTCCCGGCGTTCGCTACCACGTTCTGCGCGGCGTTCTGGACACTCAGAGCGTCAAGGACCGCAAGCAGCGTCGCTCGAAGTACGGCGCGAAGCGTCCGAAGTAAGGAGTTCTATTAATGTCCCGTCGCCACCGCGCAGAGAAACGCGAAGTTCACCCGGACGCAAAGTTCGGTGACATCGTCGTTACCAAGTTCATGAATTCCCTTATGCTGGACGGCAAGAAGTCGGCTGCTGAAGGCATCGTCTACGGCGCTTTCGACATCGTGCAGGCCAAGACCAAGCAGGATCCGATCACCGTCTTCCACACTGCCCTGGACAACGTTCGTCCGGCCGTGGAAGTGCGCTCGCGCCGCGTCGGTGGTGCGACCTACCAGGTTCCGGTTGAAGTCCGTACCGATCGTCAGCAGGCCCTGGCCATCCGCTGGCTCATCGAATCCGCCCGCAAGCGCGGCGAGCACACCATGCGTGAGCGCCTCTCGGGCGAGCTGATGGATGCGCTCAATGGCCGTGGCCAGGCCGTCAAGAAACGCGAAGACACGCACCGTATGGCTGACGCCAACCGTGCCTTCTCGCACTACCGCTGGTAGTTGGAGCTCATCATGGCACGCGAATACCCGATTAATCGCTACCGTAACTTCGGCATCATGGCTCACATCGATGCTGGCAAGACGACGACGACCGAGCGAATCCTCTACTACACCGGCAAGTCCCACAAGATCGGCGAAGTCCATGACGGCGCCGCTACCATGGACTGGATGGAGCAGGAGCAGGAACGCGGCATCACCATCACTTCGGCTGCGACCACCACGTTCTGGAAGTCGCGCGATGGCGTGATGCACCGCTTCAACATCATCGACACCCCCGGCCACGTGGACTTCACCATCGAAGTCGAGCGTTCGCTGCGTGTTCTCGACGGTGCCGTGGCTCTGCTCGACGGTAACCAAGGCGTTGAGCCCCAGACGGAGACCGTCTGGCGCCAGGCCGACAAGTACCACGTTCCGCGTCTCATCTTCGTCAACAAGATGGATAAGACCGGCGCCGACTTCTACTACTGCCTCGATACCCTCAAGAAGCGCCTGGGCATCACCACCCTGGTCATGCAGCTGCCGATCGGCGCTGAAAGCGACTTCAAGGGCGTCGTGGATCTCATTGAGATGAATGCGCTCGTGTGGCGCAACGAAGAGCTGGGCGCCCAGTGGGACGTCGTCGAGATTCCGGAAGACCTCAAGGCCCGCGCCGAAGAGTACCGTGAGCGTCTCGTCGAGACCGCCGTCGAGATCGACGATGCGGCCATGGAAGCGTACCTGGAAGGCAATGCCCCGGATAAGGACACCCTGCGTCGTCTGATCCGTAAGGGCGTGGTCGATGCCAAGTTCTACCCCGTGTTCTGCGGTTCCTCGTTCAAGAACAAGGGCGTGCAGCCGCTCCTCGACGCCGTCGTGGACTTCCTGCCGTCCCCGATCGACATCCCTGCCATCAAGGGCATCGACGTCAAGACCGGTGCCGAGATCGAGCGTCACGCTTCGGACGAAGAGCCGCTGTCGATGCTGGCCTTCAAGATCGCCAACGACCCGCACATGGGTTCGCTGACCTTCTGCCGCATCTACTCGGGTCACCTCGAGGCCGGTGCTTCCCTTGAGAATACCGTCAAGGAGAAGAAGGAACGCGTCGGTCGCATGTTCCAGATGCATGCGAACAGCCGCGAGCAGATCACCGAAGCCTATGCGGGCGACATCGTGGCCATCGTGGGTCTGAAGGACACCACCACGGGCGACACGCTGACGATCCCGAGTGCTCCGGTTATCCTTGAACGCATGGAATTCCCGGATCCGGTTATCGACATCTCGGTCGAGCCGAAGTCCAAGGGCGACCAGGAAAAGATGGGCCTCGCGCTCGCTCGCCTGGCTGCCGAGGATCCGTCCTTCCGCGTCAAGACCGACGAAGAGTCCGGCCAGACCATCATCTCGGGCATGGGTGAACTTCACCTGGACATCATCGTCGACCGCATGAAGCGCGAATTCAAGGTCGAGGCCAATATCGGTCAGCCGCAGGTGGCTTACCGTGAAGCCATCAGCCGCCAGGTCGAGCACGACTACACCCACAAGAAGCAGTCGGGTGGTTCGGGTCAGTTCGCCCGCATCAAGTTCCGCATCGAACCCAATGAGCCGGGTGCCGGCTTCCAGTTCGCTTCGGAAGTCGTCGGCGGTAACGTTCCGAAGGAATACATCCCGGGCGTGCAGAAGGGTGTGGAATCGGTTATGGGCTCTGGCCCGCTGATCGGCTTCCCGATCGTGGACGTGAAGTTCGTCCTGACGGACGGCGCCTACCACGACGTGGACTCCTCGGTCCTCGCCTTCGAAATCGCTGGCCGCGCTGGTTTCCGCGAGGCTCTGCAGAAGGCCGGTCCGAAGATCCTCGAGCCGGTTATGAAGGTTGAAGTTACGACGCCTGAAGAATACATGGGCGACGTCATCGGCGACCTGAACTCCCGCCGCGGTCAGATCCGTGGCACGGAAAGCCGTGGCGTTGTGCAGGTCGTCGACGCCCTGGTGCCTCTGGCGAACATGTTCGGCTACGTGAACTCCCTCCGCTCGATGAGCCAGGGTCGTGCACAGTACTCGATGGTGTTCGACCACTACGAGCAGGTCCCGCAGGCGGTGGCCACCGAAGTCCAGGCCAAGTACGCCTGATTTAAAAGAGATCAAACTTACCCGCTGGCATGAAACGCTGGCGGATTACGGAGAAAAGCGATGGCGAAGGAAAAATTCTCGCGCACCAAGCCGCACTGCAACATCGGCACCATCGGTCACGTTGACCATGGCAAGACGTCGCTGACGGCTGCTATCACCAAGGTTCTCGCTGAGACCGGTGGCGCGACCTTCAAGGCGTACGACCAGATCGACGCTGCTCCCGAAGAGCGCGCTCGTGGTATCACCATCAACACCGCTCACGTCGAGTACGAGACCGAGAACCGTCACTACGCTCACGTCGACTGCCCCGGCCACGCTGACTATGTGAAGAACATGATCACCGGTGCCGCCCAGATGGACGGCGCGATCCTGGTCGTGTCGGCTGCCGACGGCCCGATGCCGCAGACCCGCGAGCACATCCTGCTCGCCCGTCAGGTCGGTGTGCCGGCTCTGGTCGTGTTCCTGAACAAGTGCGACATGGTCGACGATCCGGAACTGCTCGAGCTCGTCGAGCTGGAAGTCCGTGAGCTGCTGTCCTCGTACGAATTCCCGGGCGATGACATTCCGATCATCAAGGGTTCGGCCACCGAAGCCCTGAACAACGGCGATCCGAAGCTCGGCCACGAGGCCGTTCTCGAGCTGATGCGCAATGTCGACTCGTACATTCCGCAGCCGGAGCGTCCGGTTGACCAGCCGTTCCTGATGCCGATCGAAGACGTGTTCTCGATCTCGGGTCGCGGCACCGTGGTGACCGGCCGTGTCGAGCGCGGCATCGTCAAGGTTGGTGAAGAAGTCGAGATCGTCGGCATCAAGGCCACCCAGAAGACGACCGTGACCGGCGTTGAAATGTTCCGCAAGCTGCTCGACTCGGGGCAGGCCGGCGACAACATCGGTGCCCTGATCCGTGGTATCGACCGTACTCAGG